>DEMY01000092.1:0-5925 GCA_002359425.1 Clostridiales bacterium UBA2658
TGGGCATGGCCCTGGCTGCCGAAGCCGAGAATAGCGATGGTGCGATTTTTGATAAGACCGAGGTTGCAGTCCTTGTCATAGTACTTGTTGATCATTTTCTTTGTGTCCTTTCAAATATAAAATCTATCGTGGCTATATTGATAAAGCGCCCTCGCGCTCAAAAAGCTATTTAGCAGCGGTGCAGGTCCTTGTTTTCGCAGACGAGAGTCTTGCTGCCGTGATCCATCGCCGTGACGCCGGTGCCGCACAGCTCCAGAATTTCGTACTCCGCGCCGACGTCGAGAAAGCCATTTATTTTGGAGGGCTTGCCGGTGACCTCGCAGACGATGCTGGTCGGAGAGAAGTCAACGATGCTGGCTTTATAAATATCGCATATTTCGCGAATTGCGCCGCGTTGCTTCTCTTTTGCGGCGATTTTTACAAGCAGCAGTTCGCGCTGGATGGCCTCGTGGTCGTCCATGAGCTGAACGGCCTTAACCTCGATGAGCTTTTTCGTCTGCAAAACGATCTGGTCGATGATGCGTTCATCGCCGCGCGTCGTGATGGTGATGCGCGAAATTTCCGGGTCGTTTGTGGCCGAAACGGTCAAGGAGTCGATATTGAAGCCCCGTCGTCCGAAGAGCATTGTGACACGGGAGAGCATGTTGGCGTTGTTTTCAACCAGCAGGGAAATGACGGCTGTATTGACGTTGTTCATGACGTTTCCCTCCTTATTCCACAATCATGGAGCGAACGGTGCCGCCGCCCGGGATCATGGGCAACACACGCTCGTCGCGGTCGATGGGGCAGACGATCCAGACTGGACCCTCGCATTTGAGCGCCTTTTCCATGACCTGTGCAAAGGCTTCCTTGCTTTCGGCTCTAAAACCGGTGCCGCCGAAGCCTTCGACGACCTTTATGTAATCTGTTGTGCGCTCAAGGACGGTCTCGCAGTAGTGCTCGTGGTAAAAGATTTTTTGCCACTGGCGGACCATGCCGAGTACCTGATTGTCAAAGATGACTGTGATGACGTGAAGATTGTTTTTGACGGCGGTGCAGCATTCGTTCATGTTCATGTGGAAGGAGCCGTCGCCAGTGATGTGGACAACGGTCGCGTCCGGTGCGGCGATTTGCGCACCGATGGCCGCGCCGTAGCCGAAGCCCATGGTGCCGAGACCGCCGCTCGTGATAAAGCCGCGCGGACGGACCTTTTTACAGAACTGCGCCGCCCAAATTTGATGCTGGCCAACGTCGGTTGTAACGATGACGTTGTCGCCGCAGGTGTCGCCAATGACCTCCATGATCTCCTGCGGGCGAATGCTTGAAAACGGCTTGTCGTGGATATTGGTCTCCGCCTTGCGCCACGCTTCAATTTTTTCCATCCACTTTGGACGCGTGACCGCTTCCGCCAGCGGGAGCAGCGCCGTCAGTTCCGTGCCGATGTCGCCGACGACGGCAGTGTCGATTTCGACGTTCTTGCGAATTTCGCTCTCATCAATATCGAACTGGACGATTTTTGCATGGGGCGCGAAATCGGCCGTGTCCAGCGCAACGCGGTCTGAAAAGCGCATACCCATGGTTAAAAGCAGATCAGCTTCGTCCACCGCGTGGTTCGCCGTAGCGCTGCCGTGCATGCCGAGAATGCCGAGGTCCAGTTCGTCCCCGTAGCCCAGAATGCCGGTTGCCATGATGGTGTGGCAGGCGGGAATTTTTGTTTTGTGGATGAACTCTGCCATGGCTTCGCCCGCGTCCGCGCTCACAACGCCGCCGCCGAAGCAGATGACCGGGCGCTTTGCCTTTTTGCACATTGCGGCAACCTTTTGGAGATGGGCCTCCGGCGCGGCGGGCGGCTTCGGCTCGACCCACTGCGTTTGGCGCTTGAACTCGCAAACGGCGGCGGTGATGTCCTTCGGAACGTCGATGAGCACGGGGCCTTTTCTGCCGCTGCCTGCGATCTTGAAGGCATCGCGGACGGTGTCGGCGAGCTTTGTGATGTCGCGCACGGCGTAATTGTGCTTTGTGATGGGCTGCGTGATGCCGGTGATGAAGACCTCCTGAAAGCTGTCCTTGCCGATGAGGTCTACGCCGACGTTTGCGGTAATGATGACCATCGGAATGCTGTCAAGGTAGGCGGTGGCGATGCCGGTAACGGTGTTTGTGACGCCCGGGCCGCTCGTTACGAGGACGACGCCGGTCTTGCCGGTGGCTCTCGCGTAGCCGTCGGCGGCGTGGGTCGCGCCCTGCTCATGGGCTGTGATGTGGTGATGGATTTTGTCGCTGCGGTTATAGAGCGCTTCATAGATATTCAGGACCGTCCCGCCGGGATAGCCGAAAATATCTGTGACACCCTGCTCCATCAGGACTTCCATGATGATTTCCGCGCCTGTCAGTTTCAAGTCGCATTCCTCCCGTATCGTAAGATAATGTTTAGCAATTTAAAGCGAATGAACCGCTGGATAACAAAAAAAGCCCATGTCTCTAACTCATCGTTCAAGAGACAAAGGCTGAAACCTCTGCGGTACCACTCTTATTGCCCTCCCCCTCGGGCTGCACTCCGAAGGCGGAAAACCACTCAGCGGCGTCTATCAACGCCGGGCGCTGTAACGGGCGCATACCGTTGCTGCTTACTCGGGCGGCTTCGCCTTTCAGCAGAATGCTCCGGGAGGACCTTCCCCCGATCCGCGGTACCGCCTTACACCAGCCGGCGGCTCTCTTTGACCCGATCGAAAGTACTTAATTCCCATCACTGCATTTCATCCATGTGTGATTGTCTTAGATTTTACAGCACAGCGAGCGAAATTGTCAACTGGTTATTTTGCTAAATTAAAAATCATTTTGCAGCGGTTTTATCACTTTGTGTACAAGAACATGCCCGAAAGGCAGGTGAAAATGCCCATGACTTAGCAACTGCCCGCATCTAAAACTGTAAGCTTATATTCGATAAACTGCTTTGCAAGCCTTGGCGAGCGCCCGCCGCCCATGAGGGCAAAGGCTTCCGCCTCGCGCTGTAGGACGGTCATGTCCTGCGCAAGACCGTATTGCGCGGCCAGGCTTTTTACCAGCGTCAGATAGTCAGCTTTTCCCGGCTTTTCAAAGGTGACAGTCAGACCAAAGCGGGCCGAGAGGCTGAAGCTTTCCTGCATCGTGTCGTTTAAATGCAGCTCGTCCCCGCGGCGGTCGGCAAAGGTTTCGCGCAGCAGGTGGCGGCGGTTGCTGGTCGCGTAAACGACCGTGTTCTTCGCGCGTGCGGCAACGCTGCCCTCCAAAACGGTCTTGAGCGCCGTAAAGTCGCGGTCGCAGGTGGCAAAGGACAAATCGTCTATAAAGATAACAAACTTGAGCGGATTCTCTGCTAAGTTGTCTAAAAGCGCCGGGATGCAGTGCAAAAGACTTTTTTCGACCTGAATGAGCCGCAAACCGTCCGGCGCGAACTCGTTTGCGATGGCCTTGACCGTGCTGGATTTTCCGGTGCCCGCGTCGCCGTACAGAAGAACGTTGTTGGCGGGCAGACCGCGCAAAAGCGCTTTCGTGTTTGACAAAATGTCGCGGCGCTCGGCTTCGTACCCGTACAGCTCTGAGAGCCTTTGCGGGTCGGGATTATTGACCGGGACTAGCGCGCCGCTTTCCGAAATCGAAAAAACCCGGTGTGCTGCGAAAATGCCATAACCCTTTTTGGCGGCGTTACGGGCGCTATCCATATAGAGGGCGTAAAAGTCCTGCTTTTCGGCGCGCCATTCGGGGACAGGCAGTGCGATGCGGTAGTATTCGCGCAGCGTCTCGGACGAGAAAGATGCGGCTTCCGCAAGCACGTTTAATTCAAAAATCGCCCGGTCGGAGATTGCTTTTTCAATTTTCTCCTGTGAGGCAACCTTTTTGATGAGCAGGTTCTCATCGTCCCGCGCGAGCGAAAAGACGCGTGCGGTCAGATCGTCCCCAAATGGGTAAAGCGCCCGCGCGACCGCGCACAGCGCCGCGTAGCCCGCCTTCGCGTTTCCGGGATCGACGGCGTAAAGCGCGGCGAGGGACGAAACGAGCGGGTCGGCGCGCAGGTTTTCAAACACGACAAGATTTTCAAGACAGGCGGAAAGCTCTCTTTTCTCCATGGTAAAGGTCCTTCTTTGCGCGAATTTCATAGTTTTTTCAAGTGTTTTTGGTCATAACGCTCTTTCATTCTACAACGCGCTAAAAAATATTTCAAGCAAAACCCTTGACAAAAGCGAAAAAGACGCGTATTTTATTTGCAACAAGCAAAATGCAGTGACGAGGATAAAGCCGGACCGAAGCAGTTCAGAGAGCCGTTGTTTGGTGCGAAACGGTATGCGAAGTTCTGGCGATCTCACCTCCGAGCAGTCCGCTGAAAGCCAAAGAGCCGTAGGCGCGAACGGGTTTCCTCACCGTTATCAAGAAGGCCGCATTCATGGGATGCGGAAAGCGGACAGAATTTCTGTCAATTGAAGTGGTACCGCGGAGTTTCAGCTTCGTCTTCTATGGGAAGACGGGGCTTTTTTTATTGCTCTGGGGCCACCCGGAAATAAGGAGGGCAAATGTAAACATGAGACGGATCAAGGTTTTTGACACAACGCTGCGCGATGGCGAGCAGTCCCCCGGCTGTAGTATGAACCTTACGGAAAAGCTGCAAATGGCCCGCCAGCTCGACGCGCTGGGTGTGGACGTCATAGAGGCGGGCTTTGCCATCGCCTCGCCGGACGATTTCAAAAGCGTCGAAGCGATCTCCCAGGCTGTTATGCACTGCAAGGTGGCAAGTCTCGCCCGCTGCACAAAGGGCGACATTGACGCCGCGTGGAACGCCGTGAAGGGCGCGAAGTACCCGCGCATTCACGTTTTCCTTGCAACCAGCGACATCCACATGGAGTATAAGCTCAAAATGACGCGCGAGCAGGTTTTAGCCAGCATCAAAGAGCACGTCGCCTACGCCAGGGCCTATTGCAACGACGTTGAATTTTCCGCCGAGGACGCCTCGCGTTCCGACCGGGACTTTCTGGCCAGGTGCTGTGAAACCGCAATCAAGGCCGGCGCAATGGTCATAAACGTCCCGGACACCGTCGGCTATTCCACTCCGGATGAGATGTTCGCGATGGTCACTTACCTGCGCGAGCATACGCCGGGCATTGAAACGGTTGACATTTCGTCTCACTGCCACGACGACCTCGGCATGGCGGTCGCAAACAGCCTTGCCTGCCTGCGCGCGGGTGCAACGCAGGTCGAGTGCACGGTAAACGGCATCGGCGAGCGCGCCGGAAACGCAAGTCTTGAGGAAATTGCCATGGCCATCAAAACGCGCGGCGAATACTACCAGATGGAGACGGGCATCATCACGCAGCAGATCTACAAGGCGAGCAAGCTCCTTTCCAACATCACGGGCGTTCCCATTGCGCCGAGCAAGTCCATCGTCGGCGCNNTCAAGGCGCTCGGCTACGAGGTCACGAAGGAAGAACTCGACGAAATATTTGTCCACTTCAAGGCGCTTGCCGACAAGAAAAAGAGCCTCAACGACGCGGACATTGAAGCGCTTGTTCTCTCCAAGCAGAAAAGCATTGAGGAGACCTACAAGTTTGTCAGCCACATCGTCACGACCGGCAAGGACACAACGAACATCGCCTGCATCAAGGTGGAGACCGCGGGCGAAATCCGGGAGGAAGTTGCCATCGGCTCTGGCCCGATCTACGCGGCGTTTAAAGCCGTGGACCTCATCACCGGCATCGACGTGACGCTCGACGACTTCAGCCTCAACGCCGTTACTGAGGGCGAAGACGCCATGGGCGAAGCAGTTGTAAAGCTCGTTTACAAGGATGAGCAATACACAGGCCGCGGGCTTTCCACCGACGTTATTGAATCGTCCATCCTCGCCTATATCAACGGCATCAACAAAATCGTCGCACACTCCTGAGCAGAAAGAAGGAATATGCAAATGTCAATGACTATGAA
>DEMY01000092.1:5973-18904 GCA_002359425.1 Clostridiales bacterium UBA2658
AGTCATTCCCGAAAAGGGCCTGATCGCTCCGGGCGAAGCGGCGATCGGCGCGGACAGCCACACCTGCACCTACGGCGCATTGGGGGCTTTTTCGACCGGCGTCGGCTCGACCGATATGGCAGCGGCGATGGCGACCGGCGGAACTTGGTTCAAGGTCCCGGCAGCCATCAAGGTGAACGTCACCGGCAAAAAACGGAAGTGGGTGTCCGGCAAGGACGTCATTTTGTACCTCATCGGCAAAATCGGCGTAGACGGCGCGTTGTACCAGTCGCTCGAGTCTTCGGGCCCGGGTCTTGCCGATCTCACCATGGCCGACCGGCTCACAATCTCCAACATGGCCATCGAAGCCGGTGCGAAAAATGGCATCTTTGCGGTGGATGCTATCACAAGGGGATACATGCAAGGCAGATGCTCGCGCGATTGGATAGCTTATGAAGCCGACCCGGACGCCGCGTACAGTCGCGTCATTGACCTCGACCTCTCGGCCATTCCCTGCACGGTCGCATGGCCGCACCTGCCGTCGAACACGCATCCGGCGACGGAGGGCAAAGACATCGAAATCAATCAGGTCGTCATCGGCTCCTGCACGAACGGCAAGATCGAGGACATGGCCGCCGCCGCCGAGATTTTGGAGGGCCGCCACATCAAAAAGGGTCTGCGCGGCATCGTCATTCCGGCAACGCCGAAGATTTACATGGAGTGTGTCGAGCGCGGCTACGTCAAAATTTTCATGGACGCGGGCTGTGTTGTCTCGACCCCGACCTGCGGCCCCTGCCTCGGCGGGCACATGGGCATCCTTGCCGCCGGGGAGCGCGCAGTCTCGACGACGAACCGCAACTTCGTCGGCCGCATGGGGCACACGGAGAGCGAGGTCTACCTCGCGTCCCCGGTTGTCGCCGCCGCGTCTGCCATCACCGGCCACATCTCTCACCCCGAGGAGGTAATGGGAAAATGAAAGCACATGGAAATGCAATCAAATACGGAAATAATGTGGACACCGACGTGATCATACCCGCGCGCTATCTTGCGACGCAGGACCACAAGGAGCTTGCCTCCCATTGCATGGAGGATATCGACAAGAGCTTTGTGCAGCGCGTAAAGCCTGGCGATGTGATGGTCGCGGGTGCGAATTTCGGCTGTGGCTCGTCCCGCGAGCACGCGCCCATCGCCATCAAGGCCAGCGGCGTTTCCTGTGTCATCGCGAAGAGCTTTGCGCGAATATTCTACCGTAACGCCATTAATATCGGTCTGGCTATCCTCGAGAGCGAAGAAGCAAGTGGAAAGATAGGTGAGGGCGACGAAATCGACATCGACTTCGACACCGGCGTCATCACGAACGTCACGAAAAAAGAGACCTATCAGGCCCAGCCTTTCCCGGACTTTATCAAGGACATGATCGCAAAGGGCGGCCTCATGGCGAGCATTAAGGGGGCGGCGAAATGAAGAAAAACATTGCCGTTATCCGCGGCGACTGCATTGGCCCGGAGATTATGGCGGAAGCCATCGGCGTTCTCAACACGGTCGCGGAAAAATTCGGACATACCTTTTTATATACTGACGCGCCCATGGGCGGCGAGGCCATCGACAAATTTGGCGACCCGCTGCCGCAATCGAGCCTTGACACGTGTCTCGCGTCCGACGGTGTTTTGCTCTCTGCCGTCGGGGGGCCGAAGTGGGACGATGTGCCGAAGGAAAAGCGCCCGGAGCGCGGCCTTTTGCGCTTGCGCGCGGGTCTGGGGCTCTATGCAAACCTGCGCCCGGNNTTCTCCGAGCTGAAAGACGCGAGTCCGCTAAAGCCGGCCATCACCGAAAAGGGCATCGACTTCGTTGTTGTCCGAGAGCTGATCGGCGGGGCGTATTTCGGGGAACATACGACGGTCGAAAAAAACGGCGAGTTTTACGCGCAGGATATTATGGGTTACACGGAACACGAGATCGAGCGCATTGCCCGTGTCGCCTTTGAGACCGCACGCAAGCGGCGCAGGATCGTCTGCTCGGTCGATAAAGCAAACGTTCTCGACTCCTCGAAGCTCTGGCGCAAAACCGTCTGCCGCGTGGCGCAGGAGTATCCTGACGTGCAACTTTCACACATGTATGTCGATAATTGCGCGATGCAAATCGTAAAAGACCCCTCGCAGTTCGACGTCATCGTGACGGAAAACCTATTTGGCGACATCCTGTCGGATGAGGCGAGTCAGATTTGCGGCTCTATCGGCATGATCCCATCAAGCAGCCTTGGCGATGGCACGCGCGGGCTTTACGAGCCAATCCACGGCAGCGCGCCGGACATTGCGGGCAAAAACCTTGCCGACCCCATCGGCATGATCTTGTCTGCGGCGATGCTGCTGCGATTTTCCTTCGACATGTCAAAGGAGGCGGACGCCGTCGAAGCGGCTGTTGAGCAGGTACTCAAGGACGGGTTCAGAACGGCGGACGCCATGAGCAAAGGAATGACACAGCTTGGATGCAAGGAAATAGGCGAAGCGATTTGCAAAAAAATATAACTTTTATTAAATAATATCTCAATAAGATAAAACGGCTTGACGCAATTGCGCCAAGCCGTTTTTTAAGGAGGAGTCTACTGTGTGCTTTTGCAAAAAGGACCGAAGTATTTTGCGAACGCAGGGACGGATGCTGCGCGCTTCTTTGCGCTTCGTGCAATCGATATTCGAGAGGCGTGAGTGTGCGCTGAACGGCGCTTAGAAAGGCGTGAACTTTTAAAATGCACATGCGAATTCGCCGGATTGTGTATGACGGGGAACTATGTGCCCGATAGAACATATGCCCGTCCGGCGCATAATATTCTGGTTTTCAGAAAAAATATTTTTTCAGGGGTGCCCAAATGCCCGCGGCTATGAGGCACAGATAGCGGAAATGCTGCCATTCGGGAAGAGAATGCGATTTTTCTGTTGAAAAACGTTTTGCAAGTTGGTACAATAGGGCTTGCAATATTTTTTGTGAGGCGCTTATTATGCGATATGCTACCGAAGACTTCTCGGATATTACCGAGCATTTACACTTTGACGTTCTGATCATCGGCGCGGGCATCGCCGGACTCTATACCGCGCTGCATATAGACGAAAAGCACTCCTGCTGCATCCTGACAAAGGAGGACACGGAGATCAGCAACTCCTGGCTTGCGCAGGGCGGCATTGCCGCGGCCATTTCGCCGCTGGATGACCCGCAGTACCACTTTGAGGACACGATGATTGCCGGCGCGGGTCTTTGCGACGAGGCCGCCGTGCGCGTGCTTGTCTCTGAGGGACCGGATGACGTGCGAAATCTTGTCGATATGAACGTTCCGTTCGACCTCGACCCGGAAGGCGACCTTGACATTACGCGAGAGGGCGGGCACCACCGCCGCCGCATCGTCCATGCGGGCGCAGACGCGACCGGCCGCGAGACGGTCAAGGCGCTGGCGCAGCTCGTCTCGCTCAGAAACAATGTCATCTTTATGCCGCACAACTTCTTTGTCGATATCCTCACGGATGAAAATGGAGAGGTCACTGGCTGCGCGGTCTTGGACTCCACCGATACCTTATATATTATCGATTCACCGAACATCGTTCTCGCGACCGGCGGCATCGGCCAGGTCTACAAGATCAGTACGAATCCCTCGGTTGCGACCGGGGACGGGCTTATGGCGGCTGTGCGCGCGGGCGCAAAGCTGCGCAACATGGAATTCATCCAGTTTCACCCGACGGGGCTTTGGAGCGGCAAGGATGAAAACCGCGCGTTTCTCATTTCCGAATCTGTCAGAGGCGAGGGCGGCCTTCTTAAAAACGGCGAGGGCGAACGTTTTATGACCGGCCAGCATGAGCTGGCCGAGCTTGCCCCGCGCGACATCGTCGCCCGCGGTATTACGCGCGAGCTGCAAAGAAGCGGCGAGGATCATGTTTTTGTGGACATTACCTCCAAATCGCGCGACTATCTCGAAGGCCGCTTTCCCACCATCTTCGGCGTNNTGGGATACCCGTTTGCCCGGTACAGCACTACCTCATCGGCGGCATCCAGACGGATCTGCACGCCCGCACCGGCGTTCCCGGCCTCTATGCCTGCGGCGAAGCGGCCTCCACCGGCGTTCACGGGGCGAATCGCCTCGCGTCAAACTCCATGCTCGAATGTCTCGTCTTTGGCCGCCGCGCGGCGGAGGACATCAACATCCGGCTGGCAAACGAGGGCGCACCGGCGGTCTCGAAGCTGCCGAAGCCCGAAAAGCGCCCGGTTGTGAAGTGCGATTTCTCCGTTTTGCGCAAGGAGATGCAGCAGATCATGAACGACTACGGCGGTGTGCTGCGCAGCGAACAGGGAATGAAAAAGGCGATCGAGCGCATAACGGAAATCTACGACACGCTTGCGGCAAGCTACTGCCCGGGCCGCGCCTACATCGAAACGCTCAACCTTGCCGCGCTCTCAGCGGAAATTCTAGAGGCGGCGCTCGCGAGAAAAGAGAGCGTCGGCGCACATTACAGGGAGGACTGAAATGAACTGCAAAGGCATCGACTGGCTCGGACTTGACGAGTTTTTGCTTGCGGCTTTAAAAGAAGACGTCGGCACGGGCGACATTACGACGAACTCCTGCATCCCCGCCGAAAACCGCGCGGAGGCTTATTACCGCATCAAAGAGGACGGCGTCCTCTGCGGTCTTTCAGTGGCGGAGCGCGTTTTTACCCTTGTCGATTCCACTATTGTTGTGACGCCAATGGCAAAGGACGGCGACCGGGTAAAAAAGGGCGATATCGTTGCAACGGTCGAGGGCCCTGCGCGCGGCATCCTCACGGGGGAGCGCGTCGGCCTGAACCTCATGCAGCGCATGTCCGGCGTTTCGACCATGACAGCCAAAGCGGTTTCGCAGGTCGCGGGCACCAATGCTGCCATCGTGGACACGCGAAAATCTACCCCCGGGCTGCGGGTGCTTGAAAAATATGCGGTCCGCGTCGGCGGCGGGAAAAATCACCGCTTCAATCTGGCCGACGGCGTGCTCATAAAGGACAACCACATTGCTGCTGCGGGCGGCATCAGGGAAGCGGTCGAAGCCGCGCGAAACGCGGCGCCGCACACCATGAAGATCGAGGTCGAGACAGAGGACCTTGAGGAGGTGCGGCAGGCACTTTCGGCAGGCGCGGACATCATCATGCTCGACAATATGGATGTTTCCGCCATGCGGGACGCCGTGGTTCTCATAAACGGCCGCGCGCTGGTCGAGGCCTCCGGCAATATGGGAGACCGCGATTTATCCGAAGTTGCGAAAACCGGCGTCAACTTTATCTCCATAGGCGCACTTACGCATAGCGTGAAGTCGCTGGACATCAGTTTGAAATTTAAATAAAACGAAACGGGCCGGCGCGGGNNCCCGTTTCGTTTTGCGTGCGGCGGACGGTAAACTTTTTTCCTTGACTTTGCTTCCGCTTCGTCGCTATACTGAAAATAATAAATGTATGTCGAAGGAGGCATTGGTATGGACGGCTACGTACACTTTGAAAATGTCTGCAAATTCTACAAAATGGGCGAAACGAACATCGCGGCGGCGGACCATGTGAGCTTCGACATCAAGAGAGGCGAGTTTTGCGTCATCGTCGGACCCTCCGGCGCGGGCAAGACCACCGTTTTGAACATGCTGGGCGGCATGGACGCCTGCGATGATGGGATCATTCGTCTCGACGGGCAGGAGATCAGCGCGCTTACCCCCAAAAAGCTGACGTTCTACCGCCGCTACGATGTCGGCTTTGTGTTCCAGTTTTACAATCTTATCCAAAACTTGACGGCGCTCGAAAACGTTGAGCTTGCAGGTGAAATTTGTCGCGACCCGCTGCCTGCGGCGCAGGTGCTCGCCGAGGTCGGCCTCACCGAGCGGCTGGACAACTTCCCTGCCCAGCTCTCCGGCGGCGAGCAGCAGCGCGTTTCAATCGCGCGGGCGTTGGCAAAAAATCCGAAAATTCTCCTTTGCGACGAACCAACGGGCGCTTTGGACTATGTGACCGGCAAGCAGGTTTTGAAGCTCTTGCAGGACACCTGCCGTCAGAGCGGCAAGACCGTCATTGTTATCACACACAATACGGCGCTGACCGCCATGGCCGACCGCGTCATCCACATCAAAAACGGCACCGTGACGCAGATCGAGACGAACGCGGAACCCGTTCCCGTTGAAAGGATCGAGTGGTGATGGGGACCTATCACAAAAATGCGCGCCGCACCATCAGAGAAACGATGGCCCGCTTCGTGGCGATTTTCGCGATCGTTGCGCTGGGGGTCGGTTTCCTTGCGGGACTTCTGTCCGCGACGCCGGACATGCGCAGCTCGTTCGACCGCTTTTTCGACCGGACGGGGCTTTACGACGTGGAAATTCTGAGTGGCCTCGGTTTTACGGACGGCGACGTTTCGGCACTCAAGGCGATCGACGGGGTGGAAGCGGTTCAACCCGGCTATATTGCGGACGCGCTTTTGACCACTGGCGGCAACGAATTGGTCGCGCGGATGCGCAGCTATAACGAAAACGCCGCGCTCAATAAGCCCGACCTTGTCTCCGGCCGTCTTCCGCAGCGCGCGGACGAGTGCGTAATCGTGAACGTCTTCTTTGGTGCAAGCGCGACAATCAAGCTGGGTGACACGATAAAAGTATCTGAAAACGATAAAAACGCCGCAAATCTTCTCCAAAGCAAAGAATTTAAGGTTGTGGGCTTTGTCAATTACAGCCCGAACTTCTCCGCCGAAAAAGAATATACAAATGTCGGCAGCGGCACGGTGGATCTGTTTTTGCTCGCGCCGGAGTCGAGCTTCGCGCAGGACTGCTGGACGGACATGTTCCTGACAGTCAAGGGCGCAAAGGCGCTCACGGCCTTGACGCCGGACTATGAGAATCTTGTTGCTGGAAAGGCGGCGGAGGTCGAGCGTATCGGATCTGCGCGCTGTCAGATTCGCTATGAGGAGGTCAAATCGACCTCCGACGAAAAACTTGCAAAGGCCGATGCCGACTATGCCGCTGCGGTGCAGGAGGCAAACGACAAGCTCGCGGACGCGAAGAAAAACCTTGAAAGCGGCGGCGCCAAAATAAAATCCGGCGAAGCGCAGCTCGCAGAGGGAAAGACGCAGCTTGCGGCGAAGGAAAAAGAGCTTGCAAACGGCGAAAGCCAGCTTTTAGAAAAGCAAGCGGATGCCGGAAAGCAGCTTGCTGCCGCACGGGAAAAAATCTCTCAGGCGCAGAAACAGATAGACGCAAATCGCGCGAGCGTCGATAAAAACCTTGCAAATCGCGCACGGGAGCTTGCGGGCTACGGTCTGACCGCCGTGCAGAGAGACGCGTTTTCAGCGCTGCGCGCTCTGCCTGCAAAGCATCCGGGCCTTGTGAGCGAATTTGAGAGCATCCAGACAAAGACTGACCGCATTGCCGCGATTAACGACCGACTCGCGGAGATAAACGAATACCCCGAAGATCAGCAGAGGCCGTTTGCGGCGGAGAAGCAGTCGCTTCTTGCCGAAAAACAGAAACTCCAAAGCGACATTGCGGCCATTCAGTCCGGCGCGGGCTATCAGGCGTTCGCGGCCGGAACGCAGCAGCTTGCGGCGACCGGCGCGCCGTCCTACATCCTGCTCGCGAACCTCGCGCTGAAAATGGGTGCGCTCGATGCCGCATCGGCGCAGATTACCGCTGCGCAAAAGCAGCTCGACGGCCAGAGTGCCGCACTTGAAACGCAGAAAGCCGCGGCGGAAAAGGAGCTTTCAAGCGCCGGCACCCAAATAGAGGAAGGCAAAGCGGCGCTGGCGGAAGCGAAAGCGACGCTCGCCAAAAACGAAAATCAGCTTGAAGCCTCCAAGGTGAGGCTCGCGCGCGGCGAAGAGGACTACGAGAACGCAAAGCTCGAGACCGAAAAGAAGCTCGCGGACGCAAAGGAAACGCTTGCAGAAAACCGCAAAAAAATAGAGGAGCTAGCCGTTCCCAAATGGACGGTTTCGACCCGCACAGACAACACCAGTTGCGCATCCCTCAAATCGAACATTGACAAGGTCAATTCCATTGCGCGCGTGTTCCCGTTTTTCTTTTTCCTTGTCGCGGTGCTCGTCGCACTCACGACCATGACCCGCATGGTCGAGGAGGAGCGCCTCCAGATCGGCACGATGAAAGCTCTTGGCTATAGTCAGGGTACGATTATGGGAAAATACCTCAGCTATGCGCTTCTGGCATCTGTCTGCGGCAGTGTTGCGGGCTTTTTGGTGGGCTATCGGCTGTTTCCGACCGTTATCTGGAACGCGTATACGATGATGTACGTTCTTCCGGACTTTCAGTGCCTGCTGATCTGGCCCTATGCGCTCGGAACGAGCGGGGCCGTTATCGCCTGCATTTTGCTCGCGACGGCACTCGTCTGCCGCTCCACATTAAAAGAAAAGCCCGCCCAGCTCATGCTGCCGAGGGCCCCGGAACCCGGAAAACGCGTTTTTCTGGAGCGCATTACGCCGGTCTGGAGCCGCATGAAGTTTACGCACAAGGTTACGGCGCGAAACCTTTTCCGCTACAAAAAGCGATTTGCGATGACGGTGATCGGCGTTGCCGGCTGCACGGCACTGCTTGTGACCGGCCTCGGCCTGCGCGACTCGTTCTCGGAGATCTCGGAGCGGCAGTACAGCGAAATCTGCACCTACGACACCGTTGCGATCCTATCCAGCGACAATCCGTTGCAAAATGAGAAACTTCGGACACTTTTGAAGGATAAAAGTCAGGTCCCGTCCTATGCCGCCGTCAATTACCAGAGCATGAGCGCGAAGACGGCGAACGGCGACGTTGACCTTTACACCTTTGTGCCGGAGAACTGCGCGGATCTCGACGGCTTCGTGCACCTGCGCGAGCGCGCAAGCGGAAAGGAGCTTGCGTTTGAGTCCGGCAGCGTCATCCTCAAGGAGAAGGCCAGCGAGGTTTTAAAGGTGAAGGCGGGCGGCAGCTTTACGCTCACGGATGCCAACGGCAACAGCGGCACGTTCAAGGTTACCGGCATCTGCGAAAACTACATCCGAAATTTCGTTTATATGGATGAGGCGACCTACAAAGCCGGCATGGGACAGGACGCGGATAGAAACGCGCTCACTGTAAAGCTCGCGTCAAACGATGCGGGCGGTCGGGCGCGCTTCGGCAAGGCCGTTCTCGCGACCGGGGCCGTTGGCGGCGTTTGGAACTCGGCGGACGCGCGCGGCGCGGTCGAGGACGAGCTTGGCAATATTGATTACATCGTCTACGTCATTATCCTGTGCGCGGCGATGCTCGCGTTCGTCGTCCTCTACAACCTCACGAATATCAACATCGAGGAGCGCGTCA
Organism: Clostridiales bacterium UBA2658; assembly: GCA_002359425.1. Lineage (GTDB taxonomy): Bacteria > Bacillota > Clostridia > Oscillospirales > Oscillospiraceae > UBA2658. Next base: position 15,275 of record DEMY01000092.1, read on the forward strand.
AGGAGATCGCGACGCTTAAGGTGCTGGGCTTTACGGACCGAGAAACGCGCGCCTATGTCTCGCGCGAGTCGCTGATTCTGGCCGCTATCGGTTGCGCCGTTGGGTTGGTTTTGGGCGTTTTTCTGCACCGCTATGTTATGGGCAAGGCCGAAATGGAGATCATCATGTTTGGCCGCCGCGTGTTCCCGCTGAGCTTTGTTATCGCTGCCGCGCTCACGATGGCTTTCAGCGTCCTCGTGGACCTCATCATGGACAGGAAGCTGAAAAAGATCAGTATGGTCGAAAGCATGAAAGCTCCCGAATAAAAATGCCCCCTCTAGCGCGAACCATCCTGCAACAAGTATTACAATCGGAGAAACGGAATGTCAGAAACACACCTTACAATTATAANNCCGTGTATGCGCATAGAGCTTGACAAATACGGCGCGCCGCGCACCTTCCGCCTGCTTCCGCCCGAAGAAACGGCAAAGCGCTGGACGCTTGGCGGCGGCTTTCCGTTCGTGCGGGCGAAAGCGCCGCTCTTTGACGCCGGGACGCGCGCTGGACTCGACGAAACGCAATGGGCGCAGTCGGACGTAATGCGAAAGCTCGTGACCCTGCGTGGTCTTCTGCGCCGGGGTACAGCGGAAAAGGAGAACGAGGACTGTTTTATCTCCGAACGGGAGATTTCGGCGCTTCATTTCTTGAATTCGGATACGACTGCGTCCCTTGCGGCGCTTGAGGCGCTGACGGAGCGCTTCCCGCGTGAAAACGATGGCGGGGTCTTTTCGGCAAGGCTCTTTCAGCTTTTTTCAGAAAAGCTCGACCGCGTGCAGACCGTTGAGGAACTGGATTTTTTGAAGGCCCTGTTCTGCGGGCAAAAGCCGCAGCTTCTTTGCTTTGAGCTTTACGAATGGCGCGATTTTGCAAACCCGGTTTTATCCCGCGAAACGTGGGATGCGCTTGCGGACAAAATGCGCTAAAAAATGCGCGGCCCACAAGGGCCGCGCATAGTATGTTCTTATCAAAAAATCACTTCTCGTCCGAAATGAGGCCGTAGCCGCCGTTGTTGCGGCGGTAGACGACGGAGAAGGCGTTATCCTCGTCGATGTTTTTGAAGGCGAAGAATTCGTGCTCCAAAAGGTTCATCTGAAGAATGGCTTCCTCTGTAGTCATGGGCTTGATCGGGAAGCGCTTGTTGCGGACGATATCGAACGCACCCTCTTCGGTAACAGGAGCGGTCGGGAATTCGTCATTCGCGGCCTTGTCGAACGCGCCCTCGCGCAAACGCTTTTCGAGGCGGGTCTTGTTCTTGCGGATCTGGCCGACGAGGGTCGCACAGGCGGAGTCGATGGAGGCGTGCATGTCGCCGGTAAGCTCGCTGACGCGATAGAAGGTGCCGTTGTTTTCAATGGTGACTTCGACTCTGTAGCGGCCGCGCTCGGAGCTGAACGTCAGGTAGGCCATGGAGTCGCCGCGGAAGAAACGATCCAGTTTGCCGACCTTGCGCTCGGCATATTCTTTGACTTCTTCGGGGACCTTAATCTTCTTTTCAGTAAACGTAAACTTCATAATGATACACTCCTTCTTGCGGTAAAGTGTTTTGCGAGGAACTACCGTTTCGAGGCGGGGCAAACGCTGTCCTGCTTATCCTTATTATAACATGGTTTTTGTGGAAAACAATCTTTTCTTTAAAGGACGGCGGCAGGGTCGTGGGGCGCCTGGGGTTACAATGTGTCGGGAGTGGATAAAAACCGTCGCACGGATAAGCAAAACGCTTGAAATACTGCAAAAATGTGATATTATTAAAGTTATGCTAAAAAATAAACTTTATATATAGGAGGCAATCGGAATATCATGGCGAAAAAACAGTTTAAAACGGAATCCAAGCGCATTCTCGATCTTATGATCAACTCGATCTANNGTGCCTGCGCGAGATCATCTCCAATGCGAGCGACGCGATCGACAAGCTCTGCTACCTCTCGCTGACGGACGAAAACGTCGGCCTGCAGCGCGCGGACTTTAAGATCAAGCTCGGGGTTTCTGAGCCGGACCGCATCATTAGCGTTTCGGATAACGGCATCGGCATGACAAAAGAGGACCTTGAAAACAACCTCGGCGTCATCGCAAAGAGCGGCTCCAAAAACTTTAAGGAAACGATGGACAAGGGCGGCGAAGCCTCCGATCTCGACATCATCGGCCAGTTCGGCGTCGGCTTCTACTCGGCGTTCATGGTCTCCGACAAGGTTATCGTCATCACGAAGGCATATGGCTCCGAACAGGCTTACAAATGGGAGAGCACCGGCGTTGACGGCTACACCATCGAGGAATGCGAAAAGGACACGGTCGGCACCGACGTTATCATGCACATCAAGGAGGATGTTGAGGAGTCCGAATACACTCGCTACTTAAACGAAATGTCTATCGGGCAGCTCGTCAAAAAGTACAGCGACTTTATCCGCTGGCCGATCGTCATGGACGGCGTGCGTTACGAGCAGGTTGACACCGGCGAGAAGGACGAAAACGGCGAGCCGGTCATGGAAGACGTCGAGACCCCTTGCGAGGAGATCATCAACTCCATGGTCCCGATTTGGCAGCGCGACAAGGACGAGGTCACGAAGGAAGAAACGGACNNGCTACGGAAACATCTACTACGACTACGAGCCGCCGGTGGCGACGATCCGCGTGAACGCCGAGGGACAGGTCACCTACAAGGCGTTGCTCTTCATCCCGGGCCGCGCGCCGACGAATTTCTTCTCCGACCAGTTCGAGCCGGGACTCCAGCTCTACTCCAACGGCGTCATGATTATGGAGCGCTGCAAGGACGTTATTCCGGACTGCTTCCGCTTTACGCGCGGCGTGGTGGACAGCCCCGATTTTCCGCTGAACATCTCCCGCGAAACGCTGCAAAGCGGCCGTCAGCTCAAGATCATCCAGAATAACCTTGAAAAGAAAGTCAAAAACGAGCTGCGCCGTCTCATGGACGAGGAGCCGGAGAGCTATGAAAAGTTCTATGCCGCTTTCGCTACACAGCTCAAGTACGGCATCGTCCAGAACCAGGGCGAGAAGAAGGACCTTTTAACAGACCTTCTCATGTTCTACTCCAGCAAGGAGAAGGAGCTTGTGCCGCTGCGCGAGTACAAGACCAAGATGCCCGAGGACCAGAAGCTCATCTACTACGCCTGCACGGACAGTATCGAGCGCGCCGAGGCTCTGCCCCAGGCCGAACAGATTCGGGCCAAGGGCTACGAAATTCTCTATTGCACGGACGATGTGGACGACTTCATCATGCGCCGGCTTGAAGAGTTCGACGGCTGCAAGCTCTGCAATGTCACGACCGACGACCTCGAACTCGAGACGGAAGAGGAAAAGCAGGACGTTGAGAAAAAGCAGGAGGAATACAAGGAACTGCTCGATTTCATCAAGGAGACGCTCGGCGACGAGGTGAGCGCCGTCCGCATCAGCGGAAAGCTCGTGAACGAGCCTGTGTTCCTGACCTCTGAGGGCGAAATTTCCATCGAGATGGAAAAGTATTTTGCGATGATGAGGGGCAACGACATGGCCCAGAACATCCGCGCAAACCACGTCTTGGAGCTTAACAGCGAGCACCACGCCTTTACCGCCCTCCAAGAAGCCTACGACGGCGGAGAT
>DEMY01000010.1:0-7785 GCA_002359425.1 Clostridiales bacterium UBA2658
GTCCTTCATCTTTGAAAAATGGTCCTTGCGGATGACGTCCTTGCAGCCCGTGACGGTCACGAAAAAGTCGCCCAGCTCGGCAGCGTCCGCCATCGGCATAACGTCGAAGCCGTCCATAACCGCCTCGATGGCACAGATGGGATCGACCTCCGTCACAATCACACGCGCACCCATGCCCTTTGCGCGCATGGCGGTACCCTTGCCGCACCAGCCGTAGCCCGCAACGACGACGGTCTTGCCCGCAACAATGAGATTCGTCGTGCGATTGATGCCGTCCCAAACGGACTGGCCCGTGCCGTAGCGGTTGTCGAAAAGGTGCTTGCAGTCCGCGTCGTTCACGGCGACCATCGGAAAGCGGAGCTTGCCGGCGGCTTGCAGAATGTGCATCCGGCTGATGCCCGTCGTCGTCTCCTCGCAGCCGCCGATCTTGCCGGGGATCAGGCTTTGATATTTCGTGTGCAGGAGGTCCACAAGCTCGCCGCCGTCGTCAATGATGATGTTCGGCCCGGACTCCAGAATTTCGCAGATGTGGTGGCGGTAGTCGTCCGCCGATTCGCCGTGGATTGCATGCACGTCCATGCCGCCCTGCGCAAGCGCGGCTGCGACGTCGTCCTGCGTCGAGAGGGGGTTGCTGCCGGAAACGTGCATCTCGGCGCCGCCGAGGGCCAGCACGCGGCACAGGTAAGCGGTCTTTGCCTCCAGATGGACCGAAAGCGCTACCTTGAGACCGGCAAGCGGCTTTTNNACCGGCATATTGCGCGATGCCCACGCAATTTTCTGCTCGCCGGAGGGGGCGAGACTGATGTCCCTGATTTCACTCATTTTTTCAGATCCTTTCCGCTCAGACGCTTATCAAGCTTCTCGATTTCAAATTTGACGCGCTCGGCGTCGATCGTCTTAAATTCGCCGTGCTCCAAGAGCACCCGGCCATCGGCCAGAACCGTATCCGCCCGAAGGCCCGCGCTTGAATAGCACAGCGCCGCTTTCGGGTCGCCAATCGGGAAAAAGCCGACGCTGCTCATATCGAACAGCGCAAGGTCCGCGCGCAGGCCGGGCTTTATTTCGCCGACTCTGTCGCCAAGGCCGACGGCCTTCGCGCCATTTTTCGTCGCCATGTCAAAGACCTCGCTCGCCGAGGCCGCTGTCGCGTTCCGGTGCGTGCCTTTGTGGATAAGACTCACAAGCTCCATTTCGCGCAGCATGCTCAGGCTGTTGTTGGAAGCGGCGCTGTCCGTTCCCAGACAAACGTTGACCCCGTGCGCCATGAGCGCGGGTACGTCCGCAAAGCCGTTTCCAAGCTTCATGTTCGACGCGGCGTTGTGCGCGACCGAGGTCCCGCGCGCCGCTAAAAGCGCCATATCGCTGTCATTAAGCTGCACGCAATGGGCACAGACGGTGTTTTTCCGCAGGATGCCGCAGCGGTCGTAGAACTCCGCCGGGGTGCAGCCGTAGCGCTCGCGGATCGTTTTTTGCTCGTCCTCGCTCTCGGAAAGATGCGTGTGGATGCCGACGCCCAGCTCGTCCGCCAGTGCGGCGACTTCCTTTAAATAGGCCTCGTCGCAGGTGTAAGCGGCATGGGGTCCGACCATGAAGGTCAGAAGCTTTTCGTCCTTGAAGCGCTCCATGTCCTGCTTTGCCTCACGGATGCGGCGTGCACCGCCCTCGCGGTCGTCCGCCCCGCCGGTAAGGCCGCGCGAGAGAACCGCGCGCATACCCGCGTCCACCGTCGCCCTGCCGAGCGTTCCGGGGAACATGTGCATGTCCAGAAAGCAGGTTGCGCCGCTCATTAAAAGCTCCATGATCGCAAGCTGCACGGACCAGTATGCATCCTGCGTTGTGAGCGTGTCCTCCATCGGCATGACGTTTTCAAAAAGCCACGCCGTAAATGGCAGGTCGTCCGCCCTGTTGCGCAGCGCCGTCATATGTACGTGCGTATGCGCGTCGATAAAGCCAGGCGTCAAAAGCTTTCCCTTTGCGTCAATCGTTTTGTCCGCGCGAAAGTCCGCCGGAACCGTTCCAACAGCCGCGATCTCGCCGTTGCGGATGGCAACGGCGCAGCAGTTGTCATAGCCCTCCGGTAAAATCGCACAAGCGTTTTTGATCAGAATATTCACGCTTCGCCCTCCTTCGGCAAGTTTCACTTTTTCAGTGTCTGTATTCTAACATTTCCGCGGAAATAATACAAGCACTTGTAACGGTCCCTCTCGCCCGTTTCCGACAGCTTCTGCGACCGCTTACAAGTATACTGCTCATAGAAGGTTTTACGGAACGAACGCACTTTACAAAAGAGAGGACAAGCCATATGAAAAAAATTTCTGCCACTGTCCGGTCTGGTCTGAAAGAAAGCTTGCTCTTTACTCTGGACGCTCTGTTTCTGGACTTTTGCCTGTACCATTTCGGGTGGACAAAGGCGGGCCGGTCTAGACAGGCGGCTTGCCGCTTTAGCGCTACTTTAGTATCCGCCCGGCAAGAGCGGATGACGGCCGCATGATAAAGGCGCGGGGCCTTTCGGCCCCGCTCAAACCCTGCAAAGATGCAGCGCCAGCCACGCGATTCCTGTGGCCGCTGCCCCGGCGGCGGCAATCACCGGGGCGGGTAAACGCTCATAGAACTTTGCGCTCCCTTTGCCGCTTCGCTTTTTGACATAGGCGTTCGCCGCCTGCCGGGCCTGACGCAGGACGCTTGCGCTGTCGGCCCCCTTGGCCTGTAATACATCCTCGCGGATAACAAAGATCGCCTCCTCAAAATACTTGTCCGGCGATTTTACGACGATCACTCTGTGCGAAACGCCTTTAACCACATCCGTGCCCCCTTGCGTGTCCATTTGTTCCCAGTCTAACCGTTCGGGGGAATGTTTATGCAGTTGCGGGAGCCTCAATTTACGCCGTCCGCGATTTTTTTCCGTCGCGCCCATTCGTTATGTTCTCTCGTCCACGCGCACGGCAAGGACCGTCATGTCGTCCTCGCAGCCAAACTGGCGGACGGCGGCGCGGAGCGTCTCTTTCGCAAGCGTTTTGGTGTCGCTGCCATCGCTGTTTAAAAGCATTTCGCGCAGCCATGCGTCCTTTTGCTCCGCTGTAACGCCGTCGCTCGCGATCAGCGCAACATTGCCGGGCTTCAGGCGCATGCGGACGATGTCCGGCGCGCTGCCCTCGCCCGCGCAGACACCGGCGGCGAGACTCTCGCAGCGCACGCGGCGAATGGCTTTGCCGCTTTTCACAAACGACGGCGCGGCCCCGTACTTATAAAAGCAGGTTTCTCCCGTGAACAGATCGATGCACATAAGATCGACTGTCGAATAGCCCCACTCCTCGCCGTTTTTGAGAAGCAGCACGGAGTTTAAAATTTTCATGGCCACTGCCGGGTCAACGCCCGCGCGCAGAAACGCCTCCAGCGTCTTAACGGCGCTGACGCTCTCTTTCGCGGCGTCCTCGCCGCTCCCCATTCCATCGGCCAGAATGACGCACAGAATGCCCTGGTCGGTTTTGAAATAGGTTCCTCTATCCCCACTTGTCGGTTCGCCCTTCTTTTTCATTCCCGCGATGCCGACGTTTGCGACCAGCGGCTCCGCCTCTAAAAGAACAAGTCTCCGATCCGAAACGCCGTCGTCTGTCGGCGGCAGACACAGCCGCGTCCCCAGAACTCCAGACAAAATCTCCAGGTAATTTCCCTGCCGAAGTAACGGCCCGAGGCGGCCGCTTTCGATGACCGCGTGCAGTCTGCCCCTGCTGTCGCGGAACACCGAGACGTCCGCCTCGATGTCCATCGCGCGCAGAAAGCGCTGGAGCCGCCGCTCAGCCAGAGGGTCCGCCCCCTGTGCGGTCGAAAGCTCCTTCGACACGCCGCCGATGATGTCGGCAAGCTCCCGGTACTGCCCGTAGGCCGCGATACGGTTTTCGTTCAGGCGGCTGCGGAACTGACGGCGGTACATGAGCGAGCGCAGCTCGGCGTTCACGGCGTTGATAAAGGTATAGTGCTGCGGGCACTTTTCCGTAAAGCGCACAGCAAGATCATCCTTCACAAGCCGCCCGCGCTTCATCATAGCGGGCGTGGCGTCGTTCATGATCGTAAGCGTGTCCATAAAATCCTTCTGCCAGCAGGAATCCTTGTTTTTACAGCCGACGCAGATCGTCGCCGCCGCGCGGTCAAAGACAGTTGCAACGTCGCTGTCGTTCGCCGGTCCCGTGAGATTTTTGAAGACCGTGCCATAAAGCGCCTCAAAAGCCTGCTCGATCTTCTCCGCACGGTCAGCGGCGTAATAGCGCAAACCCGATTCGCCGGTCGATGGGGCCGGAAGCCGCGCCATGCCGCCAACGTACTCTAAAAGGCTGTCCGGCAGCATCGCTAAGATGACGGTAGCCGAAAACACCTCGTACATCAGCTCAAGCCGNNTCCAGAGCACTGCAACCGTGTTTGCGACCACATAGCTCACGAGGAACAAAAGCCGCCCGTGCTTTGCAAACGCGCCCGAAACGAGACCCGCAAAGCCGTAGGCCATCGCGAAAAACACCTCGCCCCCGGCGGCCATGTCCATCGCAAGGCCCAGCGCGACGCCGGCGGCGCAGCCGGGAAGCATCCCGCCCTTGTACGCCGCCGTTAAAACGATAAGCAGCGCGAAAAGCCGCCCAAGCGAAACGACGTGCAGGATCATTACCGGCGTCACCGCCATGAGGACGCATGCGCTCAAAAACAAAATGCCGATCGTCTGCCGCTTCTCGGCGGCCTCTGTCCCGGCCGTTTCGCGCGGCGTGAGGGCGACCGCAAAAAAGTAGGTCGCTGCGCCCGCGAGCGTAACTTCCATGAAAACGCTCACGGCGGCAGGGAAGCTGTCCACAAATTCGTATGTATTCAAAAACGAGGTAAGCAGCGTAACACAGGCGACGACCGCCGGACGGAACCACGCCTTTTCAATAACGTGCGCGTCCTTAAAAACGAACAGAACCGTAAAAATGAGCGTCACGGTCGCGACATACTTGATGCCCCAGTCGAGTCCGCCGAAGAGAACGTAGCCGACGCTCGCTCCAAGCAAACAGCAAACGCCACTGAGATCCGGCTCCGCCCTGCCGACGGCGGCGATTGCGAACGGCGCCAGATCCGTCATGATGCGCGCGTTCGCGAGGACGAGACCCATGATAAAGTTCAGTGCATAGACTGCCGCTTCCTTCTGTTTTTCCCGGTCGGTAAAGCGAAGCACGCGCAGCAGTATCGAACCCCGCTCCCGAATTTTTTCTTTGACTGCCATAAACGACCCTCCAGTTGCAGACTTTCGATGTCCGCGTAAGTGTTGACATAAGTATAATTTATGTCAATCAAAAATTTCGGTCGTTTGGCGCTGTAAAATTGCGGAATTTTCAGAGCGGAAATGTGGGGAAATGGGGAAAGTTTTTTCCGGCGAGAAAGAAATTAAGCGCCGGGAAAATTGCTGAGAAAAAACGCCGGACCGCTGCAAAACATATCCGCCAACCTTTTTTATATCGCCGCAATCCGCGGGACGACTGGAAATCGGCCCTGCGCGCTCATTTTTCCTCGTAATTTTCCAGCGCGTATTCAATGCACTGGTTGACGATCTTATTGAACGAAACGCCGGTTTTCAAGTTCAACTCGTTGATGCGGTCGAAGGTCTCCGCCTTCATGCGGATTGTCCGGCTGACGGTCGAGAGCTTCTCGTCCTCCGTTTCGATTTTAAATGGTTTCATATTATCGCCTCCCAAGTGCATATTGTAATTGCAAAAATAATGCATTATAATGTACATCATTGCAATCATATTATGTGTACAGAAAGGAGTGCTTGTCATGCCTGAATATGAAAAAATGTATTTGAAGCTGTTCAACGCGGTCACGGATGCCCTTAGCGCGTTGGAAAAGGAAAACTTCGGAATTGCCGCTGAGTTGCTCCGCAAAGGGCAGGAGGATTGTGAGGAGCTATACATGACTGAGACGTAAAAAGTGCAGAAGCCCCGGAGCGAATGAACCGCCCGGGGCTTTTCAAATCCTTATTTATTTTCGGCAACAAGCCTTTCGCCGAGCCTATACACATCCCCAGCGCCGACGGTCAGGAGGATATCTCCCGGGGCGGCAGTGAAGCGGAGGCTTTTTTCCAGCTCGTCGAAGGTGGGCAGATAGATGGCGTTCGGAATTTCCTTCGCGAGGTCGGCCGAGGAGATGCCGGGCGTGTTTTTTTCGCGCGCGGCGTAAATTTCCGCCAGATACGTCAGATCAGGCCGCTGGAGCTGCTCCACAAAATCGGAGAAAAGGGCCTTTGTGCGCGAATAGGTGTGCGGCTGGAAAACGACGATGACACGCTTGTAGCCCAGCGGCTGTACAGCATCCAAAAGCGCTTTCAGCTCGCCCGGATGGTGGGCGTAGTCGTCGTAGACGTCCGCACCGTTGAACTTGCCCTTGAACTCAAAGCGACGTCCCGCGCCCGTAAAACCCGCGAGACCGTAGCTCACGGCAGTCGCATCGATGCCAAGGCAGATGGCGGCGGCGGTCGCGGCGAGCGCGTTTTTGACGTTGTGCATNNTCGCAGGCTCACATGTGTGAAGACTTCGTCGTTATACATGACGTCGAACTCCGTCTGCGCGCCCTTCGGCTCGATGTTGGCGGCGTAAACGTCCGCCTTGTCGGTGAGACCGAAGGTGAATATCTCGCGGTTTAACGGCTTCAGCGCATTCATCGTGTTCGCGTCGTCCATGTTCGCAACGATATAACCGTTTTCCGGCACTCTGGCGGCAAACGCGCGGAAAGAGCGCTGGATATCTTCGAGATCCTTGAAAAAATCGAGGTGATCGGCTTCAATATTCAAAATGACCGCGATGGTCGGCGAGAAGGACAAAAACGAGTTATAATATTCGCAGGACTCCATGACGATGGTATCGCCTTTTCCGACGCGTTAACCAGCGTGCAGCAACGGGAGCGTACCGCCGATCATGACGGTCGGGTCGCGCTGGGCTGCCATCAGGATGTGGGTGGACATGGAGGTCGTCGTCGTTTTTCCGTGCGTTCCCGCAATGCAAAGGGCGTTTGGGTACTTTTTCATAATGGCGCCCCACGCCTGCGCGCGCTCAAAGACCGGGATGCCGCGCTCGTGCGCGGCCACAATTTCCGGGTTCTCGTCGTGCACCGCCGCCGTGCGGACGACAAAGTCCGCGTCGGGCGCAAGATTTTCGGCGCTGTGGCCGATGTGTACTTCTATACCGAGGGAGCGCAGATGCTCCGTTTTTTCGCTTTCGTTCATATCAGAGCCGCGGATGTCAAGACCCATGTCCTTTAGGACCTCTGCGAGCGGCGACATTGAAACGCCGCCAATACCGATGAGATGCCCTCTCATGCCGGGGGCGAGATATTTTTCAAAGCCAGTCATTGAAAATTTCCTTTCAGCGCGCCGCGCTTGTGCCGGGACGAAATGTGTATTATAATGCTCCTCGAAATGGCGCGCACAGGCGAACGGCTCCGCCGTCCGCAGGGGAACAGCCTTTGGCGCTCCCCAATCCGCGCNNCCCGTTTTTTTGCAAAATGATGCGCCGGGGAAAAAAGGAGGTGCCGCCCATGCTGCCCGAGATACCAAAATATGTGCAAGACGTCCTCGCGCGTTTAGAAGCGCGGGGTCATTCGGCTTACCTTGTCGGCGGCTGCGTGCGTGATCTTCTGATGGGGCGCCGGCCGAACGACTGGGACGTATGCAGCTCCGCGCGGCCGGAGGAGATCATGGCAGCTTTTCCAAAGACAAGGCCGACGGGACTTCAGCACGGCACGGTCACAGTCCTCACGCGCGTAAAGCCGATG
>DEMY01000010.1:7817-14756 GCA_002359425.1 Clostridiales bacterium UBA2658
AATCCGTCTGCTTTCTGCCGGACATTTCGGGCGACCTTTCGCGGCGGGATTTTACGGTCAACGCAATGGCTCTGTCAAGGCAAGGCGCGCTTTTGGACCTTTTTGACGGGCAGTCGGACCTGCAAAAGCGGCTCATCCGCTGCGTCGGAGACCCAGACAGGCGCTTTTCGGAGGACGCGCTGCGCATGTTCCGCGCGTTTCGCTTTTCCGCCCAGCTTGACTTTGCGCTNNCAGAGACGCGCGCTGCAATCTTCCACAACGCGCCGCTTTGCCGGGCGCTTGCAAGAGAGCGCATCGCGCTTGAACTTGAAAAAACGCTCCTCTCCCCCGCGCCGGAAACGGTTGCGGAGCTGCTTGCAGCGGACCTGCTTGCGGGACTTGCAAACGGCGCAGGCGCACAAAAGGCAGACCTTATTTGTCTGCAAAATGCGGCGAAAAACAGAACCGCCCGCTGGAGCGCGTTGTGCGCACTGCTCCTTAAAAAGGGTATGCTGCAAAGCGCCGGGCAATTCCTTTCGGCCCTGCGGCTCGACATGGCGATTGTGAAGGCTGCGTCACGCGGAGCGGAGCTGGCGCTCTCCGGCGCACCGGGAAACACGACCGAATGGAAGCGCCTTCTCTGTGAAAACGGCGAGAGCACCTGTCGCTGCTGCGCCGCCGCGTGCGACGCGCTGTATCGCCCCGGAAACCCCCGCCTTCTCGCAAAAGCGCTCAAAAGCGGCGAGCCATGGCAACTTTCGCAGCTTTCCGTGAACGGAGCGGACCTTGCTTCCCTTGGCATTGAAGGCCCGGCAGTCGGAAAAATGCTGCGCCTGCTTTTGCTACACGTCATCGAAGTCCCGTCGGACAACAACAGCACCGCCCTGCTCGCGCTGGCGGCGTCGGAAAAACATCTCGGATAGAAGCCAAGCGTCAAGCTTTCGGAATGCCTCTATCCCTCTTTAGTATCTTTTTCAAGAATGGAGCGTTTACCTTTTTCGTCATATACGCGATGATTTCGCTCATTCAAAAAAGCGGAGCCTTCCGGCTCCGCAAAATTTTTATACCGCTCTATAGCGGATCACCTCGCTGCTCCTGTCGGCAGTCACAAGACCGCGCGTTTCGAGCTGACGCAGGTGGCTCGCGGCCTCGCCGACGGCGAACCACTTTTGGCCGAGGGGAAAATCCTCCCACGAGTTGCAGCGGATTTTCCAGCTCATCTGGCCGGTTATGTCATAGACCGTCTGGCAGGACTTGCGCTTTACAATGTCGAGACATTCGGCAAGGCGCTGCTCGTGGTGCTCCAAAAGATCCGCTATGCGCGCATGAAAATCGCCCGTCTCGCGGTGGCCGGGCAACGCCGTTTGCACGTCGTAGAGGTCGATCATACGCAGGGAGTTCAGATAATCGCCGAGCGAGTCGTCAACGTTTACCCAGTTCGTGATGTTCGGCGAAATGTCAAAAAGGACATGGTCGCCTGTGAACATAGTCTTCTGCGCCTCCATCCAAAAGCACATATGCGCCGGGGTATGGCCCGGGGTCAAAACGGCGCGGAGGGTATAGTCCCCACAGGTGAACGCCTGCCCGTCGTCGATGGGCAGATAGTCCTGAAATCCGGCGTCCGGCGAGAGGTCGCGGGACGCGGCGTGCTTCAAAAATTTTCGCACGATCTCAGGATCGAAGCCAAAGCGAACCNNTTGTCGCGCTTCCAAAGATCCTCGCGCGTACCCTTGAGCATCCACGGAAGCTCCGCGCGGCTGAGGTAGATGCGCGTACCCGGCACGGCAATGGACGGAGCAAGCCCCGTGTGGTCAGCGTGCAAATGCGTTAAGAGAATGTCCGTTTTCGACATGTCGACGTTAAGCTCTGCGAGCTGGCCTTGCAGGCTCTCAAGGCATTCCGGACGCTTGTAGCCCGTGTCGATGAGGAGGTTTCGCTCGCCGCCCTTGATGAGGTAGCTGTTTAAAAGTTTTAACGGGCTGTCAGGAAGTGTAACCGGAAGCCGGTACAGGTTTTTCATAATTTCTTCTGTCATGTGTTTTCTCCTTTTTAAGCGCCGGTGCTGTTCAAAAATCGGGCGGTAATGGTCGCGACCTCCGCGCGGGTCGCCGTGGCTTGCGGAGTGAGTGTTGTGGTCGTCCGGCCGGAAATATAGCCCTTTGAAACGGCCCAGATCATCGCATCCTTCGCCCAGCTCGAAACACTTGCTCGATCCGTGTAGCCCGAAAGCGCATATTTGTCAGTCGCTCCAACAACGCCGGCCTGCTGGGCGTAGCGGTAGAGGAAAACGGCAATCTGCTCACGCGTCACGTCCGCGTAGGGCGAGAAGGTTCCGTCCCCGTTGCCCGCGACAATGTTCTTTGCAGCGCCCCAGTTACACGCCTGCGAAAACCACTGCTCGTCCGGCACGTCCGAAAATGTTGTGCCGTAGCCGCTGAGATCCTGCCCGCTCATACGGGAGAGAACCGTCACAAACATCGCGCGGGACATGTTCGTCGAGGGTGAAAAGCTTACCGCCGTCGTGCCGTTAAAAAGGCCGGCGCTCACGCTGTAGCGAATGTTCTGCGTGGCCCAGTTTCCGGCAAGGTCGGGGAAGATAATGCTAATATCTCTGAAATCGTAGCTTTGCATCTCCTGCACAAGGCTCGCCATATCGAGACTGCCCCAGCCGTAGGAGGTGTCGTAACCAGCCGCGCCTCCGTCCTGCACGGAGCGGCGCAGAATCGTCTCAAAATCGAGATAGGTCGCGTTTTTTGCATACTGCTTCAAAATAACGGCGGCAGCGGCGGCATGAGGGCAGGAAAACGAAGTGCCGCTACCCTTGGCATAGCCGGTGCTCGACTGGCTGCTCGGCCCGTAGATATCAACCCCGGGAGCGACCACATAAACGGAATCGTTTTTCTGCGAAAAGCTCGACACGCTTCCACTCTTATCGACAGAGCCGACGCCGACAACCGAACCGTAGGCGGCGGGATAATTGTAAACTGCCGTCCCGTCNNAAACGACGAGAGCGCCCTTGCCAACCGCATGGGCAATCGCTTGCTTCAGGGCGGTCGTGTCCTCCGTCATACCGAGACTTAGATTGATGACATCGCAGCCGTAGTCGTCTGCCGCAGCGTAAAGGGCAGCAACGATGTAAGACGCACTCGTCTCCTTGCTCTTTCCAAAGCACTTGATAGGAACGAGCGTCACGTCCGGCGTGAGACCCGCGAAGCCGATTCCATTGTCCTTCGTTTCGGCCAGAACGCCGCTGACGATGGTGCCGTGACCGTTCTCGTCCGTCACATCGTGCGAGCGGTCAAGAACGTTCAGCCCCTGCGTGATGTCCGCGCCGGCAAAATCTTCGTGAGCGACGTTGATGCCGCTGTCGATAACGCCGACGCGAACGCCTCTTCCGGTGTAGCCCGCGGACCAGACGGCGGGCATATTCAGCGCCGTGATGCTCCACTCATTTGAAATGTACTTGTCGTTCGGCAGATCGAAAAGCCGCACCTTGTAGTCAGGCTCGAAGCTCTCGACGCGGCTACCGAGGGCCTCGATCTCATCGAGCGAGTCCGCGTGGTAAAGCCCCTCGGAGGAGACAATCTCGCGCAGATCAGGAGCATCCTGCAAAACGGCGGTACCCGCGTCCGGATCCTTGAGCTTTATAATGTAGCCGTCCGCGTTCGGCGGCTGCGCATCCCCCGCCGCATTTGCCGGCATGAAGCCGGAAAAGAGCGAAACCGCCAGCGCCAGCGCTAAAAGAAGGGATATTTTTTTCTTTCTGTTCATATCCTTTTTCTCCCGAACGCTCACGCGTTCCTTTCGGACAAAAAGTCCTTCAAATATTTGATCTGTGCCTCGACGCTCTCCTTCGCGGGACCGCCGGGGACTTTTCTTGCCGCAACGCAGGCGGAAAGGTCAATCGCTTTGTAGATATCCTCATCGAAAACCGGCGAGGCTTTTTTATATTCGTCGAACGAGAGACTTTCCAGCGTCTCCCCCGTTTCGACGCAGTGGTTCACAAGGTGGCCAACGACCGTGTACGCGTCGCGGAACGGAACGCCCTTTCGCGTGAGGTAATCGGCGCAGTCGGTCGCATTTATAAAGCCCTTTTGCGCGGCTTTACGCATATTTTCGGGGTACAAGCGCATAGAATGGAGCATGGCGGTAAAAACAGGCAAGCACTTTTTAACGGTATCGACCGCATCGAAGACCGGCTCCTTGACCTCCTGCATGTCCTTGTTATACGCGAGCGGCAGGGCCTTCATAACGGTCAGCATCGCCATGAGGTCGCCATAGACCCGGCCGGTTTTGCCGCGGACAAGCTCGGCAATATCCGGGTTTTTCTTCTGTGGCATGATGGATGAGCCGGTCGCGAAGGCGTCGTCCAACTCGATGAACTTGAATTCCCACGAGCACCACAGGCAGATTTCCTCCGAGAAGCGGGACAGGTGCATCATCAATATGGACAGGTCGTTTATCAGCTCGATCACAAAGTCGCGGTCCGAAACGCCGTCCAAAGAGTTCTGTGTGACGCGGGCAAAACCGAGCGCCTCCGCGGTCGCCTCCCGGTCGATGGGATAGGTCGTCGCGGTCAGCGCGCCGCTTCCAAGGGGGCATTCGTCCATGCGCTCCAAGGTGTCCTCCAAACGGGTCACGTCACGGCGGAGCATATTCGCATAGGCCAGCATGTAGTGCGCAAAGGTCGTCGGCTGCGCGCGCTGGAGATGGGTATAGGCCGGCATGACCGTGTCCTCGTTTTTCTCCGCGATGGAGACCAGCGCGGCAATGAGCTCCAGAACCATGCCGCGCATTTCGGAAATTTCGGATTTCAGGTAGAGCCGCACGTCCACCGCGACCTGATCGTTGCGGCTGCGGCCTGTGTGCAGGCGCTTGCCCGCATCCCCGATGCGGCGCGTAAGCTCGCCTTCGATCGCCATGTGGACGTCCTCAACGTCGGTATTGAATTTGAGCCTCCCGGCTTCGATATCTGCCAAAATGCCCTTGAGCCCTTCCGCAATATCATTTGCATCCCGCTCGGATATGATGCCCTGCTTTGCGAGCATGGCGGCGTGGGCAAGGCTCCCCGCGATATCCTCCCGGTACATGCGAAAGTCAAAGCCGATGCTTGCATTTAGCTCGTCCGTGAGCACATCCGTGTTTTTGTCAAATCTTCCTGACCAGAGCTTCATATGTTTTTTCCCTTTCAAAATGGATTTATAAAATCAAAAGAGCGGTGCGAACAGACGCAGGATGGCGTCAATAAACGCGCCGAAAAGCTTTCCAAATTCGCTTTTGTGGTTCTCGCCCTCGTGCACCTCGCGCGAAACGGCGAAGGTCTCCTCCGCATCCCGGCGCAAGTCCGCGACAGCCGGGCAGCCATACATCGCAACGCCGCACTCAAAGTGAAGATACAGACTGCGGTAGTCCATATTGATTGTGCCTACAACGGCAACCTCGTCGTCCGAAACAAAGCTTTTCGCATGAATAAAGCCGGGCGAATACTCGAAAATACGAACACCCGCCTTTAAAAGCGGTCCGTAATAGGAGCGAGAGAGCCGGTAGGCAAGGAGTTTGTCCGGAATGCCGGGCAAAACCATGCGCACATCGACCCCGCGCTTTGCAGCCGCCATTAGCGCAATGCTCATTTCATCGCTGATTGCAAGATAGGGCGTGAAGATATATACATAATCCTTCGCCTGCGCGAGGATGTCGAGATAGACGTTTGACGAAACCGTCTCTCCGTCGAGCGGCGAGTCGCTAAAGGGCTGGACAAAGCCACGAGTCTCCGACGGAGCAACAGGACAGAGATAGTCCGTGAAGTTCGGGTCGTCCCCGTTGTAGGCGTTCCAAAGCTCAAGAAACATCACAGTAAAGCTCCAGACCGCCTTGCCTTTCACCATGACGCCCGAGTCTTTCCATTTCCCAAAGCGAACGCGGCGGTTAATGTATTCGTCGGAAAGGTTGATGCCGCCCGTGAAGGCCGTCTTGCCGTCGATGACCATGATCTTGCGGTGATCGCGATTATTCATGACGCCGGAGACGATGGGAATAAAGGGGTTAAAGACGAGACACTTGATGCCGCGCTTTTCAAGCTTTCGATAGTAGTTTGCGGGGACATGAATAAGACAGCCCACATCGTCGTAGATAAACCGCACGTCAACGCCCTGCTCAACCTTCTCCGTGAGAATGTCGAGAATGGTGTTCCACATTTCGCCCTCCTCGACGATGAAATATTCGAGGAAGATGAATTTTTCGGCCTTTCGCAGCTCCGCAAGCATGTCGGGATACTGGTAATCGCCGAGCGAATAATATTTGACCGTGCTGTCCTTCCAAACCGGGTAGCAACCGTATTCCGAAATGTATGACGCGCAGCAGGCCAGCCGCGGCGCCCGCTCGCGGAGCGTGTCGAGCGTCTCCGGGTCCTGCGCCATATAGAGGTCATGGTTGGCGTTTCCGGCCTCAAGTCTCTTTCGCAGATATTTTGCCGGGCGATTTTCTCCTAATAGAGNNAGATATAAAAGGCCACCGAGCAGCGGAACCACCATAATGAGGATAATCCAGCCGATCTTGTACCCCGGCACGTCCACCTTGCCGATGATGTAAAGAACCATCACGATGCTGAGGAGCTTAAAAAGCGCCGAAAAAAGCTCTGAATTGCCGACGACGTTTGTAAACAACATGACGAGCCAGAAGACCTGCAAAAGAATGAGCAACGCCGTTATGAAAAAGCGGCTCGATATGAATTTCAAAAACTTGTGCAGCTTTACGCGCTCAATCATCGTGCCGCCCCCCTTCGTACCGATACGCGCATTTCACGTATAGTCAGGATATACAGAATATTATATCACCACCTATTAAAGAAGGAAAGACAGAAATTTTTTTATGCTGCCAAAAGGAGGCGGTCATTTGCGTTCCCGAACAATCATTTCGGCGCTCATTTTTCTCTCGCTCTGCGCCATCAAGGTGTACAGGCCC
>DEMY01000035.1 GCA_002359425.1 Clostridiales bacterium UBA2658
TTCATTGCTGTGAATATGACGAGCTGAAACTTTTATTTGAGACCGAAGTTACCAAGGAGGAAACACTTGAACTGGTGGTGCCGGACGTCTGTGCGGACGTGGCGTCCGTACTCGACGTGCGGGGCCAGCTTCTGGTCTCGTCCCAAAAGGCAAAAACAAACGAGATCGCCGTGTCCGCGTCTGTGGACGTCAAAGTCATTTGTGTTGCCGAGGGCGGCGCGATCCAGTGCATCTCCGGCGTTATCCCATTTGAGCAGAGCATTGCCGCCGAANNTGGTCCGCTGCTGTCTCAGAAGCGTTGAGGGACGAACCTTAAACCCGCGAAAACTTCTCCTCCGCGCCGAGCTTGTCATCTATGCCGCGGCCTACGGACAGCAAAGGACTTCTTACAGTGATGCACTTGCGGAGGGTTCCGACCGTTCTGTCCATCTTCTGCANNNAAGGAATTTGACTGCTGCTCCGTACGCTCTGTTCGCGACAAGAGCTTCACTGTCTCGGATGAGTACCGCCTGCCAGAGGATAAGGGCAGAGATTTAAAGCTTCTTAGTACGGTCACTGCCGTGAACGCAGTGGATGTCAAGGGCGTCGGCACAAAGCTTATTATAAAGGCCAATGCGGATACGAGCGCCATTTTCCTGAACAGTGCCGACGGCAGTCTTTTCGACGCAACCTTCTCCACGGAGTTTTCGCAGATCGTTGAAGCCGACGCTGCTGGCGAGGACGTTGACGACACGGCCTTTTTGCAGCTCAAGGATGCGGAATTTACCTGTATCCCGGGCAGGGACGGGGGCTTTGCAGTTTCGGCGCAGCTCTATCTGACCGCCGAGACCATCCGCCGCGAAAAACGCCGTCAGGTCTATGTTGCCGACGCATACTCGAACTGTAAAAAGCTCACGGTCGATACCGCGCAGATCAAGGCCCCAGCCTGTCCCGCAATGCGCGAGCTACACTTTGAGCTGCGCGAAAGGCTGCCGCAGAAAACGCCGCTTTCAGAGATTGCCTATGTTGCCGTATCGTCCGTCTGCGCGGAGGCAAACGGCAATACCGTCACGGTCCGCTCGCGGCTTGGCGGAGCCGGAACGGACGCGGACGGCACGCCTGCTTCCGTTTCTATGGAGCTTTATGGAAAACAGGATGCCGATATGAAAGCTGGCGCAAAGCTGACGGTCCTCTCCGTTTCCGCAGAGAAGCCCCAGGTCATCGGCGCGGCGGGCGAGGCGGAGCTTGCGCTTTCCGTCTGCGTCGTCTGCTCGGCAACCTCCACAAGCGATATCACCGCCGTCACGAGCCTGACGTTTGATGACGATGCGCCCGCACTGGAACAGGGACCCTCGCTCATCGTTCTTTGCAGCGCGCGAGACGCCGATCTCTGGGCGCTTGCGAAAAAGTACGGTTCCACAACGGATGCCATCCGCGCTGCCAACGGCGGCGACACCGGCTTTGACGCCGACCGCCGGCCGCTCCTGATTCCGCGCGAGCGCTGATAAAAGCACAAAAAACACTTGATATAGCTCCAAAAGTATGGTAAAATATATTTTAAGCGGACATTTTGCGAAAAGTCGGCCCTTTTTGCTGCGCAGCGGCTTGGGGGCACACCATACAGCCGCAAACCACAAGAGGAGCTGTTAACACATGTCAGGTCATTCCAAATGGCATAACATTCAAAAGACAAAGGGCGCGCAGGACGCAAAGCGCGCGTCTGCATTCACAAAGATCGCGCGCGAAATGATCGTCGCGGTTAAGGAGGGCGGCGGCGGAGACCCTGTGAACAAAAGCCGTCTCGCCGCCGTGATCACCAAGGCCAAAGCGGCCAACATGCCGAACGACAACATCAAGCGCACCATCGAAAAGGCGCTCGGCAGCGGCGACGCGTCGAATTACGAATCCATCACCTACGAGGGTTACGGCCCTTCCGGCGTAGCGGTGATCGTCGAGACCATGACGGACAACCGCAACCGTACCGCCNNCGTCATCGTTATCGACAACGAGGACGGCGACTTTGACGAGGACACCGTCATGATGGCGGCGCTTGACGCCGGTGCGGACGACTGTGTGGCAGACGGGGAAACTTTTATCGTCTACACAAACCCGGACGATTTCCAGACCGTTGCGGAAGCGCTTGAGGGACAGAAATATCCCTTCCTCTCCGCACAGGTCGAAATGGTCCCCCAGAATTATATCAAGCTCACAAGTGAAGACGACATTAAGAACATGACCAAAATGCTCGACATGTTCGAGGACAACGACGATGTCCAAAACGTCTGGCAAAACTGGGAAAACGAGGAATAACCTTACCCTATCCGGGCGGCAGACGCTTTCTGTTTGCCGCCCATAATCCATTTGGACAGGAGCAATCACAAAATGAAAAAGAAAGCAGTTTCGATCGTCTTCGGCATTCTCATTGTGGCCGCCGGCGTTCTGATTGGCGGGCAGGCGCTCGGCTACTGGCCAGACTACAAGCTTTCCATGGACGGCTGGTGGACCGTCTTCCTCATTCTGCCCGGCATTGTCTCCATCTGCAACCACGGGCTTGGCGCGGGCAACTCGATCATTACCGGACTCGGCGTTCTGTTCCTGCTGGATGAGCAGGGCATTTTAAAGGACGATCTCGGCTATGAACTCGCCATTCCCTATGTACTCATCATTATCGGCCTTTCCCTCATCTTTAAAAAGCGTGAATCGTTTGAAGAATGCGACTTCCGCGAGCACAACAAGGGCGTCTATGCCGGAACGATGGGCGAGACCTACTTTGCCATTTTCGGCAGCAATACGCCGCAGCTCGAAGGCACTGATTTCCGCGGCGCAAGTTCGCGTGCCATTTTTGGCATGGTAACCTTTAACCTTCAGAACACCGACATCAGCCGCGACTANNTCATCAACGCCCTGTCCATCTTCGGTAAAACAGACATTGTCCTGCCGAAGGATGTGCGTCTTTTGGTGCACAGTGTTCCCGTTTTCGGCGGTGTTGTGAATAAATTCGTCGCCGAAACGCCGGACAAGAGTTCTCCCGCGGTTCTGGTTCGCGCCGTGAGCGTTTTTGGAGGAACCAATATTTTCTGAGCATACATAAAAAATAAAAAACGCTGTCATTTCGAATCGTGAATGACAGCGTTTTTTATTACAAGTCGTTTTTTATTCGGCTCTTTCGAGCTTTTCGATAGCATCTTCGACCGTCTCAACGAAAAAGAAATCGTTTCCCTTGTTGCTCTCATAGATAAAATCGTGTAGGGGCTTGCTGGTGTAGTGTGAATAGTCTCCGACGATTGCAAGCTTTGTGTGGTNNACTCTCGCCTGCCATGCCGGTGCTCAGGATGAAGAAAGCGTCCATAACGCACTCTTTTTTCAAAGCGAGCTTCTCGCAGCCGGTTTCGCATTTCGCAGACATCAGAAAGTCCAGCGCGGAGGCGGTGTCTGCTATGACGCGCTCGTCCGTAACGGCAAGGGCAATGTCTCTGCGCGCTCCCAGTAATATGAATTTCATGCTTTTCCCTTCTCTTGCAGCAGGAACACGTTCGCGTCGGTCCCGAAGGTGGAGACGCCGTAGCAGATGAGAACCTCGTCAATGTCGTTTTTCTTCACATAATCGGTAATAGACTCCTGCATAGCCTGCGTTTTGTAGTAGCGAAGGTCTATAAGGTGAATTTCCGAAAAATTATTTTGAAGGTACGGCGTTACGCTGTCCATATAGCTGTCGCGGAGAATCAGGATTTTTGGCGCACTGGTTTGATCGGTTTTAACAACCGCAAGCGACGTATTTCCGCCCATAAACATTGCGTATTTGTCCTTTTTATTGAGGAAGGACTGGTCATACAGCGGCGTCTCCGCCGCTTTACCGTTCAAATAGTTCTTGATTTCCGTCCCGGGCTGCTGCTTTGCGCGGATGTCGATCTCGTCCGGCCTGACCCAACTGATGCCTGACTTTGAATAAACCGTTCCGTAAAAATCCTTTGAGACACTTTCGGGGGGGAAATCCGAGAGGGGAGCAGGGGAGCCGCCCATCGCCTTCAGCAACGCTTCATAGCCGTAATAGGCGCCGAGTGTTGTCCAATGGTGATCCGTCCGGTAGAAGATATATTCGTCTTTATGCGCCAGAAGTGAACTCTCCACATCGATGTTCTTGGCGCCACTGTTTGCGTAGCAGTAGTCAATAACACGTTTCTGACTGTCGTTTGGCGCATTTCTTGGCAGAAGCCCGCCGTGAATCTCGGCATTACCGGGGATAAGCGCAAAATAGACCGGCACACTCGAGCTTTCCGCGAAGTGCTTTACCGCCGCAATGTTCGTATCGAGCAGCTTTGAATCGGGCGCCTTGTATTTTTCAATCAGCGTTCCGTCCTTGCAGAGATAGACATCGTCGTTTTGTTTTTTACCCGTTGCAAGCTCACAGCGGGCCTTCATGGTCATCCAGCCGTCACGGAAGGGGAACTGATCCGCTGTATAGGTTTCAGCCTTGCCGGTATATTTTCCTGCAAACAGCGTNNTGAACTTTGGAGTCTGCTGGAGTTCCCGGTTTTCCCGCTCGGAAAACGTTCTGTCCGGCAGAATGGCGGAAAGGACGAGCATAAATCCGATAAAGGCACAGAAAAGGACAATTTGTATTTTACAGGAGCGTTTTGTCATAGCGATTACCTCAGAACTGACGGAAATAGATGAACGAAACATAAGTGGAACCCACAAGATAGCCTGTGCAAAGAATCAGTGTCAGAATGATCAGAACCGGCGCTGCAACAGATTGCACCTTCTTGGGGAGTTTATGAAACAGGTTTGAAAACAGCGGCGTGCAGGCAAGCGCCGCAATCAGAAAGACGACGGCAAAGGTTTTGAGATAAAAGCCGTCCACCGGCTGATAAGCGCCGCCGCTGCCGAGGCCAAGCATCGTCTTGTAGTATCTGCCGCAATCAGCAAGCGACGAAAGCTCAAATAAGACCCAGCCCGAAAATGCGACAACCACGGCATACAGGTGACTGATGAAGCGCGGTACCTTTTTGAGCGCCTTGAGAAGCCAAAGCTTTTCAATAATGAGGAACACCGCATAGTAGAGTCCCCAAAGCATGAAATTCCAGCTTGCCCCGTGCCAGAAGCCGGTGAGCGCCCAAACGATTGCGATGTTCAGAAGCTGCCGGTATTTTCCTTTTCGGTTGCCGCCAAGCGGAATATAAACGTAATCGCGGAACCATGTGCCGAGGCTGATATGCCAACGGCGCCAGAACTCGGTCACGCTTTTAGAAATGTATGGATAATCAAAGTTTTCTCTGAACTCAAAGCCGAACATCTTGGCGAGACCGATCGCCATATCGCTGTATCCGGAAAAGTCAAAGTAGATTTCAAGCGAAAACGCGCAGATGCCAATCCACGCTCCGACGGTCGAGAGGTTTGAAGCGGTCATCGTAGAGTAGGTATCCCAGAGCTTAGAGAGGTTGTTTGCGATAAGAACCTTTTTGGCAAGGCCAATCGTGAAACGGCGCACACCGCTCGCAAATTGATCTGTGTTATTCGGTCGGCAGGCGATTTGCGAGGCGACGTCCTTGTAACGGACAATCGGACCGGCAGTCAGGTGCGGAAACAGCGCGGCGTAGGTGCCGTAGCCGATAAGGCTCTTTTCAGCGTCACAGTCGCCTCGATAAATGTCAACTTGATAAGATATGCCGCGGAACGTGTAAAACGAAATGCCGAGCGGCAAGGCAAGCTCCAGCGGCTTAATAAAGCTAAGTGCCGGAATGAGTTCTAGGGTTTTTGCAAACAAATCGTAATATTTAAATAATAAAAGCATTAACAGGTTTACAAGAGTACCCGTAACCATCCATGCCTTTGCGCGTTTTGGACTGTTCTCCCGGCTGCGCCAAACGGCAAGTCCGAGAAAATAGTTCGCAACGATAGAGGCAAGCAGCAAGAGAATATAGACCGGCTCTCCCCAGCCATAAAAGACAAGGCTGGCAAGCAAAAGACAGGGATTTTTCCATCTTTGTGGTACAATATAATAAACCGCCAGAACCACTGGCAGGAAAACATACATAAAAATCAGGCTTGAAAAGACCATGGAAAATAACCCCTTCGCGTTAATTGTTGTGACCTTATAATTTTACATAAGAATGCGCCCGATTGCAACACCGGACGCAAACTTTTTTAATCCTTATACAGTCACAAGCCACACGGCTTAGTCGGTCAAAAGGCCATACGCTGAAAAGCCGCTACGTTTCAGCACAGCATTTTTTAATAAATGATTAATAATGCGCTCACTTGCCGCCGCCCGGTTTTTTATCGCGGTCAGGCTCGAACTCGGCCAGCGGGTTGGCGCGCGCTGCTGTGCGCAGCTCCGAGTTGTCTACGTGGGTGTAAATCTGCGTTGTATTCAGATGCTCGTGGCCCAGAACCTCCTGCAAGGTGCGCACATCGACGCCGTTTTGCAGCATCAGCGTTGCCGCCGTGTGGCGGAGCTTATGGGACGAATACTGCGTCGGGTCGAGACCGGCGGCAAGCAGGTTCTTTTTCACCATACTGTGCACCATTTCGCGCGAAATGCGTGTGCGCCGGTTTGTCACAAACATCGCGGGTTCGTATTCCGGCACAAGTGCCTTGCGCACCAAAAGCCAGTTGTCCAGCGCCTTTTTGGTCGCGTCATTCATATAGACCATGCGCTGTTTGTTGCCTTTGCCAAGTACGCGAAGCGCGTCGCCGTGATAATCTGTTACATTTAATCCCACAATCTCCGAAATTCGCAGTCCACAGTTTAGGAAAATGCAGATGATGCAGTAATCTCTGTCCCTGTTTTTTCCATCTATTGAGTTGAGCAAGCGGCGACTTTCATCGAGCGTCAGATAACGCGGCAAGGTTTTAGGGGCCTTGGGCGAGTCGAGGTCGGCAACCGGGTTTTCGTCAAGGAGCTTGGCCTTGGTCGTAAGGTATTTGTAAAAGCTACGGATGGATGCAATTTTGCGCGCGCGCGTCGTCGGCGCAAGTCCAAATTCCTTGGTTCGGCTGCGTTGGTTGACAACCCGGTCGCGCGACAGGAACGACAGATAATTGTAGACTTCGTTGAGCGTGACGCACGCAACGAAGTCGAGGCCGACGTCCATGATCGAAATTTCATCCAGCGGGGTTTTGGGCGCAACGAGTCCGCGTTCGATTTTCAGGTATCTGAAAAACGTCCGCAAGTCCAGATAGTATTCGTCCACGGTTTTCTGCGAGTGGCCTTTTATAGTTTCGTGGTAGTTCAAAAAGTCCCGCAAAATTTCCGGGCTGTCCGCACGATAGTCCATTTCGCCGTCTTCTTTCCGGGTTCACACTCCCCTAAGTTAAACAAAAACTTTATTTTGTTTAATTTACTATGTTATATAAACTAGGGCTGTTTACCGAAACCCTTGACAATTCTACATTCCTTCCCCGCCTTTTGCAAGGCCGAAATTACCGTTTTGAAAATTGTTTTGTTTAATTTACAATTCCGAAACCTAAAAAACCATTCGGAGTCGATTTTTTCGTGTACCATACCAAGATGTGATTGCGACGAAAACATTACTCTTGCAGGAAACGATTGAATTGTTACTGCATAGTATAATATTGGCTGTTCCTATGCCAATGCCGGTTGAACAGGCATTAATTGAAAAAGGAGATGTGGTAATTTGGATCATAAAATATGCTGTCATGACACGTGCATATTACCCAAGAATGTAAACGTTCCAATAGAGCTTTACAAGTCCTTGCAAGGGAAATATTTTATTGGCTATGCGGATAACTTATCTTTTGGCGATAACACAAGCGCGTGGGCCAGGTTATACAATCCCAGTTGCTCTGGAGTAAACTTATATGTAAATGTATGGACTATAACAGACATTTCGGAAGCACCTTATCGCGCTCAATTTTGGTTTAACGCAACTCCGCCGGGTATTCCTATAGATTCTGATTTGGTATCCCCTTCCAATACTGCTATTAATCCTTTGCCAAAACCAAAAATTAAACTACAGTATGCCTCCAACGTTGATGGGGAGCCGTCAGGAGGCATAAAGGCCTTTGTTCGCAGAGCGCAACCAGAAACAACCTTAGTAGAGTCCGAAAATGGTAAATTGATATTCCCGCCCGGAGGCTCTTTATTGATATTCCTGTCTACACCGGAAGCCCCCACTTCGTCTGCCGCGGGCAGAATAGCCTTTGGCTGGTGGGAAGAAAGTGTTTGCGATGTATGTATTGAATAAAAATAAGATAGAGCAACCTCAAAATTGGAGAAGAGAGCTAATTCGGCTACATACTCCATATTCACGCCAGAGATGCCCTGGCCCTGCGAAGTTCCATTTCAACGCGTACCCAGTGTTCCCCTTACCCTTTTCCACTCTGCCTCTTTGTTGTCGTGATGCGGCCATCTACACCTTTGCTTACGGAGCGGCAGCGTGTCGGTGCAGCTGAGACTGTTCCACTTTTCCTTTCGGGATCTCGTCGCCCATAATAAAAATCGGCGCTGCCTTTTACTAAAAGTTTAGGACAGCGCCTTTTTCTTTTTCAATCAATCGTGGTTTCTCTTTTTCCGGCGCGACGGAAAAAGAGAAATGGGGATTTAGCCCCTTCGTCCTACCGCGGAGGGGTAGCCTTCAGCGGCCCGATAAGCAGTTTATCGTTTTTCCAAAACTGCCATGGCGTTATAGAGCATTTCCGCGCAGTCCGCGCGAGTCAGCGCTTCGGTGCCGCGGTAGTCGCTGATGCGGCAGGCACTCAGATTGGCGCAAGACTGCTCGGCCCACGCAGGCGCGGAAGCATAGTCTTCTGCTGTGCTTGCCTTCGTAAGACCGAGCGCGCGGTCGAGCATGACGGCGGCTTCGGGGTAGCTGATGGACTCCGCCGGGGAAAAGACTGCCGTACCTTCGCTTCCAGAGCAGCCCTTGATAACGCCGGAAAGAAGCGCCGTCGAGACATAGGGCTTCATATAGTTCGGAATATCCGCGTCATCGGCAAAGCCTGTTGTGATGACGCCAGTCAAAACGTCGCTGCCTGCGAGCTTCATGCACATTGTCAGGAATTCGCCACGCGAAACGGTCTTTTCGGGACAGAAAACATACTGGCCGCCGAGCTGCTCGCCGACGAAGATTTCCTCTTCCGCGAGTCTTACCGCCGCCATGCACGCACCGTTCCCATTCATGTCGGAGTAGGCGATTTTCGACTTCTGTTTTTCGATCTTGATGACGACGGTTGCCTCGGAGGACTTGTTGCCCTTGCTGTCAACCGCCTTGTAGCCGAAGTAATCGTGGCCACGCTTGCCCTCCGCCGGCGTGTAGACAAAGCTGCCGTCATCCTTCAGCGCCACGTTGCCCTTGATGGGCTTTGTGGTGACTTCAAACTTCATGGTATCGCCGTCCGGGTCGGTGGCCTTTAGCTGTCCGCCGACGGAGACCCCGCGATATGTTTTGAGTTCCATGTTTTCCGCAATCGGGTTTTCTCCGCTCTGCGCGGCGCATGCCCAGAGCGTTCCGAACGTCAGCGCAACCATGATAGAAAGCGCAAGTACGCCGGCTGTCTTTCTTTTCATTGTGATACCTCCAAGAAAAGTTTGCGTCTGCAGGCAGAGAATACCGGCAGCCGCTTTGGAAGTATTTTGTCCGTGTATGGGAACATTATTCCTGAAAGCATCACAACGCTTATTTTCAGGCATAGACTGTAACGACAGTTAAAAAACCGATTATCAGGAGGAATGAATATGCCTGAAAAAGCTACAAACGCGGCTACCACAACCTGCCGTGACTCTGTCTGCATACACACGAACAAAGGTTTTTTTTTTTTTTTTGGNNATCATTGATTCGGCGTTCAGTGTTCGCCCACGCTCGGCCAGCCTGCTGTTCGCAGACATCCGTGTTGAAGAAATGAACTTCAGCCGCGGCTGCTATACAGTGGACATCACATACTTCTACAAGGTCACAGGCCGCGCTTTCCCCGGCGATCGTAACGTTACAGGGCTTGCCATCTTCGATAAACGCGTCGTACTCTACGGCGGAGAGGGCGGCTCGAAGGTCTTTACTTCGAAAGGCTGTTTCTGCGGCAGCAACACGAGCAGCCTGCCAACAGCCGTGATTGAAGCTGTAGACCCGCTGGTGCTGGCCATGAAGATTGTCGATGCATCTTGTGTGGAAACGTGTGTGACAGATTCTGAAACGCATAATATTCCCGAGGATATCTGTGCATGCTTCGATGACGAAATCGTCACGTCGCTCACCAGCAAGCAGCTCTTTGTGACCCTTGGCCAGTTCTCAATCATTCGGCTTGAACGAGAGACCCAGCTTCTGATGCCGGTTTACGACTATTGTATTCCCGATAAGGAATGCGCCGCCGGCACAGACGAGGACCCCTGCACATTGTTTTCCAGCATNNCCCCGCCGCAGGGGGACCCGAGCAAATGCCTTACGAACGGCACCTGCCAGTCTGCAACAGACTAGATCCGAGCAGAGTAAGCACCCGAAGCGCTGCGGATGGCTGTCTCCGCGGCGCTTCCTGTTTTATGGACGTGTAGCATATGGAGAAATTTTGTTGACGTTTTCATGAAAAAGGGTTATAATAATAATTCATCAAAGCAATTCATAAAACTAGCACACTAGCACGCATATGCTTTCAAGGAGGCAGATTTATGGACAGACATGGCTTTATTCACGAAAAACTCGATATAAAACTGCTCATCCTCTTTGTGCTCAGCCGTCTGCCCAAGCCGGTTGGCTTCGATACGCTCACGGAGCTTGTTATGGTAGATGACGGCTTTGACTATTTTGAATTTACCCAGTGCCTTGACGAACTTGTCTCATCCGGAAACGTAGACAACAACGGAAGTGAATATAAAATTTCCCGTATGGGCCTGGTGAACGAGGATACGGTTGAGAGCAGTATACCATACTCCGTGCGTCTCAAGGCTGAAAACAAGGCCCACCCGCTGGTTGAGAAAATGAAGCGGGATGCGCTGATCGGCGCTTCGCACGAGCGCGCAAAAAATGGCGGCTGTAATGTCCGGCTTTCGCTCTCGGACGGACTGGGCGAGATCGTAAACCTGTCGCTTCTGGTTGCGGATGAAGCACAGGCGGGGATAATCGAAGAGAATTTCCGCGCCAATGCGGAGAACTATTATCAAAAGATCGTCGCTTTGCTTTCGGGCGAAGACAAGAATCCTTCTTGAACAAGATAATTCCGCAATGCAGCTGGTCACCACAACGTCTTTGATAATATCGGACCGCTTTCCGGCCCGCTATTCTTATCAATTTCAGCCAAACAGAGGAGAGCAGGAAAATGTATTCATTCATTCCAGAAGGCTATCAGAGCGCACTGAGCGTTTACGACACACAAAAGGCAATCAGTCTTTTAAAACGCATTTTCATCGACCGGCTTGCAGGGGAATTGAACCTCTACCGTGTTTCCGCACCGCTGTTCGTTCCGGCGGGCACTGGCATTAACGACGACCTCAACGGCGNNCCCTTCGACATTGCAAATACGAACGTTACCGGACAGGTTGTGCACTCGCTCGCCAAATGGAAGCGTATGGCGCTCAAGCGCTATGACTTTTTCCCGGGTAAGGGCCTTTACACGGATATGAATGCCATTCGCCGCGACGAAGAGATGGACAATCTGCACTCCGTCTATGTTGATCAGTGGGACTGGGAGAAAGTTATCGAAAAAAAGGACCGGAACACAGATTTTCTCAAGTCACAGGTTGACAAGATCGTGATAGCGCTGTGCGACACACAGGTTACGATGCAGGCCATTTACCCGGCACTTTCGCTTGGCGGTCAGATAAAAAGTGAGGTCAAGTACATAAGCGCGCAAGAGCTGGAGGATCTTTATCCAGATCTCACGCCGAAGCAGCGAGAGGATGAGATCACAAAACAGTATGGCACGGTTTTTCTCATGAGCATCGGCGGAAAGCTGCGCTCCGGCAAGCCGCATGACGGTCGCGCGCCGGACTATGACGACTGGGACCTTAACGGCGATATCCTCATCTGGTATGAGCCGCTCAAGTGTACGTTGGAGGTTTCATCCATGGGCATCCGTGTGAGCCCCGAGTCTCTGGACCGCCAACTCAAACTTGCCGGCTGCGACGACCGGCGCGGGCTTCAGANNAATCTCAATGCTGCTGTTGAATAAGGCGCATATCGGTGAGGTTCAGTCGTCCATCTGGGATCAGCAAACCATCGACATTTGCGAAAAAGCTGGCATGATGCTGCTCTGAGATGGAATGAGCCGCTAAAACGATAAGAAAAACGATGGCAAGATCAAGTACAGGCATATGTTGGATACGGTTATGTAAACCTGTTGAGCGAAATAAACGCATCAGTTTGATTCTCTGTTAGATCTAACGAGAGTCAAAAAAGCCCTTCGGCTGATAGACCGGAGGGCTTTTTTGCGCTCCTGCCCTTTCTATTCGAGGGTGCGTTCGCGCATCTGCGCAGGATCCAATGTTACGCACGAATGATAACAGAGAGCAACGCCGGAAGTGAAGTTTTATATCTACGGGTGTGGGATGCTCAGGCTTGCAGCCTGTTTACAAGCGCCTCGTCTGCGTCAACAATGACCGTTTTATAGTCCGTGTAATTTACGAACCCCGGCATTGCGCCTGAGGGTTTTTTGACGTTCCGGATTTGTGTGTAGTCCACCGCAACCTTTCCCCCTTTGCGGCCCTGCGAGTAGTATGCGGCGAGGGTCGCAGCCTCGAAAACCGTCTGCTCGTCTGGGATACCGTCGTTCGCGGAAACAACGACATGGCTGCCGTGAATCTTCTGCGCGTGGAACCAGAGGTCCGTCCGGCGGGCTGTCTTCGTCGTGAGCTTATCGTTCTGGGCGTTGTTGCGGCCCACTTGAATTTCCATGCCGGTCGAGGAGATGAAGCGCAGGGGCGCGGTCTCCTTGACTTTTTCGCGCTTTCGGTCGCGGGGAACCTTCAAAAAGCCCGTGTCCTCCAGCTCGCGGCGAATTTCCACCAGCTCGCGTTCGCTCTCCGTGCGCTCGATCTCATCCATGACGCTCGCGAGATAGGCCTCCTCCCTCTCCCCTTTTTCAATAAGGCCATAGAGATAGGTCTCCGCCGTTTTCGCCTTGTTGTACTCCTTATAAAACGCCGCCGCATTCTGCTGGGGGCTTTTGAGCGGGTCGAGCTTGATTGTGAGCTTCGGGCAGCCCTCCTCGAAGTAGTCGTCCACCTCGACGGCACGGTCCCCTTTCTGGATTCGATAGAGGTTTGCCGTCACAAGGTCTCCCCTCTTGCGGTTGAGCTCGCGCTCTCCGGATTTTTCCAGTTCATCTCTGCGCGCCGCGAGCTTCCGAAGCTCCCGCTCGTGCGCGCTGCGGAC
This sequence comes from Clostridiales bacterium UBA2658, assembly GCA_002359425.1. GTDB lineage: Bacteria > Bacillota > Clostridia > Oscillospirales > Oscillospiraceae > UBA2658. The sequence continues at coordinate 13,299 of DEMY01000035.1, forward strand.
ACTTTTAAAAAGTGCCTGCGATTTGCGGCGCATAAGCTCCTGCTTTTCGCGCTTCGTATAAAAGCTCTCCAAAAGCGCCGAAAAGGTGTTAAAACGCTCTGTTTGCATCGCGTTTTCGTACTGGCCGATGTGCATGAATGAGTAGTCTGACGGCTCGCCGTCCTTTGTAAGCATCGTCGGCTCATAGCTGCCCTCGGCAACATGGGTCAAAAGTGCATCAATTTCGCTGGCAAACCGTTCGCGCTCAGACGGGGCAAAAAGGGCAATGGGCTTTGAAACTTCCCCCGTCGCCCGGAAACAAAGCTCGCGCGCAACCAGCGGCGAAAGGCCCGAAAAGCTGTCTAAAAGCCACTTGTCGGCAAGCTTCTCCCCTTCTGCGTTTTCCCAAAGCACCGCGCGCTCGGTTTTCGAGACGGCGAAAAACGAGGGCCGGTCCTGCGGCGGCGGCAGACGATAAAGAAGGCCCGGCTGCACCTGCCGGATGCGGCTCATGTCCCCGTCCACGCGGCGCAGGCAGTCGATGATGTGGCCGTCGCCCTCCGTTAAAATGATGTTCGCGTTGCGGCCCATCAGCTCAACGACGAGACGCTTTTTGCAGGGCACGCCCATTTCGTCGAAAGCGTCCAGCTCAAAGGCAAGCATGCGCTCCATGTTCTCTTGTGTTATGTCAACTACCCTGGCCCCGACGAGGTGCTTTCTGAGCAGCATGCAGAACATTGGCGGCTGCTGCGGGTTCTCGTAGCTCTCCGTCGAGAGATGCACGCGGGCAGCGCCGGTGCCTGCGGCGATGAGAAGCTTGCAGTTTCCGGCAGGGCCTCGCAGAGACAAAATGACCGTGTCCCGCCCCGGCTGCTGCACCTTGTCGATGCGCGCGCCCGCAACAGCGGGTCTAAGCTCGTTTCCGAGCGCATTTATGGTAATCGCGTCAAGCGGCATTTATGTTTCCTCCGTTACGATCAGGTCGAAAAGCTCGCTGATCCTGTCCTTGTTCCCGCATAGCCAGAGCCAGCCAAAAAGAGTCTCAAGGCCGGTTGCGGCATGGTAGTCCGAAAGCTGTGCGTTTTTCGGCACCGAATTAACCTTTGCGTTGCGGCCGCGCTTGTAGACTGCGTGCTCCTCCTCCGTAAGATTGGGCAAAAGCTTTTCGGCGGCGCGGGCCTGTGCCGGGGCGCAAACGCGCTTGACCGTTTCGCGGTGAAGCTTTTGGGCCGTCGTCCGCCCCTCCTGACAAAGCCAGGTACGGAATAGCAGCTCATAGACCGCGTCGCCAATGTGCGCAAAGCCTAAAACACCCATTGCGTGTAGCTCGTCGTCCGTAAGCGCGGGGGCAAGATGATCTGTCATAGTTGTTTCTCCGATTTCATATCAAATGAGCCTGCACATGGCAGGCTCATTCCACTTAGTCTTTCCATTCTTCCGTAGGCTCGTCCTCGTACTCGGCGAAGCTGACCTGCTCCGTGCGAGGACCAATGCCGTTGGCGGCGCGCATTTCGTCCCACTGCTCCTTGGCGATGAGAACCTGACGCGGCTTTGAGCCTTCAAAGGGACCGACGACGCCGATTTCTTCCATCTGGTCAACAATCCGCGCGGCACGGGCATAGCCGAGCTTGAGGCGGCGCTGGAGCATGGAGACGGATGCCTGCTTCGTCTCAAAAATGACGTCTACCGCCTGCGGTAACATTTCGTCGTAATCCGCGCCGAAGCCGCTCTCGTTCGCCTTTTCATCGCTGCTGCCATTGCCAGAGGATTTTTCGTCTCCCGACGCGGCCTGCTCGATCTGGTTCAAAATCTCCTCGCTGTATTCGACGGTCGCGCCCTCCTTGACAAAGTCGATGACCTTTTCGCGCTCTTCGTCCGAAACAAAGGCGCCTTGAATGCGGATGGGCTTGCCGACGCCGAGCGGGGCATAGAGCATGTCGCCCGCACCAATCAGCTTTTCAGCGCCAGAGTTGTCCAAAATGATGCGGCTTTCGAGCGAGCTTGAAACGGCGAAGGCAATGCGGCTCGGGATATTGGCCTTCATAAGGCCCGTAATGACGTCCGCTGACGGACGCTGCGTTGCGATGACAAGGTGCATCCCGGCGGCGCGCCCCATCTGGGCGACGCGGCAGATGCTCTCCTCGACCTCCTTGGAGGCCACACCNNCATCAAATCGGCCAACTCGTCGATGACGATGACGACGCGCGGCATGGTCTGCTCGCCAATGGACTTTTGGTGGGCGTTATAGCTCGTTAAGTCGCGCACGCCGATCTCTGAAAACAGGCGGTAGCGCTTAAGCATTTCGACGACCGACCACTGCAACGCTCCGGCGGCTTTTTTCGGGTCCGTGACGACCGGGACATAGAGGTGCGGGATGCCGTTGTAGATGCCAAGCTCGACCATCTTCGGGTCGATCATGATGAGGCGCACTTCCTCCGGCGTCGATTTATAGAGCAAACTTAAAATGAGCGAGTTCATGCACACCGACTTACCGGAGCCGGTGGTACCGGCGATCAGCAAATGCGGCAGCTTTGCGATATTGCCGACGATGGCGTTGCCGCCGATGTCCTCGCCGAGCGCGAAGCTGAGCTTGGACTGGGCGGATTTGAACGCCTTTGAGTCGATGATGTCGTGCAGGTAAACGGTGCTGACGATCTTGTTAGGGACCTCGATGCCGACGGTCGAAATCTTATCCGGGATCGGCGCGATACGNNGACAGCGCAAGGTCGCCCGCGAGATTCGTAAGCTTTGAGAGCTTCACGCCCTGATCAAGCTCGATGTCGTAGCGCGTGACTGTAGGGCCGCGCGTGGTGCCGGTGATATTGCCCGCAACGCCGAAGCTCTTGATCGTGCTGTCCAGCCGCTCGCGGTTGAGCGTGATCTCCTCCCTGCCGTCCACCGTGCTGCGCGGAGCGGTGCGGAGAAGGCCGGCAGGCGGGTAGCGGTACTCGCCCGGTTCGTCAACCTGCTGCTTTTCAATGGTTTTGGTAATGGCGCTCTGTTCGGCGGCGACCTCATCCGCACTCACCTTTTTTGCCGGCTGCGCGGCGGGCCTTGCATTGTCGCTCAGGACCTCCGTAACGGTTGTCGTAATTCCTGCGACAGCGGCAGCCTCCTCGACAGAGAGCGGCTCGGCGCTGTCGGTTGCGGTACCGGTCTTAATTTCTGGAGGGGTGGCGGACTCAACGGGCCTTCTCGACTCCGTCTGAGATATGGATTGAGCCGCCTTTTTCGCCGGCTCCGGCTCCGCTTCAAAGCTTTGCGAAAGCACCTGATCCGGCGTTTTGACGCGCGGACGGGCATTGAAAAAGCCGATTTTATGTTCGGGCTCGGCCTTTGCCTCAACGGGTTTCTCTTCCCCATCCACCGGAATGTCAATTGCGTGGCGACCGCGCTTTTTTGCTGGCTCCGGCGCAGGAATGGCCTTTTGCGGACGGCCTGCGGCCTGCTTTTCGGGAGCGGGGGTTCTGCACGGCGCGCTCTCCGATGCATATTCTGCACGGGCAGCGCGCTTCTCGTGCGATTTCTGCACAAGTCCCTGTAATGTTACGCCGCAGGAGCGCATACCGAAATAGACAAGGCCGCCGATGAAAACGGGCACGGCCCCGTAAACGCTGACGGCGCCGCCCAGCCCGATGGATACAGAACCGGCAAGGACGCCGCCACTCGCGAGCTTTTGTCCGCTTGCGTAGAGCGTTTGGAGCGTGGCTGCGTCAAAGCTCGTTGCGTCGGCCGCAATCAGGTGATAGGCCGCGCCAAGGAAGATTGGGCACAGAAGCGCCGAAACGACCTTAAAAATGACGGGGCTGTCCCGGCTCAGCAGAAGGTTCGCTGAACAAATGAGAAGCGCAACCGGGAAAAGATAATAGCCCCAGCCGATGATGCCCTTGATAAAGCCGCAGAAATAGGTGATGAACCACGCGTCCACATTTGCGTAGCCGATAAAGGAGAACAGGGACAAAAACAGGCACACGACCCCGCCGATGATGCGTTTTGTGGGGTCATAGGCCCGCGGTACCGGCTTGACTGGTTTCTTTTTCGCGGAGGCGCCTTTGGATGTTTTTTTTGCTTGTGCCATCTAAAGTCACTCCAAATCACATGCTGACCGTCAGTATAATCGTCAGAATACCGATGCCGAAGCAGTAGTAGCAGAACTTTCCGAATTTGTTTTTTTCGGCAAGCATTTTTAAAAGTTTGATTGCAAAATAGCCGACGACGCCTGCAATGACCATGCCAACGAGGTAGGCTGGAATGGCGGAAGTGTTGATGCCTGCCTCAACAGCTTTTTTCGTCTCAAGGATGGTTGCGCCCAGAACGGCGGGCAGGGACATGAGGAACGAGAAATTGACGGCAAAGGAGCGGTCCAGTCCCGTCGCCATACCGGCGGTGATGGTGGAGCCGGAGCGGGAGATGCCCGGAAGCGTTGCGATCGCCTGCACGATACCGATTTTTACGGCGTCGCCCACCGTCATGTTGCGCTCGGTTTTGTGGCCGTTTTTGAGGCGGTCGGAGAGAAGCAGCATCGTGCCGGTAATGAGAAACGCTATGCCGATAAACAGCGTGTTATTTGAGAGCATTTCGATTTTGTCGTTCAAAGGCAGAATGATGAAAAGCGGCAGCGTCGCAAGGATGATCATGAGAACGAGGCGGCGCGCCGGTTTTGGCTCGCCAGCGTCCGGGTTTGGGTGCTTAAAGTCGCGGAAAAAGCCAATGATCTCCTTGAGCATGTCCCATATCTCTTGGCGGTAAAAGATGATGATCGCGATCAGGGTTGCAAAGTGCAGCAATACATCAAAGAACATATCCACCTCTGCAAGGCCGAAAAACTTCTGGAACACGGCAAGGTGGCCGGAGCTTGAAACCGGCAGAAATTCCGTGACACCCTGTATAAGGCCCAAAAGGGCCGCAAGCCAAATTTTCATTCATTTCCTCCAGATGATATACAAATGCGTTTTCCGACGGCTCAGTTAGCGTTCGCCGGCTTCTTTTTCTTGCCGCGCGAGCGGCGGCNNGATTTATAAAATTCCGTCATTTCCTCGTCCGCCTTGTACATGATGCGGTTGACCGTCCACGAATCGTCTTCGGCGGACTTGAACTTGAGGCGGACAAGGAAACTCCCGTCCGCTTTACACTCGGCGAGAGACATATAGCGCCGGTCGCCCTGATTGACCCAGCGAGCGCACTTGAGCGGACCTCCGCAGACGGGACAGACAGGCTCCGTGACGGCTTTGTCCGCAAAAGCGTCCGTGCGGTCAAAATAGCCTGTGAAGGCGCGGTGCTCAACGGCGTTTTGGCCCTTCTCCCCTTCCCCGTCCTCGTGTTCGGCGGCGAGACGGGTTGCGAGAATGCGCGAAGCGTCGTCATATTGCGCAAGCCCTTTCATGAGGTCGAGTTTTTTGCAGACGAGGGCCGTGTTGTAAGCGTCACCCAGTTCGTCGTGCGCAACGCGGGTCTGCTCGATCTCGAAGTGCTCCATCGCGGTCGAAAGCCCGGTCTGGTTGCGGCCCGCTTCGGTCTGAATGTTGTAGATGATCTGGAGGTTGACGCAGCGATTAATCCAATCTCAGTCGAGGACGTGGTAATNNATTAATCCAATCCCAGTCGAGGTCGTGGATGATGATGTTCTGCTCCATGATCGACTGGTCGTCGCTGCCCCATGTGAGGAATGTGACGTCCTCGCCGCAAAACGCACGGAATTGGTCAAGGGCTTCTTTAAAGCCGATGCCGTGCTCCAGACGCTCCTTGTCAAAGCCCGTGAGCTTCTCTACTTTATAGTGCATGCGCCGGAAGTAGACCGGCTTCACGTCGACCTGAAATTCCTCTCCCGGACCAAAATCCTCCGTCAGCTTCACAGCGCCGATCTGGATGATTTCCCCGCGCAGATGGATCGGCAGCTTGTTAAAAACGGCGGCCTGTGCGGACATGGCTTGATTCCACTCCATGTCCATGACGACGAAACTCATTAACGGAACCATTCCCTTCAGTTTATATCGGAAAAAGCGGCTTTGCGCTCTCCGAGCCTGCAAAACGTCCCCCTGAGGACATGAATTCACAGTTTGTTATTATATCATAAATATTCCGGCTTGGACAGCCCCTTTTCCGGCTCGGCGGGAAATTTTTTCAGTTTCCCCTCCCAAGCTTGACGTTTTATACATAAAGAAGTAGCATATGAACAGTTTTTTTATCGGAGGCAGTTATGAAAGCACTCGATCTGACACCGGTGCGCGAGCCGCAAAAAATCAAAAGCTACTTAAAGCGCGAGTGGAAGATACTCCTGCTCGTGACCATAACGGGCCTCATCTTCGATGGCAGCATGTCCTACATAGCCGTTTTGCAGGGTCGGCTGATCGATGCGCTTGCGTCCAAGGCGGCGCTCGCGGTTGTCGGGCAAAAGGCGCTGACGTTCANNCAGTGCAGCCGGGCCTTAAAGCGATGGTTCGTCCGGCTTTTTGCCAACCGCACGGGCGCTTCCATGCGGCGAATGCTTTACAACAGCGTTCTTTCGCAGGACGTGACGGCGCTTTGGGGCGTTTCGGCGGGCGAACTCATGAACAAGGCCGTCGGCGACGTCGATATCTGCGTAGAGGGTATGCGCAAGGTGGCGACGGAAATTTTCGACACAGGCGTTTTAATGGTCGCCTACCTTATTACACTTTTTTCCTACGATGTCAAAACGACGCTGCTCTCCTGCATGTTCATCCCGGTGGCGATGTTCATCGCAGAAAAGCTCAAGTCTGTCATCGAGCGTACAACAAAGCGCGCCCGCGCGCAAAACGGGGCTGTCTCTACCCTAACGCTTTCAAATGTCGAAAACGCACTTTTGTACCGGGTCAATTCCGCAACGGAGCGAAAACTTTCCGAATACGAGAAGGCGCTTTCAGATTTG
>DEMY01000050.1 GCA_002359425.1 Clostridiales bacterium UBA2658
GTCGCTCCCCGCACGGGGAGCGTGGATTGAAATGCTTCTGTAAGTTTATGCCCTGTGCGCATAACAAGTCGCTCCCCGCACGGGGAGCGTGGATTGAAATAAAATGTACCACATATCTTACAATCAAACATCTCGTCGCTCCCCGCACGGGGAGCGTGGATTGAAATAAAGCTGGGAAGATCGCCGTCCACTGTGACAGCGAGTCGCTCCCCGCACGGGGAGCGTGGATTGAAATNNAGAAATGTCGCCGCCTCGTCTACGTGCGCCATAATCAGGTGTGAAGCCCTCTGGCATATCCATAAAAACGGCCTTGCTGATTTCTGAGTGTCAGCACGGCCGCTTTGTTATTTATCCGGTTCCTTCGGCCGCAGTTTTTGTCGAATTATCTGGAATGTATCCCCTGGGGAGGCTTGTGCTGCTGTCCCCGGGTTTGCTATAATTTCTCCATTAGCCAATTTGTATTGCAAAATAAAAGCATTGAGCCGACTGAAAAACAGCAGGTTCTGAACGTGTGCCGCGATGGCAGCGTTCAGAGCCTGATTTGCTTTTATGGTGGGAGCACAGATCTGTAAAAAGGGAAGGTAACTATGAAAACAGAAACGGTTATTAAGGCCATTGGCGATTATTGGGACGAGCGGTCAGCCTCATTCGATATGGACCACGATACGGAGGACGCGGATGCGTGGATGCAGACGCTCTCCTCGCTGCTTGGCGGGGACAAAAAGAAGAACGTGCTCGATCTCGGCACCGGCACCGGCTTTCTCGCCAACATGACGGCAAGGCTTGGTTATCCAACGGTCGGCATGGACTTGTCTCCGGAGATGATGCGGCACGCAGTTCGCCACGCTGCGGAAAGCGGCTCGGGAGCCGTGTATATGTGCGGAAACGCGCTTGAACTGCCGTTTGTTGACGAAACGGTGGACACGATCGTAAACGCGCGGCTGATCTGGACAATCGTTGAGCCGGATGGAATGATCGCGGAATGGCGACGCGTTCTGAAACCGGGAGGAGCGCTTTTTTGCTTCAATCGCATGCAGGACGGCGTAGGCCTTACGACCGGCAAAAACGGCCCTGTTTATGCGTCGGAGGAGCTTGATGCCGCGCTTTCGGTGAAAAGCGCATCTATGGATGAGCTTGTGCTTCTGTTGCAGCGAAACGGTTTTGTGAATGTGGAAATACGCCGTCTGCCCGGACTCACCCGCCCAGAATTTGATTACGAGTGCTGGTATGTGCTGACAGGCGAAAAGCCGATGGACCCCAAAAGAGAGGCAGAGCTTCAAATGGCGAAGTTCTGGGACCAATCCGCACCGGAATACGAGCAGGCGCACCGGCTACAGGACACGGACGCGTGGGAAAAAGCTCTGTCGGAACTTGTCGGAGAGAATAGAGCGCTTTCAATTCTCGACGTTGCCACGGGGACCGGCATGCTTGCCAACGCCCTCGGCGCAAGAGGGTACGAGCATGTGAAGGGTTGCGACATCTCCGCCGGAATGATGCGCATTGCAAAGCAGCATGCGCGCGAGCAGAGCAATGGCGTCACTTTTGAATATGGTAATGCGGAAGCGCTCCCTTATCTGGATGAAAGCTTTGATATTGTTCTGAACAGCCGGCTTTTGTGGACGATCGAGGACGCTTCTGCGGCCGCGTCGGAATGGTGGCGTGTGCTGAAGCCCGGCGGGCGCGTGCTGGCGCTTAACGAGCTTGAAAACGGTTCGATAGTATGCGGAAAACTCGAGGAATACAAAAGCAGCATCGGCTGCGAAAAACTGCCGTTTTCTAACGCGTCGGACCGCGAAATTACCGCGGTTCTCGAAGAAGCGGGTTTTCAGAACGTCGGAGTCAGACAGCTCCCCGGCTGCCGCTCGGTTTACAGCGACCATGACAACTGGTATGTGTTTGAAGGTACAAAATAAGAAAGAAAAATCGAAAATTGGGAGGAAGATTAATGAACAGAAGAAAGAACCGCCGCTGCTGGGCGGTCATCCTGAGCGCAACGCTGTCGCTGGGGCTGCTTGCTGGCTGCAGCGGAAACGCGCAGACGGGGGAAGGAACGGCGGCGGCCGCCGCTGTCTCCACCGACAAGGATACGCTCCGAATAGGAGAACTCTGGGCAATCGACGATATCGACCCGGTCAGCAACGGCACGCTTATCAAGGAAAAGGCGCTTATTACCGAGGTTCTCTGCGAAGTCAACGACAAGTTCCAGCTCACGCCCGGGCTCGCCACCGAGTGGAAAAAAACGGATGAAAACACATGGGTCTTTACGCTCAAGCCCGGCGTGANNCATGACGCCGGATACCGTCGCATGGTCCCTCTCGAATGCGCTCACGCAGAACCCCACGCTCGTGACGCAGACGAAGATTTCCGGCGTGACCGCCTCGGGAGAGAACCAGATCACGATCACGACCGCAGAGCCAAATGCGGAGATCCCCGAATACATGCATCTTTCCGGCTTTGGCATCGTTGCGAAAAGCAGCTATGACGGCAGCGGCAAGCTGAAGCTTCCGGTCGGCACCGGTCCTTACAAGGCGGAGGACTTCAACATTTCCACCGGCGTTTTGAAGACGACGCGCTTTGACAGCTATTACGGCGAGAAGCCGACGGTCAAAAATGTCGTCATCACGGGCATGACCGACGCGAGCACCCGCGCGTTCTCGCTCGAATCAGGCGAGATTGACTTCACCTGTGACATTCCCTTTAATAAAATCGACGCGCTGGACAAGCTCGACAACGTTCGCGTCGAAAAGTATGACACGGCCCGCACCTATGCGATCAATCTTAACTGCAACGACCTGTTCGCGGATAAAAATGTTCGCAAAGCGACCTCTCTCGCAATCGACAGAAAAGCCATCTCTGAAAAAGTTCTGTACGGCTGCGGAACGCCGAGTAAATCCATGTACACCTCCAATATGGCGTGGTGCAACGACGAGATTGACGCCTCCGCCTTCGATCTTGAAAAGGCAAAGCAGCTTATGGCGGACGCCGGGTGGAAGGATACGGACGGCGACGGCTACCTTGAAAAGGACGGCAAAAAGTTCGCGTTTACATTGGTCACCTATACGCAGCGGCCCGGTCTGCCGCTGATTGCAGAGGCTTTGCAGGCGCAACTCAAGGAGCTGGGAATGAAGGTCAGCGTCTCGACGATGGATTCTTCCGCGATAAAAGAATATATCAGCGACGGGAAGGAGTGGGGCATGTATCTCTCGGGCCTTGCCACCTGCATGACGCCGAGCTGCATTTATTTCCTCAAGAACAACTATTACAGCTCCAACAGCGCTAAGTACGGCTACTCCAGCAAGGAAATGGATGCGCTCATCGACAAGTGCACAACGCAGTTCGATACCGCGCAGCGCTATGAAACCAGCAAGGAAATTCAAAAGCTCGCGATGGAAGACCTTCCTATGATCTATGTCTGCAATTACGGTGTGACCTATGGCTTCAACGAGCGGGTCACGAACTTCAAGTTTAACCCGACCGCGCATGATTATATGTGGAACGTCGATATCAAGCTGGGCTGAAAGCTTGACCGTTAAACGAAAAACGGCTCTGATTCGGAGGGCAAGGCCTTTGATGCCTTGCCTTCCAAAGTGAGGTTGTGGTAATGATTAAATGCTGAAATTTATTATTAAGCGGTTTCTGACCTGCTTTCTTGTACTGATTGCAGTTTCGTTTCTCTCCTTCATCGTTTTGAACCTTGCCCCGGGCGACACTGCCGTGACGATCCTCACGCACACCTTTATCGGCTTTGACGACACGATCTACGAGCAGGACGTCAACACAGTCTCGCAGATCNNGGAAAGCCCGCTTGTCCTACAGTACTGGGGCTGGCTCAGCAATGTTTTCCGGGGCGACTGGGGTGTGTCCTATGTACATAACCAGCCGGTCTGGACGCTTTTGTTCAACAAGATACCATATACGCTCTTTTTGGGCCTGCTCGCGTTTGCGTTTGCATTTCTGATCTCTGTCCCATTGGGCATGGTGGTCGCTGTGCACAGAAACGGCGCGCTGGATCATATTTCACGCTTTGTGACGATTTTGTTTGGCTCTATCCCGAATTTCTGGCTGGCGCTCGTCTTGATCATCATCTTCTGCGTGCAGCACAAGTGGCTGCCAATCACGGGCGTCGATTCGCCGCTGAACTTTATTCTGCCGTGCATTACGCTGATGGTCGGCATGATCCCGTCAACTTTTCGCATCACACGCTCCAGCATGTGCGATGTGCTCGGGCAGGACTACATGATAACGGCAAAAGCGAAGGGTCTCACAACCGGCCAGATGATCCGCCGGCACGCGATGGTAAACGTGATGCCGCCGGTTATCACCATGTCCGGTCTTGAGATCGGACACATCCTCGGCGGTTCTGTCATTGTGGAGACCATCTTCGTATGGCCGGGTATCGGAAAGCTTTTATACGATTCCATCATCGCCCGCGATCTGCCCATGATGCAGGGCTGCATCGTGACCATTTCGCTGGGCTATATCATTGCGATGTTTCTGGTCGACGTCATCACAGCCTATATCGACCCGCGCATCCGGCTGGGAGGCGGAAAATGAAAGAAAAACACGACGGCCTCCGCCATTTTTCGCGCCGCAATCCGCTGCTCATCATCGGCGGAGCCGCGATTTTGTTCCTCTTTTTTGTCACGCTTGCCGGCCCGCGGCTCTGTACGCACGAGCCAAGCGCAATCAATTATGACGCAATCTGTGTCCCGCCCTGTGCGGAATACCCTTTCGGCACGGACTTCAACGGACGGTGCGTACTCTGCCGCGTCGTAAACGGTGCGCATATCTCTATCGGCGTGGCGCTTGCGGTCGTTGTCATCGGTGCTGCCATCGGCGTCACGGTCGGCATCACCGCAGGCTATTCGGGCGGCGCGCTCGATTCCGTACTGATGCGTTTTGTGGAGGTCATGCTCTCTTTCCCCGGCACGATCTTTGCGCTTGCCGTGCTTGGAACGCTCGGAAACGGCATTCCAAACCAGATCGTCGCGCTGACGATGGTTCGCTGGGCGCACTACGCCCGTCTCGCGCGCGGAGAAACGCTCGCCGTTATGAACGCCGACTATATCGAGGCTGCGCGGGCGATGGGCAACAGCAAGCCGCGCATCATTTTTCATTATATTCTTCCAAACATCATCGGGCAAATTCTCGTCATCGCGACGCTGAGCATCGGACCGGTTATTTTGGCCGGGGCGGGACTGAGCTATCTCGGCCTCGGCGCGCAGATACCAAGTCCCGAATGGGGACTCATGATCAACAGCGGAAAAGACTATATCCGCGAGGCGCCTTGGATCACGCTCGCGCCGGGCCTTGCCGCAGTCTTCACGGTCTTTTCCTTTAATCTTCTCGGCGAGGGTATCGGCGATCTCATAGACCCGCACCTCAAGGAAAAAGCGGAGGTAGACTGATGAATGCGGAAAAACTGATCTGGACAGAGCATCTGTCTGTCGAATTTGAGGTACCGGGCGGGAACGTGCACGCGGTGAGCGACTTGAACCTTGCCATCCGCAGCGGAGAAGTGCTGTGCCTGCTTGGAGAGAGCGGCTGCGGAAAATCCGTCTTTGGAAGCTCTGTTTTGAAGCTTTTGCCGGAAAACGCGCTTGTGTCGGGCCAAATCTACTATGAGGGCCGCGAGCTTACGGCAATGGGCGAAAAAACCTTTCGGCCTCTGCGCGGAAAAGAGATCGCCTGTATCCCACAGAGTGCGGCGACCAGTCTCAACCCACTTCTGCGCTGCGGAAAGCAGGTAGACGAGGTGTATGCGCTTCATGTGAACAGCGACAAAAAAGAGGCCAGAAAGAATACCCTTGCGCTTTTCAAAATGCTCGGTTTGCCGCGCCTTCCGCAACTTGCGGACGATTATCCGCACGAACTGTCCGGCGGTATGCGGCAGCGTGTTCTGGTCGCGATGGGAACGACCGCGAAGCCGAAGTTCATCGTTGTTGACGAGCCGACAAAGGGACTCGACTGGGCGAGAAAGCGGGAGGTCGTGGAGCGCATCGGCTATATGCAGGATCAGTACAAATCCGCGATGCTCTTAATAACGCATGACTTTTCTGTAGCAGAGGCGCTTGCAAACAGTATCGCGGTCATGTACGCCGGAGAGGTCATCGAATACGGCCCGGCGGAAGTAATCTTAAACAGTGCGTTGCATCCCTATACGAAGGGCATTATCAGCGCCCTGCCGCAAAACGGATTTCACGCCGTCGCGGGCTTTTCGCCATCGCTGCGCAATATTCCGACCGGCTGCCGCTTTCATGACCGCTGCCAGTGCGCGGAGAACGACTGCATGTCATCTCATCCAGAGTTGACTGCGGCCGGCAAAGATCACTATGTGAGGTGCCCCTATGCTTGAACTAAAAAACGTCACAAAGCAATATCGAAGCGGCATTTTTGGAAATGCCGTCACAAAAGCTGTTGACGATGCGTGCTTTTCAATTGGAGAAAACGAGCGTGTCGGGCTTCTGGGGGAGAGCGGCTGCGGGAAAACGACCCTTGCAAGACTTGCTGCCGGGCTGCTTGCGCCGACCGGAGGCGAGGTTCTTTTTGAGGGCCGCCCGCTCGACAAAATGTCAAAGACGGAACAAAAGGACTTCCGCAAAAACGTGCAAATCATTTTTCAAAATCCGCAGCTGGCCTTTAACCCGCGTATGAAGCTCTATGACACAATCGTTGAACCGCTGCGTATCTACGGGCTTGCGCAATCAAAGTGGGAGGAGCGGGAGATCGCGGCGGAATACATGGCCCAGCTCGGTCTGCCGGAGGATATTTACAGCCGCTATCCGCATGAGATCAGCGGCGGACAGGCGCAGCGTATTGCGATCATGCGTATCATTATGCTGGAACCACACTTGATTATTGCCGATGAGCCAACGACCATGCTGGATGTGTCCGTTCAGGCGCAGATTTTGAATTTGATGCGGGCGCTTTTGGATCGGCGGAAGACGTCCCTTCTTTTCGTTTCTCATGATCTCGATGTCATACGCGCCATGTGCGACCGCATTCTTGTTATCAAAGACGGCAGCATTGTTGAGGACAATACCACGCAAGAGATTTTTAATCATCCCCGCGACGAATATACGAAATACCTTGTCGGCAACAGCGTCCCGCCCGTCTGCGGCGAAAAAAGCGCCAGCGCGTAAGAACAACCATTTGAAAAATAATATAAAAAAGACCGGTCGGTATAAAATCTACGATCGGTCTTTTTTGTATATGTTTTTTGTATACTTAATGTATGTCCCCAGAACAATCCTTGATGTTGTCGGCTCGACATCTTATGGATTGTGCCCGGTAGCGCATTCTCCATTGAGATGGGCACATGGACGGCTCATTAAAAGCTATTCGATATCAATACAAATACCGTTTATTTAGATAAACATCCCAAGGATTCCAAGAGCTTTTGCGTGTTAAGTTCGAGGATGGCAGAGGAAACCGTCGGGCTTGTCTTGATGCCTGTGAGAAATTTCACGCTGCCCAAACCGTCATGACCAATATGTTCGCTATTCATCGATTCCAAATGTTCCACTGCAACCACCTCGTCCACCACTAGCCCGAGACGGGAGCCATCGTTCCTAATTAATACCATTTCACGGAACACCCGCTCGCGGAAGGTGCTTTTTGTTTTGTCAAGCAACTGAAGAATGAGCGGCATGTACTGTTCCTTCGCGCGGTGCAGAATATCCTGCAAGCAGGTTTCCCGTTTGCACTTATCACATTCTTGCTTGCAGGCAGCCGCCTCCTCTGCCGCATGGTGCAGATTGCGGTGGGGGTCTTCGATGCGCTTCAGATGGCTGCGCACGGCCTCGTTTTCAGGAATGTAGCTGTCGTACCATCTGCCGAACGCACACTGGTGCGGGTCGGCGGCGAGGGTGAAAGGCTCGTTCGTTTTGACTGAATGCTCCAGCGCGGCCACCCATTTGATATGGTCCTGCTTGCGCGCATCCAGCATCTCGGCAAATTCTTCGTATTCCTGCGTCTGTGTGGGCAAACCGAACACGGTGCGCAAATCAAGCATTTGGATGATATCGCCCCGGTATGGGAAAATGCCAGTCATATAGCTCGGAGACGTTGGTATCTGCTCATACTCCGGAAGCCGGAGTATGGTCGCAATGTCCCCGCTATTTACGCAGTAGTAATTATCCTTGATTTTAAATACAACCCACGGAAACGTATTTTCGCTGGGCTGTGTCTCAAGAAATGTGTCCATTTTTGAACCCCTCCCTGTGTATCATTTAAGATAATTCCGCGTTCCACCCAAAGAACCGGTATTTTTCGAGTGAATCACCCGCGCTGAGCGCAAACTTTGCTTCTGCCTCCCACTCTCGATAATCGTACAGAGAAGGAAGAATCTGTGTTAAAGTTTTGGGCCGTATGATAAAATGCGGTCAAAAAGCACCTATCAAAATCGCGCATGATAGCATCTTTTTCCCTTATCTTATAATAAAGCCGCTGTGTATCTTTGTCAATAACATTCAATTGTAATCATTTTGGTTATATTGAGTGATAGACTTCTTGCAAGCAGTGCAGCGGGAAGCCCGCGGCGCGCACTTCCCGATTTTACGCTTCCGCGTCCTACGGACGCTTTAAGAGCATGGGCAGCGCATCGCTGCCCATGCTCTTTACAAATAAGCGCATCTCCGCCCTGAACCAGAAAAAGCCGGAAAGCCCTGGGGCATGGAACGTGATTACGACACGCTCAAGGAAATATCCCCGGCATGTTCCTGGTTACGGCCCGGAAGGCCAGAAGAGGGATCGTCCGGCATCATGAGCAAACTTTCGGATGAGGGGCGTTTCGGGCATGGGTGACGAATCGCTGCTCTTAGCGGAGACGATCTTCAGACTCACTTGACTTCGAGCTTGCCCCACTTGAGCAGTTCGTAGTCTGTAACGGCAAATTCAAAGCCCGAGAGCCTGTCCTTGTTATAGGCATAAGACACATTGGGATAATAGACCGGTACGCAGACCGCGTTGTCGTAAAGGTACTTAAAAATTGCATCATACTCCGTCTGCCGCGCATTCTCGTCGGTTTCCTGAAGCACTTTCTCGATCATTGCGTCCAGCTCATCGGAGTTCCAGCAGACACGCGGCGAGCCTTTCGCGTCCGTACAGAACATCCCGGAAAGAAAACCATGCGGATTCCAGGAATCACTATAGGTACGGTACATGATCACATCGAAGTTTCTGTTCGTCCAGAGCGTGTCGTAATACGCAGTTGAGGGCTGAAGTTCAAGTTTAAATTCGATACCAATCTCTTTAAATGCGTTTGAAATATATTCGCAGACGTCTTTCCATTCGGGATATTCTTCGGTCTGAAATACAAATTTAAAGCGCATGGGTTTGCCATTGTATTCGAGAATTCCATCTCCGTCCGAATCTTTGCACCCGGCTTCGGACAGAAGCTGCTTTGCCTTGTCGAGATCATAGCTGTAGCCGAGATCATTTTTATCGTTCACATAAGCGTTCGTCGCCGGCAGAATGCCGGTCGCGGCAGTCGCGTTGCCATCCAGAACATCCTTTGCGATACTGGCTTTGTCAAGCGCATAGTTGAGCGCTTGGCGGACTTGAAGATTCTGAAAGGCGGGGACGTCATAGTTTAGAAGCATGAAATAGCCCTTCGTGGAAGGGTTTTTGATCAGCTGAAGCTTGCTGTCCTTTTCCACCGCCGGCATGCCCTCCGCCGGAATAGGCACAGCCGAGAAGTCAATTTCTCCGCTCTGAAGCGCCATCATACGTGTCTCGGAATCTGGAATTACTCTGAGTACGAGCTTGTCATATTTCGGCTTTTCCCCCCAGTAGTTCGGGTTTGGAACCATCACTGTCTCTTTGCCCTCTTCGTAGCTGTCAATCATCCACATGCCGGTTCCAATCGGCTTAGTGAATTTTCCACTTGCATCAACCGAATTTTGACTCATCATCCGGCAGGGACGAGGGTAGGTAAGCTCGGTGAGGAAGGGGTAATAAGACTTGTCAAAAGTGAATTTGACCGTATAGTCGTCAATTTTGGTGACGGATTGCAGCGATGTGCAAACATCGACAGATGCGGTGTTTGCGTTATCCTTCCACCTGGCGGTGTTGAAAATCACATTGTCTGCGTTAAAAGCGGAACCGTCCGAAAACTTTACGCCTTTGCGGAGGTGAAAGGTGTACTCCTTTCCGTCGTTGCTGACGTCCCATGTTTCAGCCAGACCAGGTTCGATCTTGCCATCCTTCCCGTAGACGACCAGAGGCTCATAGATAAGCTCGTAATGAAGTATGTCCGTCATCATGTAGGTGGGGTCCATCGTGGCAATGCCGTTTTTACCTCCAATTGCAACGGTGACGACCTTTTCGCCGCCCGTTGACGAACCGGCAGAGGTGCCCACGCTCTGCTTTGTGCTGCCGCCCGAACAGGCTGTGAGCAGACCGAGCGTCAGCGTGAGCGCAAGAGACAATGCAAGCGCTTTTTTGGGTTTCATTTTTATTTTTTCCCTCCTGAAATGTTGATTAATCTATTTCCAGCCGCACGGTTGCTTGGCGAAATCCTGTGACAGGCGACAAAGTGACCGGGCGTGATTTCCTGAAGAGCCGGCTTGCAGGCGCTGCATATTTCGGAACGAAACCGGCAGCGGTTACGAAAAGCGCAGCCCGCCAAATGCTCGAACAACGGTTCTGCGCCGTCAAGTGCCTCCCGGCAGACGGTTCCGCGCTTTTCCGGGTCTGCGATCAGGACCGCTTGAAAGAGAAGCTGCGTATAGGGATGCAGCATTTCGCCCTCCACATTTTCAACGTTCATGACCTCTACAATCTCGCCGAGGTACATGACGGCGATTTGCGAACAGATATAGCGGATGGTCGAAAGGTCATGCGTGATGAAAAGATAGGTAACGTCGTGCTCCCTGCCGATATCTTGTAGGAGTTTCAGAATGCTTTTGCGGCGTGAATAGTCCAGACTGGCGAGTGGCTCGTCGCAAACGACGACCTGCGGGTTTAAAATGAGCGCCCGCGCAATGTTCGCGCGCTGCCGCTCGCCGCTGCTCAACTCATTCGGCCGGCGGTTAAGCAGCCTGTGCTCAAGTCCTACTTGCTCGAACGAGCGCTCGACGCGTGCGGAGCGCTCCGCCTCGCAGAGCGGTTCAAAATTGTTCAGAACCTCCTCAATACTCTGACGTATCGTGTATTTTGGATCAAAGGCTGCAAGGCTGTTTTGAAAGACCATTTGAATGTTTCGTCGATAGGGACGAAAGGCATCTCGACTGAGGTTCGTAACGTCCTTATCTCCAAACCATAGCGTCCCGCCGTCGATTTTTTCGAGTCCGCAGACAGCGCGGCCAAAGGTGCTTTTGCCGCAGCCGCTTTCACCGATCAGACCGAGCGAGCGGCCTTTTTGCAGCGCAAGCGAAATCTTGTTCACGGCAGTTACCGCATCGGGCTTCCCCCAAAAGCCGTTTCGGACGGGGTAGGCCTTTGTCAGTTCTTCGGTTTTGATCAGTGCTTCCATCCTGGCGCCGCGCTCCTTTCAGATGATCGAGTCGATGAGCTGTTTTGTATAAGCGTCCTCCGGCGATTTAAATATCCGCGTCGCACTGCCCTGTTCGATAATCCTCCCTCCGCGCATGACATAGACGTAATCCGCGATTTCCGCGACAATTCCAAGATCATGCGTGATGAACAGAACGCCGGTTTGGAACCGCTCTGCCATTTCGCAGATTTCCGCCAGAATGCTTGCCTGCACCGTTACGTCCAAAGCGGTGGTCGGCTCGTCCGCAATCAAAAGCGCGGGTTGCATCGCCATCGCCATTGCAATCATCACGCGCTGGCACATGCCGCCGGAGAGTTCAAA
>DEMY01000084.1:0-9296 GCA_002359425.1 Clostridiales bacterium UBA2658
AAACCTTATAGCCTCCGCCACCGAATTTACCGCCCGCGTGCAGGACCGTATAGACGACCTCCAGCGCAGGTTTTCCAGTTTGCCCCTGCACATCAACCGGAATACCGCGGCCGTTATCCGCCACGCGAATGATGTTTCCGGCTTCGATGGAGACTTCGATATGCGTGCAGTAGCCCGCAAGCGCNNTCAACAATCTCATAAACAAGGTGATGCAGGCCGCTGGACGAGGTCGAGCCAATGTACATGCCCGGACGCTTACGGACAGCCTCCAGCCCCTCAAGAACCTGAATTTGCGAGGCGTCGTATTCTTCTGTTATCTTATCGGTGATCTCAGACATTCGTTTCTTCCTTCCATATTGTTACCGTGATAAAAATCGTGGGACGGCGGGCAGCGTCTCGCTGCTCCCATAGGCCGTTTTTGGTGATTGCACAAGAATTTTTTGGCCAGTCCCTAATGATAAAACGCAGTTTTTGCGCAGGGCAATTTCTATTCGATGCTCAGCGTTCCCGCGCGCTTTAAGAGCGTTGAAGAGGCAAGCTGGGAGAGATAGACTGTATCCTCGCCGCTTTTGCCTTTACAAACGACGAAAGACTTCGGCAGATCGTCGCTGACGTTTTTGACGCGCCCGGCTTTTTCGGCGGCGGTGAGATAGGCGCGCGTGATATGCGAATGTGAAGCGTTATCGAGGTCGCAGACGGCGACAATGTCCGCATTTGCAACAACGACATTTTTTCCGAGGTGCAGATACATCAGCTTTCCTCCGTTACTTTACCGGCGCGAACCGTGAGGACCCTGCCGCCAGTGCGCCGCTTAATGCCGCTGTCCTCGCAGCAGGTGATAAGCGTTTGCCCGCCGCCGATACGGTTGAGGACATATTCCTGCCGTCTGGCGTCCAGCTCACTCAAAACATCGTCCAAAAGGAGAATTGGACATTCTCCCGTATCCTGTGTAGATATTTCTCGCTCCGCCATTTTTAAGGAGAGCGCTGCTGTCCTTGTCTGGCCCTGCGAGGCGTAAAGCCGGGCGCTGCGGCCATTGATTGCTACCTCGAGATCATCCTTGTGGATACCGGTGAGAAGATTTTGCGACGCGATCTCCGCTGCGCGGTGTGCCTTTTGGTGGGCGGCAATCTGTTCATAGATTTCCGCCGTAGGGGCAAAGGGGTCTGTGACCGTGCTGACGGTGCGGTATTGCAGCGTCAGCTCCTCGCCGCTGCCGGAAAATTCGCTGTGAATAGGGTTGGCCGTTTCCGAAAGCCGCCGTGCAAACGCGGCCCGGTAGCGTATGATCTGTGCGCCAATGCAAGCCATCTGGTCGGAAAAATCGTCCAGCATGTCCAGAAGGGAGGGCTTTTCATGCCAGTCCGATAAAATCCGGCGCTTATGCTCGTAGAGTCGCGTATATTCCGAAAGCAGCTTTCCGTAGTTCGGACGAAGCTGGCTGATGGCCATATCCATGAAACGGCGGCGCTCCTTTGCACCCTCCCGAATCATGTTGAGGTCGTCCGGGCAAAAAAGGACAACGCGGATTGTCTCTGAGAGTTCATTTCCATTTTTACGCACACTGTTGACAAAAATCTGTTTTCGCCGGCCGCGTTCCATGGAAACAGAAACCGTTTGTTCGCGCTCCTGCGAAAAGACTTTCGCCTCGATTTTTGCCCGGCTTCCATCAAAGAAAATAAGTTCGTTGTCGAACCTCGTGCGAAAACCGCGGCCACAGCTTAAAAGGTAAACAGCCTCCAGAAAATTTGTTTTGCCCTGCGCGTTTTCTCCGGCGATGACGTTTATGCCGGGAAAGAGGGAGACGGTCTCCCTTTCGTAATTTCGGAAACCCTCGATGGAAACCTCATTTACGGTCATCGGGTCGCTCCACTGACAAGAAAGTTCTGGTCCGCGATCTCCACCGTGTCACCGGGACGAATTTTTTTGGTGCGCATGGCGCAAGGCTCGCCGTTTACTTTGACTTCGCCGTCCTGAATGAGCGTTTTCGCCTCGCCCCCGGTGCCGACGACAGCAGCAAATTTCAAAAGGGCATCCAGACGGATAAATTCTGTACTGATTTCAATGGTTTCGGGCATAAATTTGCCTCCAGAATAGGATTTTTTATTTGAGCCGTACTGGCAGAATCATATATAAAAAGGTGCTGCTGCCGTCCTGCGGGACGATGACGCAGGGAGAAGCGCCGTTGTTCAGACAAATCTCCAACTCGTCCGATGGTGCGGCCTTCAGCGCTTCCTGCAAATAGCGGTTGTTAAAGCCGATTTCCAGATCGCCGCCGTCTCCCTCGTAGCGGCAGACGTCTTCANNACTGAGTTTATTGGTACCGAAGGTACAGCGCAGCGGATTTTTGACGCGGTCGTCGATAATCAGGGAGACGCGGTCAACCGCACGCAGAAATTCCTGACGGCTGATTTTGAGATGGTGAATAAACTCTGGGGGAATGGCCTTTTTATAGTCTAAAAATTCGCCTTCCAGTCTTCTCGTAATAAGAACGCAGTTCCCAACAGAAAAAGAGATATGCTTTGCACCCAGAACAATCTTGACAGGCTCGTCGTTGTCGCTGCACATTTTTTCCAAATCGGAAAGGGCTGTGCCGGGCGCGATGAAAGAGCAGTCGTCCATATCGCTTGCTTCCGGCGTTTCGCGCCGCATTGCAAGCCGGTAGCCGTCCACCGCAACGACGGTGAGCTTGCCGGATTCAATTTCAAACAGTGCGCCGGTATAGACGGGACGCGCTTCATTGTCGCTCACAGCAAAAAGTGTTTCGTTGATCATGCCTTTCAGCGTGTTTTGCGGAATGGATACCGCCTTTTGATGATCTACTGAGGGAAGCTCCGGATAGCTGTCCGAATACATGCCCATGATGGAAAAGTCCGCGTTGCCGCAGGTGATACGGGTCATGTTGTTGTCATCTGAGGTAACGGTTACGATGTCGTCCGGCAGGCTACGAATGATATTATCAAAGAGTCTCGCCGTAATGACAACGGAGCCGGGTTCGGCTACGTCCGCCGGAAAGCTTGTGTAGATGCCTTTCACAAGATCATAGCCTGTTATTTTCACGCCGTTTGCCGCTTCGATTAAAATGNNATTTTTCACAGGTAAATTTCATAAGTGTCCTCCGTTCGGACCCAATATCCGTGGGCTTTCTCTAAGAAAGAGAGAAAGTTAGAAAGGATAAAAGGTAGTAGTATTAGTAGTAGGAGAAAAAAGTGTTGAAAAGCCGAAAAAACGCTGTGCTATCAAGGTAAAGCGGTGTTGAGAAAAATGTTGAAAAGTGAAAAAGTTTCAACATGGTTAAAAGTGGATGTTCTGAGGACAGAGTTTTCAACACAAGCAGTTTCAAAAATCAACAGGCAGATGTTGAAAAAAGAAAGGGTATAACGTTACTGACCATGCATCGTATTGATGTTGCTCGTAATGTCCCTGACTGTTGCGCTGACGGCGGGGTCGCGGTTGAGAAGATCCTCTACCTTTCGGATTGAAGACAGGACGGTCGTGTGGTTTCGGTTTTCGTACTGCTCGCCGATATCCTTCAGGGAAAGGTTTGTAAGCTCGCGCATAAGGTACATGGAGATTTGGCGGGCCATGGCCGTATTTTTTGTGCGGCGCTGGCCGCGAAGGTCGTTCGGCTCCAGCGAGTAGTAGCGGGCTGTTTCCTCAATGATGACGTCCGGCGTCGGAACGTATTCGCCGATGCGAATAACGTCCTTTATAGCGCGCTGTACGGCACTGATATTGATTTCGTCGTCCATGATGGAGTTGTAGGCGGTCAGACGCTTTACAACGCCCTCAATTTGGCGGATGTTTGACTTGATGGTCTCCGCTATGTAGCTCACAACGTCATTAGGTAAAACCATGCCGAGCTGCGAAGCTTTATTGCGTATGATCGCCATGCGGGTTTCCGTATCCGGCGGCTGGATGTCCGCCATGAGGCCCCCTTCAAAACGGGTGCGCAGGCGGTCCTCGAGCTGGACCATCTCAATGGGGGGTCGGTCCGAGGTGATGACGATCTGTTTTTCGGCTTCGTAGAGATTGTTGAAGGTGTGGAAAAATTCTTCCTGTACGCCGATCTTGCCGGCAATGAATTGAATATCGTCCACCAGAAGCAGGTCCACATAGCGGTATTTGTTGCGGAATTCCTCTTGCGTGTTGTTTTTGATGGACTGGACCATCTGATTTGTAAAGTCGTCGCCCTTGACATAGGCGATGGCGGCGTTCGGACGCGTTTCGTGGATGCGCTGGCCGATGGACAGCAGCAGGTGCGTTTTGCCGAGACCGGAGTTCCCGTAGATGAAAAGCGGGTTATAGACCTCGCCCGGCTTGTCCGCAACCGCGATAGCCGCTGCGTGAGCAAACTTGTTGGAATTGCCGACAATAAATTTGTCAAAGGTGTAGCCCGCAACCTCCGGCAGGCTGTCGTCCTTTTCGGAGGTCTTTTCGTAGTCGTCCAATTCGTCCTCCGCCAAAACGAGAAGATCGAAGGGACAGGAAAAGAGGTCCGATAAGGCCGCCGTGATCGTGGCGGCAAAACGCTGGTTTATGATGTTTCGTTTAAAGTCCGTCGGTGTGTAGAGAACGAGCCGTGTGTCGGATATCTCCACCGGCTTACAGTCTGAAAACCAGGTGTTGATGGAGGTCGCGGTCAGCTCGTTTGAGAGAATGTCCAGAATGTTTTTCCAAACATCGTTAACGGAATTGATCGGGTTTTGTCCTTCGTTCATGAATGTTTTCCCCTTATGAGAAGATCGGAAATGCTATAGTACATTTTTTTATCTATGCCGCGCCATGGCATAGTGGAACTAAAATAGTATATCAAATAAGGCCGGTATTTTCAATAGAAAAATGAACTATTATATAAATAATGTATCTGTTCGTTCCGCGCTTTTTCGCTTGCTTTTGACGCTTTCAGAGCGTAGTATGGAGGATATCGAAACAGAAACGAAAAAAATCGAAAGGGATTTCTATGCAGACCTTAGCAAAGGCGATACTGAAAGACAAGAATTTGAACCTCCTTCCCGACTATGTGGAAGGGGGCGCTTTGCCTGCCCTTTTGATTGGACCGGGCGCAACCGGGCGTGCGAATGCGGCGGCGGCGCTCAGACTTGAAACGGGCCGGCCTCTTTTTGTCATCTGCGCGGATGAGACAACGGCAGCAAATTTCCGCCGGGACCTCGCGGCGTTCCTGAATGAGCCTTGTGAGACGCTGTTTTCGCGCGATATGAATTTTTACGGCGCGGAGAGCGTTTCCCGCGTGGACGAACAAAAACGGATACGGACGCTCTGCGGGCTTGCCAAGGGAGAAACGCCGGTCGTCGTGTGCTCCGTTACCGGACTATTGCAGCGCACGATGCCGCCCGAAAAGCTCATCGCGGCATCCGTTATCATTGAGGATGGCAAGACCTGCCCGCCGGAAACGATTGAGCAGGCCCTTTTGCTCTGTGGCTACGAGCGCGCATTTCAGGTCGAGGGGCCGGGTCAGTTTTCGCGGCGCGGCGTTATTTTGGACTTTTTCTCCCCGGCCTACGAAAACCCTGTGCGTTGCGAATTCTGGGGCGACGAGGTTGATTCCATGGGCTTTTTCGACACAGACAGCCAACGCCGCACAGAGCCGCTGAAAGCCTGTGAAATCCTCCCCTCGAGAGAGATTTTGCCCGCAATGAGCGATTACGAGACATTTTTAGAAAAACTGCGCGAAATTGAAAAACTCGCCGCCCGCCGCGGCAATGAAAAGCTTGCCGAGACTGTCCGGGCCGACGCGGAGCAGTTTTTGGAAAAGAGGGACGTCAAGGGAGCGGACCGCTGGGCGGAGCTTATTTACCCGCAGTTTGTGACGGCGCTTGACTCTATTCCGCCGGATGCGCTCATTTTTCTGGACAAGCCAGGAAAAGTCGGAGAAAACGCAGCAAGCTTTATGAAGCAGCACGCGGCGGACCTTGAAATTCTCATGGAGAGCGGACTAGTTTCCGGTAAAAACGCGCACTACTTTCTACCGTGGGAGCTGGCTTACGCGCGGGTTTCAGATTTTGCCCTCATCATGGGAGACAACTTCACGGCCGGGCGCTACCCGGTAGATCCAAAAAGTGTTATAAACGTGTTGTCGAAACAGCTTCCATCCTACGGCGGCAGCGCGGAGACGGCAATCGAAGACGTAAAGCACTACATAAGTCAAAAATATGCCGTCGTTGTGCTCGCGGCCGATAAACGCCGCGCAGAGCTTTTGTGCGACTATTTTATCGGCAAGGGCGTCAAAATATCGCTGGATGCGGAACTAAAGCGTCTGCCCTCGCCGGGAAGCTGTGCCGTTTCCGTTGGAACGCTGACCGCCGGCTACGAGTATCCGGACGCAAAGCTTGCCGTTTTGACGGACAACCAGATCGTTCAGTCGTCCGGTCTGCGCAAGGCAAAAAAGAAAAAGGCGCTCAAGGACCGGCAGGGCATCGAGAGCTACGCCGACCTCTCGGTCGGCGACCTCGTCGTGCACGAATATCACGGTATCGGCCGTTTTGCGGGCATCTTCAAAATGCCGATGGACGGCATTGAAAAAGACTACGTAAAAATCTGCTACGCAGGCTCGGACGTCTTGTACGTTCCCGCCACGCAGCTCGACCTTGTGTCGAAATACATCGGCGCGGGCGAGGACGCGCCGGTGAAGCTCTCCAAAATGGGCGGCGCGGAGTGGACCAAAACAAAAGCCCGCGCGAAGACCGCGACAAAAAAGCTCGCGAAAGAACTGGTTCAGCTTTACGCCGAACGGCAGCGCCTCAAGGGTCACGCCTTCGCGCCGGATTCCCCGTGGCAGTTGGAATTTGAGGAGAATTTCGGCTATCAGGAGACGGACGATCAGCTCCGCTGTATTCAGGAGATCAAGACGGACATGGAAAAAGACCAGCCGATGGACAGGCTACTTTGCGGCGATGTCGGCTACGGCAAAACGGAGGTTGCCCTGCGCGCCATTATGAAATGCATTCTGGACGGCAAACAGGTCGCCTTTTTGGTGCCGACGACGGTGCTCGCCCAGCAGCACTACCAGACCGCGATGCAACGCTTCTACGGCTTTCCTGTGAGCGTCCACCTCCTAAACCGCTATCGGACGCCTGCGCAGGTGCGCGAGACGCTTGCCGCCATGAGAGACGGCAGCGCCGATCTCGTAATCGGCACGCACCGGCTTTTGCAGAAGGATATCGAATTTAAAAACCTCGGCCTTGTCGTCATCGACGAGGAGCAGCGCTTTGGCGTTTCGCATAAGGAACGGCTCAAGGAGATGAGCCGGCAGGTGGATAGTCTGACGCTTTCCGCGACCCCCATTCCGCGCACGCTCAATATGGCTTTTTCGGGTTTACGCGACATGTCGACGATTGAGGAGCCGCCGCAGGATCGCCAGCCCGTCCAGACCTATGTCTTGGAGCACGACTGGGGCGTTATTGCGGACGCCATTCGCCGCGAGCTTCTGCGCGGCGGGCAGGTCTATTACCTCCACAACCGCGTTGAGAGCATTGAGCGCACCGCCGCAAAGATCAAAAAACTCTTTGAAAACGAAATCAATGTGTCCATAGCTCATGGACAGATGGACGAAGAAACGCTCTCTAACGCAATGGAAAATGTCGTCACTGGAGAAACACAAGTCCTTGTATGCACAACAATTATTGAAACGGGCATTGACATTCCAAACGTCAACACCCTCATTATAGAGGATGCCGACAAGCTCGGCCTTGCCCAGCTCCACCAGCTTCGCGGACGCGTTGGGCGCTCCTCCCGCCGTGCGAGCGCCTACCTTACCTACCGCCGTGACAAGGTACTTTCGGAAATTGCGGAGAAGCGGCTTTCAGCCATCCGTGAGTTTGCGGGATTCAATTCTGGCTTTAAGATTGCGATGCGCGACCTTGAAATCCGTGGTGCGGGCAATCTTTTAGGCGCGGAGCAGAGTGGGCATCTTATCGATGTAGGATACGATATGTATTTAAAGTTGCTTGAAGAGGCAGTTTTGGAGGAAAAGGGCGAAAAACCAAAGCCGCATACCTCGTGCAGTGCGGACCTCTCCGTTTCTGCCAATATTCCGGAAAGCTATGTCGCAAGCCCCGAGCAGCGCATGGATCTCTATCGCCGCATCGCCCTCGTCCGAACAGAGGCAGAGGCGGACGACCTTATGGACGAGATGATCGATCGCTTCGGCGACCCGCCCTCGAGCGTGTCGGCGCTCTTGCAGGTCGCGCTTCTGCGCGGCGAGGCGGAGGTGGCCGGCGTTTCGGAGATCGCGCAGAAGGGCGGAATGCTGCTATTTACGCTTGCCGATTTCAATATGGAGCGTGTGTCCGCGCTGTACGCACAGACGGAGTACAAGGGCCGTGTCAAGGTCGAGGCCGGAACAAAGCCCTGCGTCAGTCTGCACCTTAGAAGCGGTAAGCGCATTGTGGAGACCGCACGTAAATTTATCGCCGATTATATGGGTACAAAGCCGGAGGACGCCGCATAATTTTACAAATTCGACTTGTTCCGCTTTTGGCGGCGTGCTATCATAATACAGTTGCGCCGTATACCTGGCCCGCGCGGGCTATACATTATAAAGGAGAACACCAATGAAAAAGAAGATCGTTCCGCTCGTCCTTGCGGCGAGCCTGTGCTGCGGGCTTTTATCCGGCTGTCAGAGCAGCCAGCTCCGCTCCTACACCAAGGATCAGGAAGATGAGAAGAGCACCCAGACCGCCGCCGGCGCCGGCCTGAAGGACTATACCGCCTGCTACAATTATTATGATGCGGACGAGGTCATGCTTACGGTTGACGGTATCGAGGTCACCTGGGGAGAGCTCTTTTACTGGTACGTCTACGACGTGAGCAATATGGAGCAGTATTACGGCGAAATCACCGACTGGAATGCCAAGTCCGCTGCCGACGAAACAAAAACAAACAAGCAGTATGTCATGGACAGCGCGCTCGACACCATCAAACACTACTGCGCGGTCCAGAGCAAGGCCAAGGAAAAGAGCGTTTCGCTCACAGAGGAGGATAAAACGTCGCTTCAGAACACATGGAAGACGAATGTCCAAAACTACGGCGGCGGTGACGAGAAAAGCTTCATCGAATATCTGAAGAAGGCGTACCTCACAAAGGATATGTACGATCATATCAACGAGGTGAACCTGCTTTATAATCGTATGCTCGATACCATGTACGGCGCAAACGGCGAAAAGCTGAGCGAGGAAGAGATTCTCAAAAAGGCTAAAGAACTTGGTTATGTGCGCGCGAAGAACCTCCTGATCTCAACGAACGACGACGCCGGCAACAAGCTTTCGGACGATCAG
>DEMY01000084.1:9315-9781 GCA_002359425.1 Clostridiales bacterium UBA2658
ATCACCGACAAGACCCAGCTTGAAAAGCGTTTTGATGAGCTGACCGCCCAGTATGGCGGAGACCCCGGGACACAATACTACCCCGATGGTTATACCTTTATACCCGGCAAGGGCAATATGGAAGCGACCTTTGAAGGTGCTGTTACCTCCACAGGGGAATATCAGGTCTCCGGCGTCGTGGAGACGAGCTACGGCTACCATATCGTTCTGCGTCTGCCTCTGTCCGCAAGTGCGGCGGTTGAGATCGGCAGCGACAACACGGTCGAAAAGCTCGGCTATTTCGTCGCGCAGAACCTGTTTAACGCGGAGGCAGAAACCTGGGCCAACGACGCGAAGGTGGAGTATACAAAGACCTATAAGAAGATAAACCTTGCAAAGATCTTTTCTAAGGCCAAGGCGGCAAGCGCCGCTACCACTTCACCCTCTCCCTCTGCGGCTGCAAATTCTCCCGCCGCCAGCGCAAAAG
>DEMY01000039.1 GCA_002359425.1 Clostridiales bacterium UBA2658
GATAAACGCTGAAAGCATCTAAGCGTGAAACTTTCCCTAAGATAAGATCTCCCATCTCTTTGGAGAGTAAGGGACGACGAAGACTACGTCGTTGATAGGTCGGAGGTGTAAGCACAGTAATGTGTGTAGCTGACCGATACTAATAACCCGAGGGCTTGACCTACAAGAAGAATGCAGGCGGCCTTGGGTGATGCGTTATAGAAGATTACATTGTTTGGTTTTGAGGGTGCAGGAAGACCTCAGCGGAGTTGTAATAAGGCCCGATGGTCAAGTGGTCAAGACGGGGGCCTCTCACGCCCCAATCGGGAGTTCGACTCTCCCTCGGGTCACCAGTTTTTATAAGCGTATGAACCATATGCACCATTAGCTCAGTTGGTAGAGCACCTGACTCTTAATCAGGGTGTCCAGGGTTCGAGTCCCTGATGGTGTACCATTCCATCGGGGCTGAAACGCCCCGATGGAATCTTGAAAAAGCCTTGACAGTTTGATATTTTTATAGTAGTATTTGGCCGTAGGTCATTTACATAGTTGGTGTTTTTATTGGTGAGGGTCCACCCGTTCCCATCCCGAACACGGAAGTTAAGCTCACCTATGCCGAAGATACTTGTCTGGAGACGGACCGGGAAAATAGGTCAATGCCAACACAAATGAGCCTAATGTATGCAAATATATTAGGCTCTCATATTCCTCCTTAGCTCAGTCGGTAGAGCATGCGGCTGTTAACCGCAGGGTCGTCTGTTCGAGTCAGACAGGGGGAGCCACTTTTTACGGTATTGCCGTCACGAATATCGTGACGGCAATATTCGTAAATTGGTAAAAGGATGTCACGCTTGCCTAAACGGGCCTTTAGCTCAGTTGGTTAGAGCAACCGGCTCATAACCGGTCGGTCCGGGGTTCGAGTCCCTGAAGGCCCACCAAACGTCGGAAGAAACGCAGTCCATTTTGCTTCGGCTTCATCTGATGAAGCTTGCATATTTCGCCTTTCTTCCGGACGAAATCCGCTTTGCGTCTCTTTCATTTGGCGCGACGCGGCGGCGAAAGACGTGTACGCGCACTTTCAAGTGATACCGAAGCGGGTGCGTATATGGTGCCAATTCAAACAAAAACGCATATATTGTTTTTGTTCGAGTAATAAATCAATATAGGGGTGTAGCTCAGTTGGTAGAGCGACGGTCTCCAAAACCGTAGGCCCAGGGTTCGAAGCCTTGCGCCCCTGCCAATAGGCAAGCCTGTAGTTTCAATGGCTACAGGCTTTTTTCTTATACTTTTTGAGGACGTTTTCCCTCGTGTGCCTGAAAGGCTCTGTATAAATGCCTCCGGTCGGTCGGCGCTGTCCTATTTTATCTGCTCCGTGATATGACCGTAAACATTAATGGTATACACAGGGTGGTTGGTGTTACTATCGCTTCGGATTTTATATCGGCTGGTTTTGGGATGCCTTTCGTTCACCCTAATGGCGGTTCGATAAGTATGCCTCGACTTTCGTCGGTAGCTGAGTTGAGACGTTATTGCTTCACCGGTTACTGTTTTTACAGAACCGCGGTTTTTCATTTTGCCTCAAGCCTACCGCCATTATTTTGTTTTAGGGGTGTTTTTCGATCCTGTCACCAGTGCCTGATACCGACTGCGACCTTGCCCTCGTCGTAATGAACCAGCCTTGCTGGTGTGAGAAGTGGACGGGACCTAATATGGAGGGAGTATGAAAGCCACTGTTCCGAAATGACAGGAACAGTGACTTTCGCTTTAATTCGTTTTAGATTGCATCGGTATTATGGCGTTATAATCTCAAAGCTCCCGTCGGCCAGCGTGGCGTCTTTCTGCCAGTAGCCGCAGTTTAGAGTGAATATTTTTGCGACGGAAAGCGGATCGAGAAAAGTTTTATCCTTGCCGCTGTCGCTGCGTTTTTGCATCGCGGCATAGCGGTTGGACGCTGTGAATGTCTCGCTGCCAGTCTTCTCGCCGGTCACAGCTTCATAATACTGCTTGTCGGGATACCAGAGATATTGAAGCCCTTTCTCGTCGTAAAAGCGCTCGACGCACCAGATGCCGCCGGCGCCCTGCGTCGCAGGCTGGGAGAGAACAAAGCGCATATATTCGTCCTTACTGCCGTTTATGGAATAGTACGGATAGTATTTGATCTCCATATGCTTACTGTCGTATGTGTAGGGCTGGCTGCGGACGTCGCTGTCGCTGAAGGCTGTCAGGTGGTTTCGGGCAGTGAAATCCTGCTCAATAGGCTTAGTTTGATCCTGCAGTTTTAGCCACTGCTTATACTCATCCGAGTTTTCGTCGAACTGCGTACCAGAGGATGGAAAGAACTGCATATCGGTCGCAGTGCAGCAACAGTAATAATACCGATCATCTTTTGCAAATATAGACATACCGCTCCAGTCGGGCTGGGACAGAAACTGTTCGTATTGTCCCTGCGTAAACCTGTCAAAAGCGAAGAGGAAGCCACCATACCCAACTCCGTTTTTGCCCGACGCCTCATAGCTCTGCTTTCCACTGACACTGACGATCGTTTTCCCAAGCGCGCCGTCGTCAGGAGGGTCTGTGAACACGAGGACTTGGTCCGCGTATTCTTTTGGGATGCCGAGCTTGTAGCCGTTGGCGTCATAGACGGCCGCATTCTGCAAAAGCGCAGCCGCTATGCTTGCGGTCTCCGATGCCGGGGGCGCGGACGGCTTCGCCGAAGTTCCGCCGAGCACCGATGCGCAGCCGGTGAGCACGGCAAGCGCGAGGACAGACAAAACAACGGTTCCGGCGGTTCGTTTTCGGCAACGCATGATGCTGAGAAGCCGCTCCCGAAGCTGCTCCTTTTCCTCGCACAGCGTCGTCGCCGGAATGCCCAAAGGCAGGCGGCGGTCGGCGGAGAGGGCGAGGAGCGTTTCGCCGTAGCGCTGTTTTTCGATTGCATTCATGTTCCGGATGACTGCTTCGTCGCATGAAAGCTCGCAGGCACGGGAGATCTCCCGGCGTACCCGGAGCATCAGCGGATTGAACCAGTGCAGGGAGGTTACCGCGACGACCGTCCATTTGTAGAGAAGATCGCGCCNNTAGAGAGAATCGCGCCGACGGTAATGCGTCAGCTCATGGCGCAGGATGCCGCGTAGCGCGTCCTCGTGTCCGCTTTGCATATAGGCGGCCTTCGGAACGATGATAATGGTCTGGAAAAGGCCCAAAAGCATCGGCGTTGCGACATCCCCGCAGAAAAAGCGGACGCGGCGGGATGCGCATAACTCCCGGAAAACCGCTTCGTCCGCCGCATCTGGCGCGGTACAACTCCGCTTGGTTCTGCGCGCGAAAACAAGGTAGGCGGACACGAACCAGCCAAAGTAAAGAATCACCCCGGCGAGCCAGAACCAGAAAAGATTTGCCTTTACAAACGCCCACGGGGAAACGGGGGCGCGCGTCTGCGGAGATGTTGCGCTTGCGTGTTCCGTCATGGTTTGCGGCGCGAGGAACGTTTCTTCTGAAACCTCGGCCTTCCCGGCTTGCTGCGGAACCGTCTGCGTGAGCGCGCTATTTTCCCGCGCCTTGTCGGCGAGCGTTTGCACGGCGTTCACTGGCGCGGAGACGGGTAATACGAGCCGCACGAGCACCAGCAGCCAGACATAATAGCAAAACGCCTTTGAGAGCTTTTTTCCGAAAAGCCGTTTTCCGGCGAATAACAGCAGCGCCAGAAGCGAGCCGGAAACAGAGAGTGTCAGCAGCGTTAAAACGGCGCTATTCATGGTCCTCACCTACTTTGAACATCGCCGAGAGTTCGGCAATGTCATCCTGACTGAGCTTTCCCTCCGACACGAGCGAGGCGACAAGCTTTTTCGCGCTTCCGGCATAAAGCTTGTCGAGAAAGTGCTGCGTCGAGCGCGCGTTGTAATCGCTCTCCGAAACAAGCGCGGAATAGACGCCGCGGCGCTCAAGCTTTACGGCGCCTTTTGCTTGTAGGCGGCGCAGGAGGGTCTTGACGGTTGAGTCCTCCCAGGCGCAGCGCTGGGCAAGAACGCGGCGGATTTCTATGAGAGGCAGCGGCTCCCCGGCATCCCAGAGCACGCGCAGAACCTCCAGCTCCGCGTTCTGAATGGCTTCTGTTGGTTTGTTCATGGTGAACCTCCTTAAAGTTTACTCCTGTAGCCTTTAATAAAAGTTTACTATGATAAACTTTAGATGTCAAGCGTTTCCTGAAAAAGAGGTAATACAATTTCGGAATTGTTTCGGCGGCATGTTTGCGCCGCATTGCAAAGTCATAAACGTTATGTTATAATATTCTATCAGACAAGTTTTTGACCGGCCATCCCAAGCAGTGGCGGGCTGCGTTTTTTCCACAGTTCTGACACTATGCGGGGGTATATACATGTTCAATGCCGGCGGCAAGAAAAATCAAATGGAGCGCACGCTTTCGAGCGTCATTGACGCATTTGATGCGGACTTTGCAATCGTGCGCAGCAGCGATTGCAGCATTCTGGCCATGAATGAGACGGCCCGGTTGCGCAGCGATCGGGAAAAGCAGCCGCTCACAAACTGCAAGCGCGGATATTCCCGCCTTTTTCCGCAGCTTTGCGATGTCTGTACGCAAAAGGGTTCCGCTCCGTACACGACGGATATCAAGGACAAGGACGGCCGTGTTTTTTCCGTCACGAAGCGTCAAGTCGATTGGATTGACGGCAAACCTGCCACGGCGCTCGTCCTGCGCGATGTGCACGAGGAGCGCAGCGACAAGCAAAAAATGTATAACCTTGCCTATATTGATCAGCTCACCGGCGTTCCAAACCGCACGAAGCTCAAAGAGGATTTTGAGGAAATGGTGACGTACATCTCCCAAAAGCAGCTCAGCGGCATCGTAGCAATCTGCGATCTGGACAACTTTAAGACCATCAACGATACCTACGGTCACAACACCGGCGACGCGATGCTCCAGCGTCTGACGGCGCATTTGCAGGGAGACGAAAATTTTAAAGGTCACCTTTACCGTTTGGGTGGCGACGAGTTTGTCCTGCTCTACAAAAACGCGCCAGGACGGTTTCAAAATCAGGACGAAATGCGCGCATTCTATCTGGAGCTTCTGCAAAAGGCGCTTCTAAACTACACAATGCCGAACATTGAGGACCACTGTACGCTGAGCATGGGCGTGGCCTTCTTCCCTGCAAACGGGGGCAACCTTTCGGAGCTTTTGCGCCGCGCGGACATCGCCCTTTACCGTGCAAAGGCGGATGGGCGCAACTGCGTCGTTCTGTTTGAGGACCGGTTCGACGCAGCCAAGCAGTTCAAGGATATGTACATCAACATCCAGCCGATCCTTCTTAAAAACGGCGCGACCTACGGCTACGAGTTAGTTGACAGCGACCGGGCGGAGGAAACTGAGTCCGGTACCGTCAGCCTTTCTGAATTCGATCGGACGCTGGACGCCTTAGGTCTGAACGATATCCGGGATAGCTCAAAATACTTTATCTCCTTTACAAAACAGCTTTTCAATCAGGCGGCACTGAAAAATCTGCCGAAGGACAAATTCGTCATCCAGATCCGCGCTACAGAGAACTGCACGAAGGAGCAGCTTCTGCTCTACAAGCAGCTCCACGACTACGGTTACTCGCTCGCCCTTATTAACGTGGACAGCCGCAATCTCGATGAGGATTTGTTCGCCCTTGTGGATTACTGCCGGTTTTCGCCTACCAGCATCGGCCCTGCGGAGCAGGGCCGTATCATCGCGGCCAACCCCGACAAGACCTATATTGCTGCAAATGTCGCCTCGGACGACGAATTTGCCTCCGCACAAAAGCGCGGCTTCAATCTTTTCCAGGGCTATTTCTTCAACAAGGAGACCGTCATTAAAAAGGAAAAGGATATTGAGCCCTTAAAGGTGAACTATTTTCGCCTTCTCCAACTCACGAGCACGGATGACTACGTCAACTTTGGGGAAATCAGTGCCGTTATTTCTTCGGACGTTGCGCTTTCCTACAAGCTGCTGCGCCTTTTAAACTCTGCCTCCGTCGGTTTGCGTACGCGCGTTTCGTCCATTTTTATGGCCGTGAAGCTGCTGGGTGAGGAAAACCTCAAAAAATGGATTTCCGTTCTCGCCCTGCGCGGTGTTGCGGCAAAAAAACCGCTGGAGCTTGTGCGCATGAGCCTGATCCGCGCACGTTTCGGCGAGCAGCTTGCGGCCAGTTTCCACCCGCCAAAGGACGAACGCCATATCTTTATGACCGGCCTTCTCTCCCTGCTGCACATTGCGCTTGACAAAACACAGGAGGAGCTTTTAGAAGAGATTCCGGTCGCGGACGAAATTCGCGACTCCCTTTTGGGAGACGAAGGCCCCTATTCGGAGCTTTTGCAGTTCTACCGCGACTATGAATACGCCAATTGGGACGAAATCACCCGTTTCTCACGGAAATATGGCATTCGTTGCGAAACGATCAACGAAGCATATATCAGCTCCGTCAAGTGGTGCAATGATCTCATTGACGCGTCCACCTGACGCAAAAAAATAGAGAATACGGGAAGCCTGCGCGGCGCCCGTTATCTTTCGCCTTGAAAACCTTTCTGCCGACAGGCAAAAAAAAGATTGGGAGGAAACCAAATGAACAAAAAAACGATTATCATCATCTGCATTTGCGCGGCAGCGCTTGCAGCCGTTTTGTACGTGGGTCTGCACAAAAAGGCGGCGCCGTCCGCCGATTCGCCGTCCCCGTCGCCCACGGCTTCGGCAGAAACGAGCGAGGGCGCTTCGCCGTCTCCGTCCGCCCCTGCCGCGGACGGAAGCACAAAGGCGGTCGATACAAACACGCTTTCGACCTTTAAAACGCTTTTGAACGAGAATGGGAACTATGGCTTCTTGCTTTCGCAGTACACGGATGTGCGGAATGCTGACCTTATGCAGGTCTTTTATATCGGCGCTGGTATCGCTCCTTCTTCGGATGCGGGTGCCATCGTCGCCGCCTATAAGGCTGCAATGACGGACGAGGCTCCGGAAACGGACTGCATCGTTTTGAAGACCGCGCAGATTGACAGCTTCCTGAAGGAAAAAACGGGCTATGCGCTCAAGGACATGAAGAGCACATTCGACTGGGAATATGACCAGCAGCACGACGCTTACCTCGGCTTCCGCGGCGACACCAACAAGATCGGGATCATCCCCGTCACCGGCAAGGCCCTCGGCGGCGACCGCTACGAGCTTACCTGCACCTTTGACGGCCCGTTTTACGATGCGAGCGCCGGCGAGGTCGCGGGCTGTATTGTAACCTTTACCTATAAAAATGGAAAAATCACATTCCTTTCAAACCAGTACACACGCTGAATAAAAGCATTGCAGGGACGTCCGAAATGGGCGCCCCTGCTTTTTTAGAATCGGTAATCGATCTGTACCTGCCCGTGTATGACCGTAATTTTCTCAATAACGGACAAAATGAGCGCGCGCTTTTCGCGGTCGTCCATGTACGGCCAAGTCTCTCGAATATTGCGGAGATTTTCCCGCGCCGCCTTTGCGCTTTCCGTGAGCGTGCCGCGGGCTTCTTCGGACTCGATTTTTTCGTCGAGACCCTCGATTTCGCTGCGCAGTTCGTCGATGCTCTCCAATAGAACCCGGTTCCCGGCCTCCGCATAGAGGTCGTAAAGGCGGCGGAGCTTTGTCTCCAGCGCCATTTTTTTGCGCTTTAAGGTCTCTGCAAGCGAAAGGGCCGGCGCGCCGTCCTCCGGTGCGCCGACGTCGTTTGCCGTCATGGCCATCAGATCGTGCGTGACGGCGGCCTCGACGTCCTCGGCCCAGACCGTCTCGTTGTTGCAGTCCGGGTCCTTTACGAGATAGGGCTTTGAGATTTGCTGCGAGTAGCACACGAGCTTGTATCCCGCCTTGCCCCATTTTTGATACCGCATCCGCGCCCCACACACGCCGCACCAGAGTAGCCCCGTTAAAAGGTGCCGCGCCGGAACGGTCACGCGCGCCATGGAGCGCTGGCGGTGCAGGGCAATGGCCTTTTCATAGACTTCCCGCGATACGATTGGCTCGTGCAGACCCTTGTACTCCTCGCCATTGTATTCAATAATGCCGATGTTCGTCTTGCGCAGCATGATCTGCGCGGCGAGCTTTTCGTATTTAAGCCCGAGCATGTTTGCGATTGTCTGCAATGCATAGCCGCGCAGATACAGGTCATATATCTGCCGCACGGTCTCCGCGTCCGCGTTTGGAACGAGAATACCGCGCTCGGCGTCGTAGTCGTAGCCAAAGGGCACACCGCCGCCGCCGGGCCAGTAACCGGCCTCGACGCGCTTTTGCATCCCGCTGCGCGTGCGTTCATAGATGTTTTCGCGCTCGAGCTGGGCGAAAACGGAGAGAATACCGACGACCGCGCGCCCAAAGGCCGTTGCCGTGTTGAAGCTCTCCTGAATGGAGATGAAAGCGACGTTGTGCGGCAGAAAAACGTCCTCGATGAGGTGCAGCGTGTCCTTCTGCGAGCGGGACAGACGGTCGAGCTTGTAGACGAGAACGTGCGTAACCGCGCCGCTTTCCGCGTCCTGTATGAGCCGCTGCATTGCGGGGCGCTCAAGCGTAGCGCCCGAAAAACCGTCGTCAACGTAAAGCTCGAACTGCACCTCCCCGTCGAAGGTCTTTGTGTATGCGGTCAGCCGTTCGGTCTGGACCTCGATGGAATAGCCCTCCTCGGCCTGCCGGTCGGTGGAGACACGGACGTACAGCGCCGCCCGGATCGGTTCTCCTTCGGGGTCCTTGATTTTTCGCATCTTTGATTTTGCCATCGTTACGCTCCATCAGCGGTTCAAGGGCGGAGCCGTCAGGTCGTAAAACCCTCGCTGAAGCTCCCGTCGCCCCCGGCGACGATCCTTCCGGCGACCTCGCTCACGACCTTTGNNGGTAAAACCAAGCCCGCGCAACTCCGACTCCGAAAGCTCCCGCCCGTCGTGTGTGCGGCGGACAAAGCTTAGCTCCCGCCCGTCAATCGTCCGGCGGACGACGTGTTCGTTTGCTTCCATAAAGCTGCCTCCTCGCAAAGAAGTGATCGGCTCCATTATTGACGGAAACGGGGATCTTCAAACAGGATGATAAAAAAACAGCCGCTCCGAATTGGAGCGGCTGAGATGTATTGGGAAGCGCGATCATTCCATAGCGGCAAGGTTGAACTGATCGACGAGGTTCTTGAGCGAGACGGCCTGACTGGAAAGCTCCTCGCTCGCGGCGGCGCTTTCCTCACTGGTTGCGGAGTTCATCTGGACAACCGAGGAAACCTGATCGATGCCAACGGAGATTTGGGAAATTGCAACGGCCTGCGCCTGCGCCTGTTCCGCTATTTCTCCGATGATTCCTTCGACCTCCGACGATTTCGCAGCGACTTCAGTGAAACTGGCGCTTGTCCTGTTTACAATGTCGGTGCCCTTTTCAACCGCTGTGATGGAGCTTTCGATCAGCGAGGTGGTGTTCTTCGCGGCCTCGGCCGATTTCTGGGAAAGATTGCGGACTTCGTCTGCGACCACCGCAAAGCCCTTGCCGGCTGAGCCGGCGCGTGCCGCTTCGACCGCGGCGTTCAGCGCGAGGATATTGGTCTGGAAAGCAATGTCGTCGATGGCCTTGATGACCTTGCTGATATTCTTCGAGGTCGAGGAAATCTCGTCCATTGCCTGACGCACAAGGCCCATGTCGGTGATGCTTTCGCCCATGGTAGTGCCGGTTTCTTGCGTGATGACCTTGGCTTTTTCCGCACCCTCCGCATTTTCTTTGACCTGCTGGGAGACCTCTGCAATAGAGGCGGAAAGCTCCTGAATACTGCTGGCCTGCTCAGTAGCGCCCTGCGCCAGCGTCTGTGCGCCGGAAGAGACCTGGGACGCGCCCGCGGAAACCTGCTCTGCAACAGCGGCAATATTTCTAAAATCGTTGTTCAGGTTGACTCTTAGCTGGCGCAGCCGTTCTAAGATGCTCGCAAAGTCGCCTACATACCGGTCGGGAACTTTGGATATGAGACTGAGATTGTTCTGCGCCAGTTCACCCAGTAAATAGTCGATATCAAGAACGACGGCCTCCGTGTTTTGCAATGTCTTTATGATGGAGGCCTCCAGTGCTTCAAATTCGACTGATGTGGCGCTGAATTCGGGCAAGGGGGAGGTAATGTCGCCTTCGGAGAATTTCGTCATTCTATTCACAATCAATTGAACAGGGCCGACAAGCCTGTTCGTAATGATGGAGGCGATTAAAATACCCATGCCAAGGAAAATAGCGAAGAGCACAATCGTGACAATAATTGACAGCTTAACGCCGCCCAAATAATCGCTTTTGTGAGAGTTGATGCAAACGCACCAGCCGTTGGTGCCGTCAATTGGCGCATATACGAGGAATTTTGCGACACCCTTGTACGTATATGTACCGAAACCCGATTCACCTGCCCTGACCTTGACATGCAGAGCGGCAAGAGACTTCATGTCAGAATTCGTTTTGGCGGATTCTTCAATATTTTCCTTGTCTTTTATAAGCTGCGTATCGGGATCTGCTATCGTATAGCCGTCCTTGTCGATCATGTAGGCAGCTCCGCTGCCGATCTCTATCCCTGCAATCGTGTTGTTCAAAATAGATTGAGGGAACGCAATGCAGAGAACGCCGATTACAGATGAATTTTTGACCGCGTTTGCATAAACGGGTGTGGAGAACATCAGAATAAGCTCGCCGCTTTCACTGTCTACATATGGAGAGGTGACATAGCTCTGTCCGTTCATGCCTGCCTTAAAGGAATCTGTACTGGAATAATCCTTGCCGGAGCTTTCGTCTTTTCCGCTCGCAGAGACAAAAAATGCGCTGAGAGCGCCGTATTCCTTTGCCTGCGTGGTGAGAGCCGCATCTCTTTTTTCGACCGGATACGTACCGTCGTAAAGGGCGCTGCTTTCAGCCAGGACGGAGAGGAAACCGTTAACTTTTTCCAGCTCGCTGGAGATATACTTTTGCGCAAGCTCCCCCGCTGCGGCCATGGATGTCTTAAGCCCGCTTACTGTGCTGTTATAGCATAGTAAACAGCCGACGACGCCCATGATGGTGATAGCCGATATGATCATTACACAAATTGGCGTTGCGATGGCACTTTTTAAGGTTTTCTTTTTTTCACCACTGCTGTTCATTTTTTTACCCATTTTATTTACCCCATTTCATCAATTGTCTGCGTTTCTCTTTCTTCCCTGCTTTTTATTTCTGCTTTTACCTTGCTGACGGGCAAAAACACCTCTTAGCTGGATGCAAGCTGCCGAACGGGGATTTTGCCGATACCGCCATGAGTGGAAAGGGATTTCTCCTATAAAAAGATTATTGCATATTGGGGTCTACTTTACAACTAAAAAAACGAAACAGCATGTATTTCAGAGCTGCTAAGAATCATCTTTGTAAATGATTCTTAATTTCGACATCGGCTTTTATTGATATTTTCTATATAGAAATGTATAATATATCAAAAAAGTTGACAGCTGTTTATACGAACGCCGGAATATTTTTGCGGGCCGCTTTTCAACACAGAAACGCACGGATGACGTTCGTAAGAGAGGAAATATGATGAAAAAAGTTCTCATCCTTGCCACTGGCGGAACAATTGCCTGCCATACGGGCGAGGGCGGCATGGTTCCGCAGTCCGCGCCCCCGGCGCTCATGGGCGCTTTGGGCGCTTTTGAAAAATACTACGAGCTTACTTACCGGGTCATTTTAAATCTGGACAGCTCGAACATTCAGCCGGAGGAGTGGCAGCTCATTGCGCGCGCGGTCTATGAGGCGTTGCCGGAGTATGACGGCGTCGTCATCACACACGGGACTGATACCATGGCCTACACGGCCTCGATGCTCGCCTTTATGCTCCAGGATCTTGACAAGCCCGTCGTTTTTACCGGGTCCCAAATTCCGATTGAGTCTCCGCTTTCGGATGCACAGAGCAATCTAGCGACCGCGCTCGCCGCCATTGAGCACAATGTCGTCGGCGTGACGATTGCCTTTAACCACAAGCTTGTGCGCGGCTGCCGGGCCGTCAAGGTGCGCACAATGGGCTTTGATGCGTTCGAAAGCGTGAACTCTCTCAACCGAGGCGAGTTTTTCGCGGACGGCGTCAGGCTCCTGACGGATCGCGTGGAGCCGAACGGGGACCGCTGCGTTTTAAAGGACCGCCTTTCGACAGACGTTTTTCTCCTGAAGCTTATCCCCGGCACAAACCCGGCGATTTTGGACAAGCTTGCGGAGATGGGCTATCGGGGCATCGTTTTAGAGACGTTCGGCGCGGGCGGGCTGCACTACCTGCGCCGCGACCTCTCGGAGCCGGTCAAGCGCCTTGTGGAGGCCGGCGTGGCGGTCGTTTTGTGCAGCCAGTGTCTCTATGAACAGAGCGATTTTTCGCTCTACGAGGTGGGCCGCCGCATTCTCGCGACGGGCGCCCTTCAGGGCTTTGATATGACCACCGAGGCGGCGGTCACAAAGCTCATGTGGGCACTTGGACAAACGGACGACTTGAACGAAATACGCCAAATTTTCTCGACCAACTATGCGGGCGAAATTACGATCTAATGTTGGAGGCTGCTATGAAATACGATTTTGACACGCCTGTCTCGCGCTACGGCACAGATGCCGCAAAATATGCGAGCCTGACGGGCGCACCTGGCGAGCTTCTGCCCCTTTGGGTGGCGGATATGGATTTTCAGGCCCCGCCGGAGGTGCTCCGCGCCCTGCATGCGCGCGTCGATCACGGGATTTACGGCTACGGCGACCTTACGGACGAGGACTATTTTAGGCCGATCCACGACTGGTACGCCCGCCGCTTCGGCTGGGAGACACAGCGCGAATGGCTCGTCGAAACGCCGGGCGTCGTGTTCGCGGTCTACAATGCCGTGCGTGCGCTGACACAGCCGGGGGACGGCGTTTTGACCCTTGAGCCGGTCTACTACCCCTTTGCGCGCGCCATCCGGGACAATGAAAGAATGCCGGTCGTCAGCCAGCTTGTCTATGAAA
Source organism: Clostridiales bacterium UBA2658 (assembly GCA_002359425.1). Lineage (GTDB taxonomy): Bacteria > Bacillota > Clostridia > Oscillospirales > Oscillospiraceae > UBA2658. The sequence continues at coordinate 12,962 of DEMY01000039.1, forward strand.
ACGGGCGTTATTCTGTGGACTTTGCCGATTTTGAGCGGAAGATTACCGAAGACGGCGTGAAGCTTTTCATTCTCTGTAGCCCGCACAACCCGGTTGGACGCGTGTGGACAAAGGAGGAGCTGACCCGGATGGGCGAAATCTGCCTTGCGCACGGCGTAAAGGTCGTGGCCGACGAAATTCACGCAGATTTTATAAGGCCCGGCTTTCAACACACGGTTTTTGCGAGCATCTGCCCGGAATTTGCGGACAACACCGTCACCTGCACCGCGCCGAGCAAAACCTTCAACCTTGCGGGGCTTCAGAACTCGAATATTTTCATTTCAAACGAAGTGATTTGCGATACATTTAAGCGCGAGGTGGGCCGCACGGGCTACGGCGGGCTGAACATCATGGCCGTCGCCGCTTGTAAAGCGGCGTATACCTACGGAGAGGACTGGCTTGAGCAGCTCAAAGCCTATCTTGAGGAAAACCTCGATTTTGTCCGCGCGTATCTCAAGGAGCATGTCCCGGAGATAAAATTAGTCGAGCCGGAGGGCAGCTATCTCCTCTGGCTCGACTGCACCGCGCTCCATATGGATGCGAAGGCGCTGGACGGGTTTTTGTACTGCAAGGCCGGTCTGTGGCTGGACGACGGCCCGCTTTTTGGCGCGGGCGGAGAGGGCTTTCAGCGCATCAACATGGCCTGTCCGAGAAAAACGCTCGCCGAGGCGATGGAACGGCTCAAGCGGGCCGTGGCGTCGCTCTGATTTATCCGGCGAAAATAGGAGCGCGGGGCTATTCGGCCCCGCGCTCAGTTTGTCAAAAAAGCCTCGCAGAGTTCGCGCCCGCAGGCGCGAATAAAATCAAATCTATTTTCTCCGGCGGCGTGTACGGCGGAGGAAAATACTTCTCGCGGAGCGAGCGTCGAAGTGTTCGCCGTAGGCGGATGCTGAGGCGCAGAGCGCAGCGCATTCCCTCTGTCGGAAAAACCCCTTTGGTTTTTTCGACAAGCTCAGCGCGGGGCTATTCGGCCCCGTGCTCTCTGCGCTCTACGGAACGGATGTTCCGCTCAAATTTACTTCTCGGCCCCATGACCTCGTGGCCGCAGCCGAGACAGCGCAATTTAAAATCCATGCCCGTGCGGAGAACGAGCCAGCGCTTTTCACCGCAGGGGTGTTCTTTTTTCATCGTCAGAATGTCCCCGACCTGAATGTCCATGGGCATATGACCCGCCTCCTTATTTTTTGATCGCGTCCCAATAGGCCCTTGCGGCCTGTTCCATCTTGTTGTCGCCGTATTCGTAGTAATGCGTTCCTGCGAGCGCGTCCGGCAGATATTGCTGATCGACCCAGTGGTTCGGATAGCTGTGGGGGTATTTGTAGTTTTGGTCGCGCTTGTGCTCGGTCGAGTCCGCGTGGACGTTTTGCAGCTCGCGCGGGATGGGGTCGGCCTTACCCGCGCGAACGTCCGCCTGCGCACGGTCGATGGCCATGACGACGCTGTTCGATTTCGGCGCGGTCGCAAGGAGGATGCACGCCTCCGCCAGCGGCAGCCGTGCTTCGGGCAGACCGAGCTGTAGCGCGGAATCGACGCAGGCTTTGACGATTGGCACCGCCTGCGGATAGGCCATGCCGATGTCCTCGCTTGCGGAGCAAAGGATACGGCGGCAGGCCCCGACAAGGTCGCCCGCCTCCAGAAGCCGCGCGAGATAGTGCAGCGCTGCGTCCGGGTCGCTGCCGCGCAGGGATTTCATGAGCGCGGAGACGATATCAAAGTGCGCATCCCCCTCGCGGTCGTAGCGCATGGAGCTTTTCTGCGAGACCTGCTCCGTATCGCGCAGCATGATGGAAACGGTGCTGCCCGGGCCTTTGGACGCCGTGTAGAGAAGCTCTACGGCGTTGATGGCCTTGCGCACGTCGCCGCCGCAGCTCTGGGCGATGTGCAGCGTGACGCCCGGCTCCGGCTCAATCTTTACGTGGTCGCGCGCCTCCAAAAACCGCAGCGCGCGCAAAACGGCCTTTTCGGCGTCTTCGGCTGCGATCTGCTTGAACTCAAAGATGGTCGAGCGCGACAAAATGGCGTTGAACACGTAGAAATACGGGTTTTCCGTCGTTGCGGCGATGAGCGTGATCTTGCCGTTTTCGATGAACTCCAAAAGGGACTGCTGCTGCTTTTTATTGAAATATTGAATCTCGTCGAGGTACAAAAGTACGCCCTCCGGCGCCATAAAGGTACCAAGCTCGTCGATAATTGCTTTGATGCCGGCGATGCCAGAGGTCGTGGCGTTGAGGCGGCGCAGGGGGCGGTTCGTCTCGGCCGCGATGATGTTTGCCACGGTCGTCTTGCCCGTGCCGGATGGGCCGTAAAAGATCATGTTCGGAATTTGCTTTGAGTCGATGATGCGGCGGAGCATGGAGTCGTCCCCCAAAATCTCCCGCTGCCCGACGACCTCGTCGAGCGATTGCGGACGCAGTTCATCCGCAAGCGGCCTGTACATGGTGCGGCCTCCTTTCAAAATGAAAAGCCGCCGGTTATCCGGCGGCTTTTTTGCTGATTGATGCAGCCGGTATTCTTTTATAATAAAGGTTTATGCGTAGATCGGGTGCTTTGCACACAGGGCGGCGACGCGCGCGTCGATGTCCTGCTTCTGCGCGTCGAAATCGCGGACGGCGAGATTGATGAGGTNNCTCCGCTTCGTTAAAGCCGCGCGTTGTGACGGCGGCGGTGCCGAGACGCACACCGCTCGTCTCCTTTGCGGAGAGCGGGTCGTTCGGAATCTTGTTCTTGTTGACGGTGATGTGCACCTCGTCGAGCCGCGTTTCAAGCTCCCGGCCGGAAATGCCGGTGCCGCGCAGGTCGAGCAGACACAGGTGGTTGTCCGTGCCGCCGGAGACAAGCTTGAGGTCTTTTTCCAAAAGCGCATCCGCCATGACGGCGCAGTTTTTGACGAGCTGGGTCTGATATTCCTTGAAGGAGGGCTGGAGCGCTTCGCCGAATGCGACGGCCTTGCCCGCGATGACGTGCATGAGGGGGCCGCCTTGACTGCCGGGGAAGATGGCGGAGTTGATTTTCTTTGCAAGCTCCTCGTCGTTCGTCAGGATGACGCCGCCGCGCGGGCCGCGCAGAGTCTTGTGGGTCGTCGTCGTAACAACGTCCGCATAGCCGATGGGGGACGGATGCAGGCCCGCCGCCACAAGGCCCGCGATATGGGCCATGTCAACCAGAAGGTAGGCGCCGCATTCGTGCGCGATGTCCGCGAATTTCGCAAAGTCGATGACGCGCGGATAGGCCGACGCGCCCGCAACGATCATGCGCGGCTTTACTTCCATGGCCTGCTTTCTCAAGGCGTCGTAGTCAATGCGGCCCGTTTCGGGGTCTACGCCGTAGGCCACGATGTTGTAGAGCTTGCCGGAGAAATTGGCCTTGCAGCCGTGCGTGAGGTGACCGCCCGCGTCGAGATCCATGCCCATGACGGTGTCGCCGGGCTTGCACAGGGACATATAGACGGCGTAGTTCGCCTGCGAACCGGAGTGCGGCTGGACGTTTGCAAACTTGCAGCCGAAAAGCTCCTTGACGCGGTCAATGGCAATGTTTTCAACGACATCGACATACTGGCAGCCGCCGTAGTAGCGCTTGCCGGGATAGCCCTCGGCATATTTGTTCGTCAGAACGCTGCCGGCCGCCGCGAGTACCGCTTCGCTTACGATGTTTTCGGAAGCAATGAGCTCGATGTTGCCGCGCTGGCGGTTCAATTCCTGCGCCATCGCGTCCGCGACCTGCTTGTCCTGCTTTGCAATGAGTTCCAGCTGATTTTCAACCATCATTCGTGCGCCCTCCGATAATTCTATATTCTGCTGTTTGTACAAAATTTAATGCGTTATATTGGTATTATATCTGAAAGCCACGTCCTTGACAACTGGTGAAACATGAAAATTCTTTGCTTTTATAAAGGGGGATGTTATACTAATAAACAGGATACGCGCCCGCCGGGGCGCAGGCGGGCAAGCGCGGCAGTCCGCGCCCTTCGGACGCATGGAAAAAGGGGCGGAGCCTGCTGGCGCCGAAAGCCCGCNNCAAAAGGAGAAAAAGATGCGAACGCAGGAACAAGTGACCGAGATTATTGACCGCCTTGAAAAGGAATACCCGTTGGCGCAGTGCTCGCTGGAATACGAAAAGCCCTACGAGCTTTTGTTTGCCACGCGCCTTGCCGCCCAGTGTACGGACGCGCGGGTAAATCTGGTAACGCCGGTTTTGTACAAGCGCTACCCGACGCTTGAGGCCATCGCGGGCGCGGAGCTTTCGGAGCTGGAAGATATCATCCGCACCTGCGGGTTTTACCACACGAAGGCGAAGGATATCATCGCCTGCGCGAACGTCCTTTTGGAACGCCACGGCGGCGTGGTGCCGGACACGATGGAGGAACTAACGGCGCTGCCCGGCGTCGGGCGCAAAACGGCGAACCTTGTTTTGGGGGACGTTTTTGGAAAGCCCGCCGTCGTCGTTGATACGCACTGCATTCGCCTTTCAAACCGCATGGGGCTGGTTGACGGCATGAAAGACCCCGCAAAGATCGAAGCGGCGCTCGCGAAAATTCTACCGCCGGAAAAGTCCTCGGGCTTCTGCCACTGCCTCGTTTTGCACGGCCGTGCCGTCTGTACCGCGCGAAAGCCCGCGTGCGAGCGCTGCTGTGTAAAGCACGTCTGCCAGTTTTTTGCGGGCGAAAACGCATAGGCGTTTATGTATAAAGAGTAAAATTTTCGATTTTTCACGAAAAGCACTTTTCTTATGCGGGCATCTATATTAAAATACCCGCGTGATCTAGATATGTGGTATAATACCCTGTATGGACAATTTCCGTACAGCAGTTTAGAAACGGAGAGATTTCTATGGAACCCAAAGAACCTGTTTATAAGCGCGTCCTTTTGAAGATCAGCGGCGAAGCCCTCGCTGGAACACAAGGACGCGGACTCAATTTTGACGTGATCGACGAGGTCTGCGCGGCTGTGAAGGCCTGCGCGGACATGGGCGTTCAAATGGGCGTCGTCGTGGGCGGCGGCAACTTCTGGCGCGGCGTCAAGGACGGCGGGGACCGCATGGTGNNACAACGATGAACTCGCTCGCGCTGGCGGAAGCTTTGGAAAAAGCGGGCGTTGACGTCCGTGTGCAGACCGCCATCGAAATGCGTTCGATTGCCGAGCCTTATATCCGCGGCCGGGCCATCCACCATCTGGAGCGCGGAAGAGTCGTCATTTTTGGCTGCGGTACCGGCAATCCGTTTTTCTCAACGGACACCGCCGCCGTTTTGCGCGCCGCCGAGATCGAGGCGGATGCGATTTTGCTTGCAAAAAACGTGGACGGCGTCTATTCTGCTGACCCGAAAAAGGACCCGAACGCGAAAAAATACGACGCCATCTCCTATGACGAGGTTCTCGCGCAACACCTTGCCGTCATGGACTTCACGGCGACCTCGCTTTCCATGGACAACAAAATTCCCGTTATCCTCTTTGCTCTCGCCGATCCGCAGAACATCGTGCGCGTCGTTGAGGGCGAGAAAATCGGGACCATCGTTCAATAAGATTACACACAAACGGAGGGAGAAAACATGGCAGATATTAATTATGCGCAGTTTACCGACAAGATGAAGAAGACCACCGAGGTTCTCGGCACCCAGTTTGACTCCGTCCGCGCGGGCCGCGCGAACGCAGCCGTTCTCGACCAGATCCGCGTGGACTATTATGGCACCCCCACGCCCATTAACCAGATCGCGGCCATCGCCACGCCCGACCCCCGCTCGCTTGCCATCACCCCGTGGGACGGCTCCGTTCTCAGACAGATCGAAAAGGCCATTCAGGAGTCCGATCTCGGCATCAATCCGCAGAACGACGGCAAGGTCATCCGCCTTGTTTTTCCGCAGCTCACCGAGGAGCGCCGCAAGGAGCTTATAAAGCTCGTCAAGAAATATGCGGAGGAGAGCAAGGTTGCCATCCGCAACATCCGCCGCGACGCGATGGAATTTTACAAGGGCCAGAAAAAGAAGTCCGAAATCACAGAGGACGACCTAAAGGACATCGAAAAGGATATGCAGAAGTTCACGGATGACTACATCAAGGAGATCGAAACGATCGCCGACAAGAAGGAGAAGGAGCTTCTGGCCATCTGATGAAGTGGTTTCAAAAAAAGAAAATGGAGGCGGGGAAGGTCGATTTTCAAAATCTTCCCCGCCTCATTGGCATTATTATGGACGGCAACGGCCGCTGGGCGCAGCGCCGGGGGCTTCCCAGAACGGCGGGCCACGCGCAGGGAGCCGAAAATTTTCGCTCCATCGTCTACTATTGCCGCGATATCGGCTTAGAATACTTAACGGTATACGCCTTTTCAACGGAAAACTGGAAGCGCCCGCAGAATGAAGTCAGCACCATCATGTCGCTTCTGGAAAAATACCTGTACGAGGCCATCGATACGATGGAGCGCGATCACATCCGCATGGTCTTTTTCGGAGACCCCGCACCGCTTTCCCCAAAGCTCAAAAAGCTCATGGAGGAAACGGACGAAATAACCGATCGTTTTGAGGGCTTTCAGGTCAACGTCTGCCTCAACTACGGCGGTCGGGATGAAATCCTCCGCGCCGCGAAAAAAAGCGCGGAAGCCTATGCCGCGGGCGACGAAAACGCCATCACAGAGGAAGCATTTTCAAACCGCATGTGGTCAAAGGGGATCCCCGACCCGGAGCTGATCATCCGCCCCGGCGGGGAAAAGCGCGTGTCGAATTTCCTTCTCTGGCAGGGAGCCTATGCGGAATACTATTTCACGGACACCCTCTGGCCGGACTTCAAGCCCGCCGATCTTGCCGAAGCAATCGGCTGGTACCAGCACAGAGACCGCCGCTTTGGCGGGGTATAATCCATCAGCGCATTTTTTGTTTATCACACGGAAGCGCAAAGCAAGCGCATTGGAGATGCGGGCGGTCCCGTAGGGCCGTTTCTGCAACGGGAACCGTCACATTCCGATTGGATGACGGCATTGACGTTTATCCCTTGCGTTCTTTGCCCCTTCCGTTTGAAAGGAAACATTTGATGATATGAAAACCAGAACGATCGTCGGCGCGGCGGCAATTCCGCTGTTTTTGCTGCTCATTTTCTTCGCGCCCCTCTGGGCCTACGCCATCGTCGTCGGCCTTATCTGCGCGGGCTGCTCCTGGGAATTTTTGCGTTGCGTTGACCCGGACATGAAGCGCCGCTACAAGGTCTATGCCTTTATCGACGCGCTGGCGCTTCCGATCGTGTATGTGTTCGTCCCGAGCGAGCACGTCGTTGCGTCGTCGCTGTATCTGCTTATCGTCGCGATGTTTTTGGAGCTTATGTGCTCCTTCAAAGAGGATACCGCGCGTGTGAAGCTTGGAACCATTTTGCAGGTGGTCTTTGCCGGCAGCATCATGCCGATGCTGCTGTTATCGCTCGTTCGCGTCGGAATGCGCGAGCACGCGCCGGTCTATGTGCTACTTCCGCTGCTTGCGGCGGCGGCCTGCGACACGGGGGCCTACTTCGTCGGGAGTTTTATGGGAAAGCGCAAAATTTTTCCGCACCTGTCCCCGAACAAAACGTGGGAGGGCTGCGTCGGCGGCCTGATCTGCGATGTTGNNTTTATGCGCTGCTTATTTCCGTCATCGGAAAGCTGGAGGTCAATTACTTCTCCTTTGCAGTCTATGGCCTTCTCGGCGCGGTCGCCTGTGAATTCGGCGATCTGGCGTTTTCGTCAATCAAGCGCGAGTACGGCATCAAGGACTACGGTGCGCTGATTCCCGGCCACGGCGGCATGCTCGACCGCTTCGACAGTATGCACTTTACGGCGCCAATGATCGAGCTTTTGGTGCTACTGCTCCCGGCCATCAAATAGAAAGGCGATTGAATGGTTTCATCACTTTCCGTCCTCGGCTCCACCGGCAGCGTCGGCACACAGACGCTTGAGGTCGCCGAACGGCTGCACATCCCCGTGAAAGCCCTTTCGGGCAACCGGAATATCAAACTGCTGGAGGAGCAAGCGCGGCGTTTCCGCCCGGACTTTGTCTGCGTATACGACGAAGCGTCGGCGGCAGGACTTAAAACGGCGCTTGCAGACACAGATATCAAGGTCGGCGCCGGCATGAATGCCCTCACGGATTGCGCCGCACGCTACGGGGACTGCGTCGTAACCGCCGTTTCCGGCTCCGTCGGACTTACCCCGACGCTTGCCGCAATCGACGAAAAAAAGCGCATTGCGCTGGCGAACAAGGAAACGCTGGTGTGCGCCGGAAGCCTCGTCATGGCGCGTGCAAAAGAAAAAGGCGCTGAAATCGTCCCAGTAGACAGTGAGCACTCCGCAATTTTCCAGTGCTTAGAAGCGCAGGGAGAAGCCCGCGCGCTGCGAAAAATTCTGCTCACCGGCTCCGGCGGCCCGTTTCGGGGCAAAACGCGCGCGGCGCTTCAAAACGTCACGCCCGCACAGGCGGTCACGCACCCGAACTGGAACATGGGCGCCAAAATCAGCGTCGACAGCGCGACTTTGATGAATAAAGGGCTTGAGTTTATCGAAGCGATGCACCTTTTTTCGGTGACGCCGGACGAGATCAAGGTCATTATCCACCCCGAAAGCGTCATACACTCGATGGTAGAGTTCTCTGACGGCTGTGTTCTCGCCCAGCTCGGTATTCCGGATATGAAGCTGCCTATCCAATACGCGCTGACGTATCCCGCCCGCGCGTCCGCACCCGCAAAGGGGCCGAATTTTACGGAGATCGCAAAGCTCACGTTTTATGACCCGGATCTTCAAAATACGCCCTGCCTTGCGCTCGCCATGGACTGCGCCAAAAAAGGCGGCACCGCGCCTGCCGTTTTGAGCGCCGCGAACGAGGAGGCCGTTTCGCTGTTTTTGCACGGGAAAATTGGCTTTAACACCATCTACGACGCCGTTTCTTCGGCGGTGGACGCGCTTGCAGGAAGCGGCGCGCCGGATTTAGACACACTCCGCGAGGCGGACCGGGAAGCGCGCCGCTTCGTTTCGGAGCGGTACGGCCATTGATATTGCGTACCGTTGAAATTGTTTCGTCGGTGCAGCGCCACGCCCCATAAGAATCCAACGCACTTTGCGCGATAATAAGCTTAAAGGCGTTTTCATGGGCTCTATTATAAGAGGTTTTTTCTATGTATATCGTTCTTGCAATTTTGATTTTTGCGTTCCTGATCGTAACGCACGAGCTTGGCCATTTTCTCATGGCGAAGCGCTTCGGTGTCCGGGTCGAGGAGTTTTCCGTCGGCATGGGCCCCGCCATCTGCAAAAAGCAAAAGGGAGAAACGCTCTATGCCCTGCGCTGGCTTCCCATCGGCGGCTACTGCGCCATGGACGAGGACGACGGCGAGTCTGAAGACCCACGCGCCTTTGTTAATCAGGATTGGTGGAAACGCTTTCTCATTTTGTTCTGCGGCGCAGCCATGAACTTTTTAACGGGTCTGGTCCTCCTCGCCTTCATCGTGCCGAAGTCCCCGGTCTTTCTCACGCCGACGATCACCGGCTTTTTTGAGGGCTGTCCCTACGAGAGCGCAGAGGGCTTTCAGGAAAACGACCAGATTTGGGAAATCGACGGCCACCGCGTGTTCTTCTCGTCGGACATTTCGATGCTTCTCTCCCGTTCGAAAAGCGGTATGCACGACTTCGTTCTTCTGCGCGACGGCGAGAAGGTGACGCTCGACGATTACAAATTCGTCCCGGTTGACTATCAGGAAAACGGCCAGACCGTTCCGCGTTACGGCCTTTACTTTGGTGTCAAGGAGCACGGCTTTTTCGCCGGCGCGGCATACACCTGGAACGCCGCGCGCGACTTTGTGCGCATGGTCTGGATGGGCCTTTCCGACCTTGTCACGGGACAGGTCGGCATGAAGGAGCTTTCCGGCCCCGTCGGCATCGTGCAGATCATGAACGACGTTGGAGAGCAGGCGGAAACAACGAGCGCCGCCATTTACAGCCTTGCCTACCTAACAGCGTTCATCGCCGTGAACCTTGCCGNNAACCTGCTGCCGCTTCCGGCGCTGGACGGCGGGCGGCTCCTGTTTCTTGTCATTACCGCCTTTGTCGAGGGCGTTTTTAAGAAAAAACTCGACCCGAAATATGAGGGTTATGTCCATGCGGCAGGCTTTGTGCTGCTGCTGGCGCTCATGGCCTTTGTCATGTACAACGATATCGCAAAGCTTATCCACTGAGGGATTGTTTATGAACCGTGAAAATACCAGAACCATCCACGTGGGAGATGTCGCCGTCGGCGGCGTCTCCCCGGTGTCTGTTCAGTCCATGTGTAGCACTAAAACTGAAAATGTCGAAGCGACGCTCGCGCAGATTGCGGCTTTGGAGTCCGCCGGATGCAACATTGTGCGTCTTGCCGTCCCGAACGAAGCGGCGGCAAAGGCCCTGCCTGCCATCCGCAAAGGCACCAAAATGCCGCTCGTCGCAGACATCCACTTTGACTATCAGCTTGCGCTCGCCGCGGCGGACGCGGGCTTTGACGCCATCCGCATCAATCCCGGCAACATCGGCTCGAATGACAGAGTCAGACTCGTCGCGGACGCCTGCAAAGCAAACGGCATTCCCATCCGCGTGGGAGTCAACTCCGGCAGCATCCCGAAGGATCTGCTTGAAAAGTATGGCGCGACGCCGGAGGCGCTGGTTGCGTCCGCATGGCGGCATATACATATTTTAGAGGATTTGAATTTTGAAGACATCTGCGTCTCCTTAAAGTCCTCGTCCGTCCCCGACACCGTCCGCGCCTACCGCCTCATGGCGGAAAAAACGGATTATCCCCTGCACCTCGGCGTCACGGAGGCGGGCACGTCCTACATGGGCGTTGTGAAATCCTCGGCGGGCATCGGCGCGCTGCTGCTGGACGGCATCGGCAGCACCATCCGCGTCTCGCTGACGGCGGACCCGGTCGAAGAAGTCAAAGCCGGGATCGCGATTTTAAAGGCCACCGGTCTGCGGCGCGAGGGCGTCGATATCGTATCGTGTCCCACCTGCGGGCGCACAAACATCGACCTCATTTCGCTTGCGAATGAAGTCACTGAAAAGCTGAAGGATATCAAAACGCCGCGCACCGTCGCGGTCATGGGCTGCATCGTAAATGGCCCGGGCGAGGCGCGCGAGGCGGATTACGGCATTGCGGGCGGGTCCGGCGAAGGCGTTTTGTTCAAAAAAGGAGAGATCGTTGGCAAGGTGCCGGAGGCAGATTTGGCCGCCGCCCTCGTCGAGCTTATCATACGCGAAGAAAAAGGAGCAAATTCTATAATACCATGAGTGAAGAGAAAATACCATTTTTAACCATGTTCCCCTTCTGCGAGGACTACGCGGACATGTGCGGCGGTCTGGGTGAGGCCGTCGTCGTGTTCGTGAGCGTCAACAAGGAAAAGCTGCATATGTCGANNCTCTGCGTTCAAGCGCCCGACCATCGCCGCCGAGCGCCACACCGTCGAAGGGCGCATCGCCGCACAGTACGGGCTTGCAAGCGTCGTCATAAACGACAAAACAGAGCGCCCGGTCCCAGCAAAAGCGCCAAAAAAGAGCGCCGGCGGAACGGATGCGCCAAAGCCGAAGGAGCCGCTCATCCCCGGAAATCTGATCTATGGCAAAGGCATCCGGGGCGAGGTCATACCGATGCGCGAGCTTTCGACCGAGAGCGGCACCGTCGCCGTGCGCGGCGAGGTCTTTGCGGTGGACAGCCACGACACCAAACGCGGCGACGCATGGATTTTAAACTTTGATATGACCGATTACAACGGCTCCATCCACGTCACCGGCTATTTTAAAAAGCCGGAGGACAAGCAGGCGCTTTCGCAGATCAAAAAGGGTATGTGCCTGATCGTATACGGCGACGTCGGCTACGACCGTTACTACAACGACATCGCCATGTCCGTCCGCAGCATCCAGCTTGCCGAAAAGACAAAGCGCAGGGATACGGCCCCCGAGGGCGAAAAGCGCGTTGAGCTGCACCTTCACACCCGNNGACCCGACGGAGGCCGTTGCCTGCGCCGCCGCGTGGGGCCACAAGGCCATCGCCATCACGGATCACGGTGTGGCGCAGGCGTTCCCGGAATTCTGGCACGCCGGGGACAAATACGGCGTCAAAATTCTCTATGGCGTTGAGGGCTACTACATAAACGACGTGGACGACAAGCTTGTGCTCTACGGTGAGCCGCGCGGCGCGCTCGACGAGGAGTTTTGCGCCTTCGACACCGAGACGACCGGCCTTGACGCAAACAGCGACCGCATGACGGAGATCGGTGCGGTCATCATGAAGGGGCAGGAGGTCGTCGCCCGCTTTCAGACCTTCGTGAACCCCGAGCGTCCCATCCCGCCGGAGATCACGGAGCTTACGAGCATCACGGACAGGGACGTTTTCGACGCGCCGCTCGAGGGCGAGGCCATGCGCAAATTTTTGGAGTTTGCCGGGGACAGGCCGCTCGTTGCCCACAACGCGGAGTTTGATATTGGCTTTATGAGCGCCACCGCGCAGCGGAACAACATCGAATTTCACCCGCGCTTTTTCGACACGCTGACGTTTTCCCAGAGCCTTCTGCCGGATCTCAGGCGCCACAAGCTCGATATGGTGACGGACAGGCTCGGCCTGCCCGCCTTTAACCACCACCGTGCGGACGATGATGCGCTCGCCTGCGGCCGCATTATGGCAAAGCTCATCGAAATGCTTGCCGAGCGCGACATTACGCAGCAGAGCGAGGTCGAGGCATATACCCGCGCCGAGCGGAACGCCCACCCGCGCCATATGCGCTTAAAGCATATTATCCTACTGGTTAAGAACAAAACGGGGCTTAAAAACCTCTATGAAATGGTTTCTAAGTCGCATTTGGAACATTTTACGAGCAAAAAGCCCGTCATTCCGAAGAGCCTTTTATTGCAGTACCGCGAGGGCATCATCGTCGGCTCCGCCTGCGAAGCGGGCGAGGTGTTCGACGCCGTCGCGCATCACAAAAGCGACGAGGAGCTGGCAAGACTTTGCGCCCTCTATGACTATTTGGAAATACAGCCCCTTTGCAACAATGCTTTTATGCTTGACAACGGCACGGCGAAAACGACGGAGGAGCTCAGAAACTTCAACCGCCGCGTCGTCGAGCTGGGCGAAACGTTTGGAAAGCCCGTCGTCGCGACCGGCGACGTGCATTTTCTCAACCCCGAACAGGAGATTTACCGCCGCATCCTCCTTTCCGGCTGCGGCTTTCAGGACGCGGATCGCTCCATGCCGCTCTACTTCAAGTCAACGGACGAGATGCTCAAGGAATTTGCCTATCTCGGCGCGGACAAGTGCTATGAGGTCGTTGTGACGAACACAAACGCCATCGCGGACGCGTGCGAACCCATCGTTTTACTTCCGAAGGACCTCTTTGCGCCCAAAATTGAAAATTCGGCGGAGGATCTCAAAACCCTCGTTTACGGCAAGATGCACGAGCTTTACGGCGAAAATCCGCCGCAGGTCGTGCAGGAGCGCGTCGATGTCGAAATGGATGCCATTCTGGGCCGGCACTACGACGTCATTTATATGTCCGCGCAAAAGCTTGTCGCAAAATCTCTGGAGGCGGGCTACCTCGTCGGCTCGCGCGGCAGCGTCGGTTCGTCGCTCGTGGCTTACATGGCGGGCATCACGGAGGTCAACGCCCTGCCGCCGCACTATCTCTGCCCGAACTGCAAGCACACGGAGTTTTTCAAGGAGACGGACTACGGCTGCGGCGCGGACATGCCGGACAAGGATTGCCCCGAATGCGGCACGAAGCTCAAAAAAGAGGGCTTCAACATCCCGTTTGAGACCTTTTTGGGCTTTGGTGGCGACAAGGTGCCGGATATCGACCTGAACTTTTCGGGCGAATACCAGTCCCGCGCGCACGAATACACGCGTGAGCTTTTCGGCCGGGACCACGTTTTCAAGGCCGGAACCATCGGTACCCTCGCTGAAAAAACGGCCTACGGCCACGTTAAGCACTACTTAGAGGATCACGACATGAAGGTCACGAAGGCGGAGGAAAACCGCCTTGCGCTCGGCTGCGTGGGCGTTAAGCGCACGACGGGCCAGCACCCCGGCGGCCTTGTCATTATCCCGCAGGACATGGACGTGACGGATTTCTGCCCCGTCCAGCACCCGGCGGACGACCCGGACAGCGACATCATCACGACTCATTTCGAGTACCACAGCATGGAGGCAAACCTCTTAAAGCTCGACGAGCTGGGGCACGATGACCCGACCATGATCCGCATGCTCGAGGATATCACCGGCGTGAACGCCCGCGAAATTCCCCTGGACGATAAGGACACCATGAGCATTTTCAAGTCCCCGAAGGTTCTTGGCCTTCCGGAGGACGACCCGATTATCGGCAAGACCGGCACCATCGGTATCCCGGAGTTTGGAACGGGCTTTACGCGCCAGATGCTCGTAGACACGCAGCCGGACAAATTTGCAACGCTTGTGCGCCTTTCCGGATTTTCGCATGGCACGGACGTCTGGAACGGAAACATCCACGATCTCGTCGTGAACAAGGTCGCGGACGTTAACGAGTGCGTCGGCTGCCGGGACGACATCATGCTCTACCTCATGGATAGGGGCATTGAGCCGAAGCGCGCGTTCAAGTTTATGGAAGCGGTCCGCAAAAACTTTGTTCGTAAGGGCAAGCCCTGGCCGGAGGGCATCGTCGAGGAGATGCAGGAACACGGCGTACCGGAATGGTACATCGAATCCTGCCGCAAAATTCAGTATCTTTTCCCGAAGGCGCACGCGGTGGCCTACGTCACGATGGCGTTCCGCATCGCGTATTTTAAGGTACACTATCCGCTTGCGTATTATAGCTGCTACTTCTACCGCCGCAGCCAGAAGGATTCCTTTGATGCTGCGCTCATGACGCGCGGCATTGAGCCGGTGCGCCGCAAAATGAAGGAGATCCGAGAGGACCCGAAGCCCTCCGCCAAGGATTCCGACACGCTCACGACGCTTGAGGCCGTTTACGAATTTTACATGCGCGGCTTGACCTTCGCGAAGATGGATATTTACAAGTCCCACGCTATCAAATTCGAGATCGAGGGCAATACCCTCATTCCGCCCTTTGTTGCCGTCGCCGGTCTGGGCGAAACCGCCGCAAACGACCTTATGAACTGCCGCGAGGGCGGAAAGACCTTCATCTCCATCGAGGAGATTGCCGCCGCCTGCCCGAAGGCCAGTACGGCGCACATTCAGCAGCTCAAGGAGCTCGGCGCGCTCGGCGATATGCCCGATACGAGCCAGATGTGTCTGTTTTAAACGCGGCCCGGCAACGGGAGCACTGCGCCCATGGGGCACGGGATATGTCAATCGCGGGTTCTCTCTTCCCAACGTGACGGAAAAGAGAACCCGCGATTGCTTGTAAAAGAGGAAAAGGGCGCTGTCCGANNCCGCCCCCTTTTTTATTTTTTAGTGGCAGTGCGGCGCGATAAGCCCAAAAATAGAGCCGTCTCAGCGCCACCGGCGCGCCGTTTGCCGGTGTTTAGATGGTAAACCTGCAATGACAGCGCCGCTTTGGCCGAATTAAAAGCCCCGATACTGCTTCGGGCGCAAAAGATGCTCATCCTGCATTGCCGCGCGGACTTGTGCAAGGAGCCTGTCGCGGTCCTGCGGGAGCGTGCCCTTGATGACGAGACGATTTGAAGCGTGGTTACTGCGCATGACGCAGGGGGATTTGCAGTCCGCGTTTTCCAAAATAAGCTCTAGCTCCTTCAGAACCTCCGGCGTTGAAAGCTGCTTGAACTTTCCCAGCATCATGTCCTTGAAGATCGGTGTGCCCGGCGCTGTCAAAAGCGTCAAAAGGCCGACGTAGCTCGCGCCCATCGCGCCGATCATTTTGCCGGTCTCCACCGCGTGTTCTTCCATGAGGGCCTTGCCGCCGAGACCCGAAATGAAGGTCACGGAAACCGGAATGCCGGATGCCTCCGCGCGCTGTACCGCGTCAATCAGCTCCGCCGGCGTTTCACCCTTGCTGACGCGCTTTAAAACCTCCGCCGAGCCGGACTCCGCGCCGAGATAGATCATCCCAAGCCCGGCTTCCTTGAGCTGCCGCAGCTCGTCGTCCGTTTTGGCCTTGATGTTATCCGCCCGCCCGTAAACGCTCACGCGTGTGCACTCCGGAAAAATCGAGTATGCCGCGCCTAAAAGCGCGCACAGCTTATCGGTTGAAAGGCACAGCGCGTCGCCGTCCGCGTAAAAGATGCGCTCGACGTGCGGGTGCTCCCGCCGCGCCTCCTGCAAGTCCCTAAAAACGTCCTCAAACGGCCGCATGCGGAAGCGCTCGCCGGAATACATCGGACAGAAGGTGCAGGTGTTGTGCGAGCAGCCGATGGTGGCCTGAATAATGAGACTGTACGCCTCGCTGGGCGGTCGGTAAACGTTGCCCTCATAGTTCATAAAACGGGATCTCCTTTGCTGTGGATTGATATGATTGTACCATAGGTGAGCGCCGGACGCAAACCTTACCGCGCTGGCAGCCGCAGAGGGCCGTCCCTGCGGCGGAACCGACGCCGGCGCTGGCGGCAGCGGGACGTTCAGAGCTTTTTCGGGTCTATCCGTTTGATAAGAATTCCCCCGGCGGCGCCGGTGCCGATTCCCGCGAGTGTGCCAGAAACAAGCAGCACAGGCAGATAGTAAGCGAGCTTTCCTGTCTCCAAAACGACGATTGCGCACAAAATTTGTCCGACGTTGTGGCAGACGCCGCCCGCAGCGCCGACGCCAAGCGCGCTGAATTTGCCGCTCTTTTTCAGCAAAATCATGACCGCGAGGCTCAAAATCGCCCCCGAAAGGCTGTAAAACAGCGCAAAAGCGTTTCCGAAGAGAAAGGTCATGAGCAAAACGCGCACCAGCGAAATGACCGCGGACGCACCCGGCCCGAGCCGGTACAGNNTAGCCCCCGGCCCGAGCCGGTACAGCGCGAAAATAACGACGATGTTTGCAAGCCCCAGCTTCACGCCCGGAACCGCCGACGAAAACGGAATGAGGTATTCAACATAGCTCAAAACCATTGCGAGCGCGACGAGCAGACCGTATTCGGAGATTTGCCGTGCCGAGAGGGGTTCCTTCGTTTCTTTCATCTTGCCACCGCGTCCTCTCCCGAAGCTTCGCCGCCGACGGTTTCAACGACCACCTTATTTGGCAGACAGATGATGCTCTGCCCGTCATATTTGATCCTGCCCTGCTTCATGCAGAGCTTGTCCGGGCAGGATGCCTCGGCTATAAAAGCCTCGCCGTCCTTGATTATGAGAAGGTTGTAAGCGGTATTGCTCCCAATGCGTACCTCCGTGTCCTTGGAGAGCGGATAGGTCCCAAACGCGACCCCGCCGGCCGTCACGCGCACGCTGGCGCTTTCTGTGCGGGTGAGCCCGGTATACAGCCACGCCGAAAGTGCGGCGGCGAGTAGGATCATAATAAGCCAGACGTCGCCCCGCCGCAGTTTTTCCATACCGTCCACCTCCTAGGTCTTGTGGGGACAGTATAACACGCGCCTGTAAAGCTTTACATGGATTTTTCACGTTTTTTCGATTTTCTCATTGTTTAAGCTTCATTTTAGGTATTACTGGTATGCTCTGACCATCGAAAGGAGGTCAGGGACATGCAGACAGTGAAAAACAAGTTTGAGAGACACGAGGTCAAGTACCTGATCGACGGCGCACAGCGGAGGGCGATTATGGAACTGGTGGACCAGTACATGAAGCCCGATGCGTTCGGCAGAAGCACCGTCTGCAACGTGTATTACGACACGCCGGACAGTATCCTCGCCCGCCGCTCGCTTGACAGACCCGTTTACAAGGAAAAGCTCCGCGTTCGGAGCTACGGCCCGGCCACCCGGGATGGAACGGTCTTTGTGGAGCTCAAGAAAAAATACAAGGGCATCGTTTACAAGCGCCGCGTCGAAATGACCGCACAGGAAGCAGAAAGCTATCTCGCGGGCGCGAGCGAGGCCCCGAAGCCCTCCCAAATCGTTTCGGAGCTTGATTACTTCCGCAAGCAGCATCTGGGCCTTACCCCGGCGGCGTTCATTGCCTATGACCGGCAGGCGTTCTTTGGAAAGGACGATCCGGATTTTCGCATTACCTTCGACGAGAACATCCGCTGGCGCGACGAAGAGATCACCCTCACGGGCGGCACAGACGGCGCGCAGCTTTTAGAGCCGGGCCAGATTCTCATGGAAATAAAAATTGCGGAGGCGATGCCGCTCTGGCTAGCGAAGGCGCTTTCGCAGATCCGCGTTTTTAAAACGAATTTCTCCAAATACGGGAATGTGCACAAGGCCATGCAAACGAGGGCCGCGATTCCCATGAAAGAGGGGCTGTACATTGCTTAGTTTTTTTAACGGGGTTTTTGACAGCACCACGGCCAGCGGCATCGCGGTCGGCGACTTTCTCGCCTGCCTGTGTGCAGCGCTGGTTCTGGGCGCCGTCATCTCCCTTTTTTATAAATACAAAACGCACTACACCAAGAGCTTTCTCGTAACTCTGACGCTGCTCCCCTCGATCGTCGCCGTCATCATCATGATGGTGAACGGGAACATCGGCGCGGGCGTCGCTGTGGCCGGGGCCTTCAGTCTCGTCCGCTTCCGCTCCGCCCCCGGCTCGGCAAAGGAAATTGCGGCGCTGTTTCTCGCCATGGCAACCGGGCTCGTTACCGGCATGGGTTATATCGGCTACGCCGCCATTTTCGTTTTCATCATCGGCTTTGTCATGATGGTGCTCACAGGCTCCGGCTTTGGAAACGAAAGAGAGACAGAGCTTGAAAAGACCGTCCGCATCACCATCCCAGAGGACCTCGACTATGCAGGCGTTTTCGACGATCTTTTCGGGGATTACGCCACGAGCTGGAAGCTCGAATCCGTGAAAACAACGAACATGGGCAGCCTCTTCAATCTCAAGTATCGTGTCATGCTCAAAGATGCGACACAGGAAAAGGAATTTATTGATAAGCTTCGCTGTCGCAACGGAAATTTAGAAATCTCGTCTTCCATCGAGCGGGGAAGGTCCGCCGAGCTTTAACGCTCCGGCAAAAAATGAAAAAGACCCAAAGGGTCGGATCAGGAGATGATCGATCATGAAGCTCCGCAAGAAAACCGTGAGCATCGCGGCGACAGCCGCGCTTACCTTGACGCTGCTCGCGGGCTGCTCAAGCACGGGCGCAAGCGCGACGGCGTCCTCCACCACAGCCAGCACGACGGCGGCATCCTCGGACAAGAGCATGTTCACCGACCGCGACAAGGAAATCGGCTACAGCGAGTCCGAAAGCACCCTCATAACGCTCTCCGGCAGCTCTGCCACCGTAAAGGGCGACGGTGCGTCGGTCAGCGGCAGCACCGTTACCATCTCCGCCGAGGGCACCTACATTCTCTCCGGCACGCTCAGCGGTCAGGTTGTCATTGCAGCCGATGACACAGCAAAGCTACAGATCGTTTTGAACGGCGTTACCATTACAAACGCGAACAGTGCCGGCATCTATGTAAAGTCCGCCGACAAGGTCTTTCTGACGACCGCAAGCGGTACGACGAACACCGTTTCCACCACCGGCGAATTTACCGCGACCGACGGCACCACAAACATTGACGCTGCAATCTTTTCAAAGGTCGGACTTACGCTCAACGGTGCGGGTACCCTCGTTGTCAAAGCGCCGAACGGCCATGGCGTCGTTTCAAAGGACGATCTCAAGGTCACCTGCGGCACCTATGAAATTACATCGCAGGACCACGCTCTAAACGGCAAAGACAGCGTCCGCATTGCGGACGGCGCCTTCAACCTTACAACCGACGAGGACGCCATCCATTCCTCAAATAAAGACGACGCCACCAAAGGCTTCGTCTACATCGAGGGCGGCATCTTCACCATCAACGCCGGGGACGACGGCATCCACGCCGGAACGACCCTCACCATCTGCGGCGGCACGATCGATATTCAGAAGAGCTGCGAGGGCATCGAAGGCAAGAACATTGCCATTTCCTGCGGCAAAATCTCGGTTGTCTCCTCTGACGACGGCCTGTTTGCTTCCAGCGGCTCGAGCACCGGCGGCAATCAGCGGGGCGGCTTCGGCGGCGGAATGCAGGGCGACTCCAGCATAACACTCGAGATTTCCGGCGGCGAGCTTACGGTGAACGCGGGCGGCGACGGCTTGGATTCCAACGGCAGCCTCACGATTTCCGGCGGCACAACNNAGGCGCCATCGACTACGGCGAGGGCTGCACGGCTGCAATCACGGGCGGCACGCTGATGGCCGCTGGCAGCAGCGGCATGGCCGTGAGCTTTGCCGACAGCTCCACGCAGGGCTCCATCCTCTATGTGCTGTCGAGCCAGCAGGCCGCGGGCACACAGGTGACGCTCAAAGACAGCGGCGGCAACGTTCTCCTTCAGTTCACACCGGAAAAGACCTTTAACGCCGTTAACCTCAGCGCCTCCGGCATCACGTCGGGCGGCACCTATACCCTGACGGTCGGCTCCCAGAGCTACACGGTCGAAATGAGCGCCATCAGCTACTCGAACAAGNNCGCAGGGCGGTAATGGTCAAATGCCGCCGGGCGGCAAAGGCGGCCCGCAGCAAAACGCGGACGCACAGCTCCCCGCGACCACGGCCACCAACGCGTAGCTTCCGCTCAGCAGACCGGACGCCAAACGGCGAACAAGCCGGCTTCTTTTAGATATCTCTCTTTTTCATTTCCTCATTTTTCCCTTACCTCCAGAAGACCCGTGCNNAGCCCACGGGTTTTCGCCGCTTATCATTCCCGGGGGCCGAGCACCATCGGCTGGAGCTGACGGCCTTCAAGCGCTGCGGCGACGGTGTCGCCCAGAAGCGTAAGGTCGGAGATGAGCGAAGTGGGCTTTCCCTCCGGATCGTCCTGCCGGAAGGGGACAAAATAGATGTTCTTCCGATTCATAAGCTCGCCGATGTTTTTGGCGTTTGCAGCCAGCGCGTCGTTTGTCGAGATAGCGATGACGACAGGGCGACCGTTTCTGAGATGCGCCTTACATGCCATGGTGACGGTGCTGTCGGCAATGCCGGAGGCGAGCTTTGCCAGCGTGTTCCCCGTGCAGGGCGCGACAGCCAGAACGTCGAAGAGCTTTTTCGGACCGATAGGCTCCGCAGCCTGAATGGTGCAGATGACGTCCTTGCCGGTGATATCCCGCAGGTGCTCCCGGGCATTTTCCGCGCAGCCGAAGCGCGTGTCCATGCCGGCGGCGCTTTCCNNGGGCGGCGATGGGCATGATTTTGTCGAAGGTGCAGAAGGAGCCGCACACGGCAAGCCCCAGTTTTGTTTTCGGCATCCCTTATTCCTCCTTCTGCGCGGCTTTTTCACGCAGGATGTTTAAAACGGTTTCGCCGATAATGCGTCCGGCGGTCGCAGGCGCGATCTGCGCCGGCAGACCGAGCGCCCAGACGACGTTCCGGCCCAGCTCCTTTGCTGCGTCCAGATCAAAGCCGCCGGGCCGCGAGGCAAGGTCGAGGCACAGAGCGGACGGCGATATCTGCTTTAGCCGATCCCGCTCAAAGATGCGTACGGGGATCGTATTCACGATGGTGTCGAAACTGGAAAGCTCCGGTCCGAGCGTGCGCGTGTCGAGCGCTTCAAAGCCATTGGCGCGGATGTACGCTTTGTCGCCCTCATTTCGCGCGGAGATGGAAACGCGCGCGCCGAGCGCCCGAAGCCGCGGAGCAAGCAGCTTTCCAATGCGCCCGTAGCCGGTAATCAGCACGCGGCTGTCCCAGATTGTGAGGGGAGAGGCGCGCAGGATGACGTCAATGGCCCCTTCGGCGGTTGCAAGCGCGTTGAGGGCGACAAGCTCCTCTCGTTTGAAGTAATCCGTAAAATGGAGCCCTTGCTCCGCCGCCGCGCGCAGAACCGGTTCTCCCGCAAGTCCGCCGCAGACGACGGCCGTTTTCGGCAGGGCCGCAAAAATGTCCTCTATATCGTAAGAAAAGGCGCTCAGCGGCGCGTTGAGCCCGCCACCCGGCCCGAGCACCGGCAACGGCAGCACGACACAGTCCGCATCCATCATGGCGCAGGGCGTGAGCGCGCAGCTTCCCGTGAGTTCTGCCGGCGCTTCGTCGAGTGCGAAGCTGCATACCCCATGTCCCTGACGCTGCAACAGCGCCGCGAGCCATGCCATACGCAGATCGCCGCCGACAATCAGAAATTTCATGTGACCACATCCTTCCTGTGTTCACAACATTCTATGCCGGGAGGCGGCGAGGGTGCGGGCTGCCGCCCCGCTGTCCGCCCCGCCGGGCGCAAAAAAAGAGTCCCGGGGGCGTTTGCCTCCGGGACAGCCTCTTTATTTCTGCGTCGCGGGAATGTCTTCAATAACAATGCATTTGACGGGACAGACCTCTGCACAGCGGCCACAGCCCGTGCACGTTTCATAGTCGATGCGGGAGAGATTGGCTTCGACGGTGATGGCTCCGGCGGGACACTCCTTTTCGCATTTTTTGCAGGCGATGCAGCCGGTGGAGCAGACTTTTCGCACCTCCGCGCCTTTTTCGGGGTTTGCGCAGCGCACGCGGGGCTTATAGGCCGTCGGCAGGAGCGTGATTATTTTCTGGGGACAGGTCTTTGCGCAGAGACCGCAGCCAATGCAGGCGCGCGGGTCGATGCGGGCAAGACCGTCCTCTACGCAGATCGCCTTGTGCGGGCAGACCGCCGCGCAGTCGCCAAGACCCATGCAGCCGTAGGTGCAGCTTCCGGTGCCGCCAAAGACGAGCTTCGCTGCCTTGCAGCTTTCAAGGCCCTCGTAATCCATTTTGTTTTTGGTTTTCTCGCAGTCGCCGCCGCAGCGCACGAACGCCGTCTGCTCGACGACATCTTGAAAATCGACGCCCAGGACGTCGCTGATGTTCCTCGATGCGCCATCGCCGCCGGGAACGCAGAGGTTCGTTTTTGCGCCTTTTTCGATAATCGCGTGGGCATAGCCGTCGCAGCCGGCATAGCCGCAGGCACCGCAGTTGGCCCCCGGCAGACATTCGCGGACTGCCGGGAAACGTTCGTCCTCATGTACCGCAAACAGCTTTGAGAAAATGGACAGGATGACCGCGCAGATCAGACCGATCACCGTTACGGATACAATTGCAATAACAATAGCGTTCATGTTCCGGCCCCCTCACGAAAACAGGTGCTCGATCACACCCGAAAAACCGAAGAACGACAGCGACACGATGGACGCGGCAATAAGTGTGATTGGGAAGCCCTGAAAGCTCTTCGGCGTGTCGCCGCCCTCCATGCGGGAGCGGACGCCGGCAAACAGCACCATCGCGAGGAAGAAGCCGAGGCCGGAGCCGAAGGAGTTCACCATTGAGCTTACAAAATCATACTTGCTCTGGATGTTCAGAAGCGTGACGCCGAGTACCGCACAGTTTGTTGTGATGAGCGGCAGGTAGATGCCAAGCGACTGGTAGAGCGCCGGCATGTTTCGCTTGAGGATGATCTCAACGAGCTGCACAAGCGCGGCGATGACGAGTATGAAAACAATCGTCTGCATATAGCCGAGGCCGTTCGGCTCCAGAAGGTAATACTGGATGGGCCAGGTGACGGCGGTTGCAAGGCACATGACGAAAACGACCGCGATGCTCATGCCGCTGGCCTGATCGAGCTTTTTGGAAACGCCTAAAAATGGGCAGATTCCAAGAAAACGCTGGAGAACGTAGTTATTTACGAAGACGGCGGACAGAAGAACGACCAGCAATTCCTTCGCGCCGTTATGAACAAGANNTCAGTCAGCCTCCTTTCCCGCTTCCGCGAGCTTGCCGCAGGCGGCGGCAGCGGGGCAGCTCTTGCAGCTCGGGTCGCGGCTGCCCATGGTCCTGCCGTTCGAGAGCTTGTTCACAACTGCAATCAGGCAGCCGAAAACAAAGAAGCCGCCCGGCGCCAGCGTCAGAATCGAAATGCTGTGCGCCTGCAAAAATGGAAGGGTGAAGCCCATCCATGTGCCCGCGCCCAAAAGCTCGCGGATGGAGCCCATGACAAACAGCGTCAGCGTAAAGCCAAGGCCCATGCCGATACCGTCGAGCGCGGAGTCGAGAACGGTGTTCTTGTTCGCAAACATTTCTGCGCGGCCCAAAATGATACAGTTTACGACGATAAGCGGCAGATAGATACCGAGCGCTTCGTTGAGCGCCGGGGCGTACGCCTGCACGAGAAGCTGAACAACGGTTACAAAGCCCGCGATCAGAACGATGTAGCACGGGATACGGACCTTGTCCGGAATGACCTTGCGCAGGGCCGAAATCGCCATGTTCGAGCACAGCAGCACCGCCGTTGCGGCAAGCCCCATANNTTTTCACGTTCGTCGAGATGGCGAGCGTCGGGCAGGTGCCGAGAACCAGAACGAGCGTTGGATTTTCCTTGACAAGGCCCTTTGTGAGAATGCCGAGTTTCCTCATTTTTACGCCGCCTCCTTTACTGAACCAAACGCGGACAAAGCGTCCTTGATCGCGTTTTTATAAGCCTTTGACGAGATGGTCGCGCCGGAAATGGTCTCGACAGAGTCAATGTCCGCGCTAGTTTTCCCAGTGAAGCGGCCACTGAAATCCGGTAGCGCCGTTTTGGAGCCAAGGCCCTGCGTTTCGTTGTGCGACAGGGTTTCGCAGCCGGTGACGGCGCCGCTTTTGTCAACGCCGCACATGAGCGTCATATCGCCGCCGTAGCCCTTTGCCGTGAGCGCAAAGACATAGCCCGCATCGTTTTTGGCCTTGTACACCGCCGTGACGGTGGACGGGAGGCTTTTGGCTTTCACCTCCGTGAAGCTGTCGCCGTCCGGCAGAACGTCCTTTTTTGCCTCGTCCGCCTTTTGCACTTCGGCGGCTTTGATGATGGAGGCGGTTTTCTGATTTGTAAACGCGAGGGCCGCCGAGATGACAAGGCAGATGACCGTCAGGACGACGATCGGCTTTACAAATTCGTTTTTCACATCGCTCATGCCTCAACACCTCCCAGTGGCTTCGTCCGGCAGAGCCGGTCGATGTGGGGCGTAATGATGTTCATGAGCAAAATTGAGAACGAAACGCCCTCCGGGTAGTTGCCCCAGACGCGAATCAAAACGGTGATCAGCCCGCAGCCGATGCCGAACAGGACGCGCCCCTTGTTCGTGCTCGGGGTTGTCGAGTAGTCGGTCGCCATGAAAAACGCACCGAGCAGAAGACCGCCAGACAAAAGCTGATAGACCGGCTCCTTGCCCAAAAGCGCCGTGAGGAGAAAGACCGTTCCGATAAAGGCGACCGGCGTGTGCCATGAAATAACCCTGCGGCAAAGGAGATATGCAGCGCCGATAATCAGCGCCAGAGCGCTCGTTTCGCCGAGACAGCCGCCGCGCACGCCAAGAAACAGATTTAGAAGAGACGGCAGCGCCGCGTCCGACTCGCCTTTCAGAATTACGAGCGGCGTCGCGGTCGAAACGGCGTCCGGGAAGCTCCATTTCGTCATGGTGCCGGAAAAAGCGAGCAGCATGACGATGCGGGCCGTGATAGCCGGGTTTGCAAAGTTCTGGCCGAGACCGCCAAAGAGCTGCTTTACAACAATAATAGCGACCGCCGCGCCAAAAACGGCCTGCCAGAGCGGAATGCCAACCGGCAGGTTGCAGGCCAGCAGAACGCCCGTGACGGCAGCGGAAAGATCCGAGATGGTGGAGGGCTTTTTCAGGATTTTTTCATAGATCCACTCGCTGATCACAGCGGAGGCAACGCATACGGCGATGACCGCGAGACTTCTTGTGCCGAAAATGAGCACCGAAGCCACAAGAGCGGGCAAAAGCGCAATGAGCACGTCGCGCATGATGGTATGCGTGTCATCCGCTGCGCGGATGTGCGGGGAGACTGATACGCTTAATTCGCTCATTTTCCCGCCTCCTTTTTCTCCTGCATTTCCTTTGCCGCCTTCCGCGCGGCCTGATCGTCCCGAAGAGACACCTTCGCAAGCTTGTTGACCTGCACGAGCGGGCGGTGTGCCGGACAGACATAGGCGCAGCAGCCGCATTCCATGCAGAGATTGACCTTTAATNNCAATGTTCACGGGCTGCAAATTCATCGGGCAGTTTTGAATGCACCGGCCGCAGCGGATGCAGGCCGTTTCGGCCGGGAGCTTTGCGTCCCTTGCGTTAAAAGCGAGAAGCGCGTTCGTCGTTTTCAAAACCGGCTGTTCCAGGTCCGGCACCGCGATGCCCATCATCGGGCCGCCGTAGAGAACCTTTTTAGGTTCCTCCTTGAAGCCGCCGCAGAAAGCGAACACGTCCTTCATAGGCGTGCCGATGGGAACGATGACGTTTTTGGGGTCCCTTACTGCCGAGCCGTCCACCGTGACGCGCTTTTCGTAGAGCGGGACGCCGTTTTCCACGTAGTTTGCGAGGGTCGCGAGCGTTGTGCAGTTGATGACGACCGCACCCGCGTCAATGGGCAGACCGCCTTCGGGGACGATTTTTCCGGTAGTTTGGTATATGAGGAC
This sequence comes from Clostridiales bacterium UBA2658, assembly GCA_002359425.1. Lineage (GTDB taxonomy): Bacteria > Bacillota > Clostridia > Oscillospirales > Oscillospiraceae > UBA2658. Next base: position 39,433 of record DEMY01000039.1, read on the forward strand.
CTTTTCGCCGCCCTGCGGGTATACCGCCGGGAGCGATTTTATATCCACGCCCGGCATGCCCTTCGTTTTGTCCCGGTAGAGCTTCAGGCAATCGGGCTTGTTGTCCTCAATGGCAAAAATGATGCGTTTTGCATCGAGATACTTTTGAAGAAGCGCGATTCCTTTTATAACGAGGTCAGCTGCATCCAGCATCGTGCGCGTGTCCGAAGTGATGTAAGGCTCGCACTCCGCGCCGTTGATGATGACGGCTTCGATCTTTGAAAGGTCCTTTACCGAGAGCTTCACCGCCGTCGGGAAGCCTGCGCCTCCGAGACCGACAACGCCGCTTGCGCGGACAGCATCCAAAAATTCCGCCGTGTTCGTGATCTGCGGGGCCTTAAATGCGACCGATGTCTGGGCGCCGTCCGTCTCAATGACGATGGCGGGAACCTTTTTTCCGGCGCTGTTTAGAATCTCNNCGATTTTTTTGATCTTGCCGGAGACGCCGGAATAGACGGGAGACGAAAGAAACCCGTCCGCCTCCGCCACGAGCTGACCCACCCTCACCTCGTCTCCTGCGGCAACAACGGGCTTTGCCGGTGCGCCGATGTGCATAGACATCGGCAGCGTAAGCTCCGGCGGGACGGGCATCCTCAACGGTATGCTTTCGGCCGTTTTCTTCCTGTGGGGCACACGTACTCCGCGCAGCTTTTTCATGACGGCGTTCCTCCTTGCCTTGATGCGGCGGCCGGCGCCGCCGCTCTGCTTTTAGCAAATATTATAGTGGTTTGAAAAGGGATTGTCCACAAAAATAGCGTACGTAATTTTTTGTAGGCGCTTTTCGTGGGTTTTGTGATTTTTGTTGCTTTTTTTGCACGATTCTTGTATGATTGTGGCAGTAACACAAAGGAGATATTCCGCTATGAAAGCAATACGCAAGCGCATTTTTGCCTTCGCGCTCTTGTCTGTGCTGCTGCTCCAACTGTGCGCCTGCGGCGGAAGCGGGACGGCGGAAAAGACGAGTAAGACCGACTTCGTTCTCGACACGTCCGCAACGATTACGGTCTACGGCGGCAATGAAGCGGAAAATGAAACGCTTTTGACCGCTTGCTTCAATCTCTGTAAAAAATACGAGGCGCTTTTTTCGACGACCATGGAAACAAGCGATATCTACAAGCTGAACCACCGCGAAACAAACATCGTTTCAGATGAAACGGCTGCGCTGCTCACAAGGGGACTCTACTACGGCACATGCTCGGACGGCAAATTCGACATCACAATCGAGCCGCTGGCCGCCCTTTGGAACTTCGACGCGGAGTCGCCGAAGGTGCCGGACAAGGCGGCGATCCAAAAGGCCGCGGCGGCGGTCGGCTACAAGAACCTTTCGGTTTCGGGAAACACCGTGACGTTTGCGAGCGATCAGACGCAGATCGACCTCGGCGGTATCGCGAAGGGTTACATCGCCGACCGCGTTGCGGACTATCTGCGCGAAAGCGGCGTCAAGCGCGCAATTGTAAATTTGGGCGGAAACGTCCTGTGCATCGGCGGAAAAACGGATACGGAAGGGTTCACTGTCGGCATCCAGCGTCCCTTCGGCGCCGACTCCATCGCGACTGTCAAGGCAAAAGACCTTTCGGTCGTCACCTCCGGCGTTTATGAGCGCTGCTTCTATGAGGGCGGAAAGCGCTATCACCACATCTTGGACCCCTCGACGGGCTACCCTTATAACAACAATCTTTTATCTGTTACAATCATCGGCAAGAATTCTTGCGACTGCGACGCGCTTTCAACGGTCTGCTTCGCCCTCGGGCTGGGAAAAGGACTTAAGCTTATGGAAAAAATGAATAATTACTATGCCGTTTTTGTAACCGAAGATTACAAAGTACACTTTTCAAATGGCGCGGAGACTGCCCTCAGTTTTCAGTATTGATCATACTTTTGCAAATTTCGACACATTTTTAATATTTTTGCATGATTTCGCTTGCAACATACGCTGCTATCAAGTATAATAACCCGGATGACCCAAGAAAATAGCGACTGCTTTCCGTCTCTTTTGGGGATACAATTTTAGGCTTTCTCTTTCCTGTTTTGTCAGTTCGATTCGCTTTTTGAATGCTCATCTTTTGAGAAAGGAGCTCTTTTGATTGATCTATGTCCCTCTTTCCAACGCGCAACCGGGCATGAAGCTGGCTAAGAGTATACCTTCTTCGATTGGGTATTTTTCTCTTTTAAAGTGCGGTGAGGTCCTCACTACGCCGCTCATCAAAAAGCTGCAGGAGCACGGCGTCGATGGTGTCTACATCGAGCTTGTTGGCAGCGAAGATATCGAGCCGACCCCTGTTCTGGAGCCGGAGCTGCGCCAGCAGATCACGAACGAATTCCGCGGTNNTGGCTTATACGCCAATTATCTTACGCGCCCCTGCATCTCCTACACGGCGGTGGAGTCTACCCGCAAAATTGCTGAAACCATTGTGGACAGCGTTCTCGGCCGGGACGAATACCTTGTCGATATCATGGAGATCAAGGGCTACGATAGCTATACCTATTCCCACAGCATGAACGTGGGAATTCTCTCAATCCTCCTTGCGAGCGAAATGGGCATCAACCGCAACCGGCTGGAAGACATCGGCCTGTGCGCACTGATGCACGATATCGGCAAGGTCGATATCCCCATCCAGATCATCAACAAAAACGGCCCCGTAACGGACAGCGAGTTTGCCATCATCAAAACGCACCCCGAAAAAGGCGTTGAGCGCCTGCGCAAGTGCTTCAACGTTTTGCATGAGGTTTTGCAGGGCGTTCAGTGCCACCACGAAAAGATGGACGGGACCGGCTATCCCTTCGGCTACAAGGGTTCGCACATCCCCGTGTTCGGTCGCGTTCTCTCGGTGGCGGACGTGTATGACGCGCTCACGAGCCAGCGCAGCTACCGAAAGGCGTGGCTTCCGAACGAGGCCATTGAATACATCGTTGCAAAGTCCGATTCCCAGTTTGACAGGGACTTTGTGAATCAGTTTATGCACATCGTCTGCGCGTATCCCGCCGGCAGCGTCGTTCAGCTTTCGGACGGGTCGCCCGCCATCGTCGTCAAAAACTTTTCGGAGAACGTCCTGCGTCCGCAGGTCCGGCTTCTGGATGCGACCGACCTTGGCCCGCAAGGCACGGAGATAAACCTTTTGGAGGACCGCAACGCCCTGCACCTGACGGTGAAGTCCTTTTTAGGCGGAACGGACGGCTTCACACTCCCGGCGAGCGTCACGCGGCAGATGCAGTAAAAAAGCTCATAAAAAGCGCTCCTGCAATTCATTTTGCGGGAGCGCTTTTAATTTATTGCCCGTTTTTGCTCCGATAGGCCACGAGCCTGTCAAGTTCGCAGTTTTTCAAAAACGTGTCCGCGAGGAAGGTCAGGATTTTTGAGGCGGGGCCGTGAAAAACAAAGAAGTAGGTGCAGATGAAAACGACGGTACCGCCCATGACGTCCAAGGCGGAGTGCTGCTTTAAAAACATCGTCGCAAGGAAGATGGAGACGCACAGAAGGATGCTGAAAATTTGCAGCCCGATCTTTTTCCGCAGCGTTTCGCTCTTTAACAGAGCGACCGCAACGGCGAGCGCCCCAACGATGTGCATGCTCGGGAACACGTTTGTTGGCGTGTCGGCGGATTGGATGAGCTTTACAAGCTGACCTGCGATATTGTCTGGATAGCTAGACGGTCGCAGCGTCTGGCCGTTCGGGAAAACCGTGTTTATAAACATGCAGACGAACCAGCCAAACTCCAGCAGGAGGGCGTATTTTTCAAAAAGGGGCTTGTCCTTGCGGTAGAAGTAAAGACCCGGAATGAGCATGTACAGAAACCACGAGAGATAGGGGAAGATGAACCACTCACAGAAGGGAATCTTGTCGTCCAGCGGACAGTACATAACGTGAAAATTCGTTTGAATAAGCGCCTCGTCGATGAAGTACCACAAGAGGTGGATGAACATATAGATAATGATAATGGCCTCCCGCCGGTTCGGGACCCAGGGAGAGACATACCGGCGCTCGCCGGGGAGCCGCTGCTTTTTACTCATGCGTTATTCTCCAAAACTCTGAAAGTATTTTTCGACCGCTTCGGCGGTCGTTTTGACCTGTTCGGCGTATTTGACCGCCGGGTCGTAGGGAATGGGGGCGCCGACGGAAATAAGCTGCTGATCCCAGTCAATATGGACGGGGTAAAAACTGACGGCTTTTTTCGTTCTGGCCCAGCAAAGCCTGCCAATCGAAACAAAGCCCGCATTGATCTCTTTGTCATAGCGGTGGAAGCCGGTTGGACGCTCGGGGAAAAGGAGGATGTTTTTGCCCTCCTCAAAAGAGCGGACGCTCTTTTTTAAGGTGGTCAAGACGCCCGCGTCGTGGTAGACCGGGATGCAGTCGCTTCCGCGAAGAATGGGCGGTAGACACAGGGCCGCGAGGTAGGCGAGCGTGTAATCATAGAGCTTCGCGCTCGGCTTGTCGGGGTCCCACCAGAAGTCCTTGCGGATGTAGGCCGGAGCCGCACGCGTTGAGAGCATCTGGGCGTTGATCCACGGGCGGAGCGTGTCGCGCGCGTCGAACCATGCGCACATGGCGATGGGGCCGTAGGCCCGGTCGTGGTTTCCGACGAAGACAGCCGGGCGGCCGTCGTAAGGAACCTCCCACTCGGTGCGAACTGGCTTTGTGAATGCGCGGACGACATGGGCGAGAAACCTGTAAAGGCTGCTTTTCCGCCCTTCCCAGGGTTTGTAGCCGAGGGCCTTATGCTGCATTTTAAGCTCCTTTTGCCGCTGCCGCTCCGCGAGAGTCGGGTCGCCGATCTCCGCCATCGTGCGGCGGAAGATGATCGTGAACAAAATTGCCGTGTAGGCGACGGAAATGAAGTCCGAAACAGGCTCTGCCAGAAAGACCGCCGTCGCCTGTGAAACGGGCAGACCCGCGTGTGGCAGAATGTAGATGAGGGGAATTAAAAGCACAAGCTTTCGCAAAACGGCGACCGAAACGGCACTTTTGGCCCGCCCCAGCGCGACGAACGCCTGCTGGCACGCGATCTGGATGCCGAAGAGGCCGCCGACCGCAATATAGATGCGCAGCGCCTTGGCGGAAAAAGTGACAAACTCTGGGTCGCTATTAAACATGTGCACAAAAATCTCGGGGAAAAGCTCGGCGAGCGCCCAAAAGGCAACGGCGTAGGCGACACAGTCGCGCAAAAGAAGCTTCACCGCTTCGCGCACGCGCGCGGGGTTTTGGGCCCCGTAATTGTAGCTGATGATGGCCTGCGCGCCCTGCGCAAGCCCCACGAGCGGCAGCATCACGAACTGGCTGCAACTCGCGAGTACCGACATCGCGCCGACCGCAATGTCGCCGCCGTAGCGCAAAAGGGACGAATTGTAGCAGACGATCAATACGCTCTCGGTCGTCTGCATGATGAACGACGCGAGTCCCAGCGCGAGCGCGGGACGGACGATGGCGCCCTCAAGCTTCAAACAGCTCCGGCGGATGCGCAGCGTCGTTTTCGGGCCAGTGAGAAAATGGAGCGTCCACTNNATCGAGACGGCCTGCGACAAAATGGTCGCGAGCGCCGCGCCCCTGACGCCCATGCCAAGCGCGAAGATGAAGATGGGGTCGAGGATGATATTCAAAACCGCGCCGATGAGCACCGTATACATGCCCGTTTTCGCAAAGCCCTCTGCCGCGATGAACGCGTTTAGCCCCAGCGTGAGCTGTACAAAAACGGTACCGAGCGCATAGATGCGCATGTAGTCGAGCGCGTAGCCGATGGTGTTTTTGCTCGCGCCGAAGGCCAGAAGCAGAGGCTCGCTCCAGCGCACGAAAACAAAGGTCAAAACGGCGGAGGAACACAGCAGCAGCGTCACGCTGTTGCCGAGCGTTTTTTCGGCGGACACTTTGTCGTTTTTTCCGAGAAAAATCGACGCGCGCGGCGCGGCGCCCATGCTCACCAAAGCGGCAAAGGCCGAGATGATGAGAATGAGCGGCAGGCACACGCCTGCGCCCGTGAACGCGAGCTGCCCGACCTCCTTGATGTGGCCGATGTAGATGCGGTCAACGACGTTATAAAGGACGTTTATGATCTGCGCGGCGACGGCGGGCGCGGCGAGCCGTTTTAAAAGCGTTCCGACGTCCTCGGTTCCCAGCGCGTCCGTTTCGTGTTTCACGTTTTCCAAACTACCGCACTCCTCCGTGCCGTCCGTTCGGCGGCGGACGCACCTTTACAGTTTACCGGGATTTTGACCGTGTGTCAATAAAATGCTATTGCCGGAGAAGCTTTTCCCGCTCCTTATAATCCGGCAGAACGGACGCTATAACGGCGTAAAAACCCTTGCCGTGGTTCTTTTCCCGGATATGCGCGAGCTCGTGGACGACGACGTACTCGACCGCCTCCTTGGGGTAAGCGGCGAGGCGGTAAGAAAAACACAGACTGTTTTTGCCACTGCAACTTCCGAATCGCCGCTCTGCGCCCGTGATTTTAACGCCGGCCGGGCAAACGTCCATGCGCGCGGCGTAGCGCTCGACAAGGGGCGGAATATCGCGCCTTGCGCACTCGAAAAGCGCGGCGCGCTGCTCGGCTGTCGGCGCCGGGTGGTTTTCATTTCGCGCAAGAACCTGCGAACGCTTTTCCGCCGCCCATGCCGCGTTTTTTGCGACGAATGCTTCGATTGCCGCGTTCGGACAGCGCAGCGGAGCGCGGACGGTGAGCGAGCCGTCGCGCTCCACCTGCAAAGCGAGCGTTCTGCTGCGGGAGCGGACAAGCGCGTAGTCAAGCTGTTTCATTTTAAAAAAGCCCCGTGATAACGCCGTTTTCATCGACGTCGATGTTCTCCGCCGCCGGAACCTTCGGCAGACCCGGCATCGTCAGAATGTCGCCCGTGTAGGCGACGATGAAGCCCGCGCCTGCGCAGACCTTGAGCCGGCGTACCGTGACCGTGAAGCCCTCCGGTGCGCCGGGCTTTTTCGGGTCGTCCGAAAAGCTGTACTGCGTTTTCGCCATGCAAATGGGAAGCGCGCCAAAGCCCAGCTCCGTCAGCTTTTCAGCCTGCGTTTTCGCCGCCGGGAGCAAAACCGCGCCGTCAGCATGATAGACCTTTTTGCAGATGGCGTCGATCTTTTCCTCAATGCTTTGGTCGAGCGCATAGGCAAAGCGCAGCGTGCTCGGCTGTTCGCAGAGCTTTACGACCTCCCCGGCGAGCGCCATGCCGCCCTCGCCGCCCTTTTCCCAGACCTCGGAGAGCGCGACCGGAACGCCGAGCGCGCGGCACTTTTCCTCGATCAGCGCAAGCTCCGCCTCCGTGTCCGTCGGAAAGCGGTTGACCGCCACAACGCAGGGGAGACCGAATACCCCCGTGACAGTTTCGACATGGCGCAAAAGGTTCGGAAGCCCGCGCTCGAGCGCCGCGAGGTCCTCCAGGCCCCAATCGGCCTTCCGTGCGCCGCCGTGGTGCTTCAAAGCGCGAACGGTCGCAACAACGACGACCGCCGAGGGACTCAGGCCCGCCGCGCGGCACTTGATGTCGAAAAACTTCTCCGCGCCGAGGTCCGCGCCGAAGCCCGCCTCCGTGACGACGTAGTCGCCAAGCTTCCGGGCCATGCGCGTTGCTAAAACGGAGTTGCAGCCGTGCGCGATGTTTGCAAACGGGCCGCCGTGGACAAAGGCGGGGGTGTGCTCCAGCGTCTGCACCAAATTTGGCTTCAAAGCGTCCTTCAAAAGTGCGGCCATGGCCCCCGCGGCCTTGAGATCGCCCGCCGTTACGGGCACGCCGCCATAGGTATAGCCGACGATCATGCGCGAAAGACGCTGCTTCATGTCCGCGATCGTGGTCGAAAGGCAGAGCACCGCCATGACCTCCGACGCGACTGTGATCTCGAACCCGTCCTCGCGCGGGCAGCCGTTTTTCTCACCGCCGAGACCGGAGACGATGCTTCTAAGCTGCCGGTCGTTCATGTCCACCGAGCGCTTCCAGACGATGGTTTTGGGGTCGATGCCGAGGGCGTTGCCCTGTTGGATGTGGTTGTCCAGCACGGCTGCGAGCAGGTTTCCCGCCGCGCCGATGGCGTGGAAATCACCTGTGAAGTGGAGGTTTATGTCCTCCATCGGTACGACCTGCGCGTATCCGCCGCCGGCCGCGCCGCCCTTGACGCCGAAAACGGGGCCGAGAGACGGTTCGCGCAGCGCAACGCAGGCGCTTTTGCCGATGCGCCGCAGTCCGTCCGCAAGGCCGACGGTGGTGGTCGTTTTGCCCTCGCCCGCCGGGGTGGGGGTGATGGCGGTCACTAAAATGAGCTTTCCGTCCGGCCGCGGGTCTCTTAAAAACGGCAATGCGACCTTGGCCTTGTTCTGGCCGTACTGCTCCAGATACTTTTCGTTGATGCCGCAGCGCGCGGCAAGCTCCCGGATCGGCAGCGGCCGCGCCTCGTGGGCGATCTCAATGTCGGTTTTGTATGTCATACGAGCTGTCCTTTCCCTTGAACTGTATAGAAAAATATCATATCGGATTTTGTGCAAAAAATCAAGAAGGGCCGCGCTTTCCCTTGCGTTTTTCTTTAGCGCGGTATACAATTGTAAAACATGATTTGCAGTTTACACGAGGGAGGAAGCGTCTGCTATGGATGGAAATGAAGAACCAAGACTCACAAAACAGCAGACCAGGTGGATGGCGGTCAAGTTTGTGCTGTTTTCCATCTCTGCGGGCGTCATTGAGGCCGGTTCCTACTTTATTTTAAATGAATACACGAATATCGACCGGTATACGTCTCTGGACGAGACCTTCGGCAACAAATACGGGCTGACCTATTTCATCGCCCTCGTTCTCTCTGTCCTATGGAATTTCACGCTGAACCGGAAGTTCACCTTCAAATCCGCAGTGAACGTGCCGGTTGCCATGCTCAAGGTCTTCGCCTACTACTGCGTTTTCACGCCGCTTTCCATCTGGTGGACCGTTTCAGTCACAAACCGGGGTGTCAACGAATACGTCGTTCTGCTGTGCACGATGCTTATCAATCTCACAACAGAATTTCTCTATTCCCGCTATGTTATCTACCGCCACGATCTTTATACCAGTGAGGAAGGCCAGCGCGAGCTGCAAAAGGACAGGCAGGGAAAATAATCCGCCGGCAAAGGATGGGACCCCATGGAACTCAACCGCAAAAATACAAAAACGATCATCTTCATATTGTGCTTTGCCATCACCTTCTGCCTGTTTCTGATGCACATCGGAGACGTATGGGGCGCGATTGTGAAGCTGTTCGATGTGTTGCTGCCGGTCATTATCGGCTTTTGCTTTGCGTTCATCGTGGACCCGGTCGTCGGCTTTTTTGAGAGAAAGGTGTTTTTCGCCCTGCCAAAGCGCTATCCGGTGCATGGAAAGGGCGTTTCGCGCGGACTTTCCATTCTGCTGACGGTGCTGCTCGTCGCGGGCCTCATTGTGCTTTTCTTTCACACGGTTGTGCCGGAGGTGGAGGACGCGCTTTCGGTCGTTTCAAACACGCAGACGGACTCGGCCGAGGATTTTGTGACCGGCATTAACAAGGCGCTGGCTGCGCGCCACATCAGCTATCAAATTCCGACCGACAAGCTCTCGGACTGGAACAAGCTCATCACCTCCGCCACTAGGTGGCTCCAGGATGCGCTCGGCTTCGGCTCGGTGGACTCCATCGTCAAAACGGCAAAAACGGTGTTCGGGCGCTTTGTAACCTTCCTGTTCGGATTTATCCTTTCCATCTACGCGCTCGCACAGAAGGAGCGCATGGGCCGGGCCATGTCGCGCTTTATCCGCGCCTACTACAGCGAGCGGCGCGCGGACCGCATTTTCCGCATCTCCCGCCTCGTCGCCGTCTCCTTCCGCAACTTCATCACGGGACAGGTGCTGGACGCGCTCATCATGGCAGGGCTTTGCTATGTGGGCATGAAAATTTTCCGTTTCCCGTATCCGGGCGCGACCTGTGCCGTCGTCGGCGTCATGGTTCTTGTGCCGCAGGTCGGTTCGTGGATTGCGGGCACCATCGGCGCGCTTTTGTCGCTGACGCAGAGTCTCACGAAAGCGCTTTTGTTCATCATCTTCTATGAAACGCTCGTCCAGATTAAGATCAACGTCATCAGCCCCCGCGTTGTTGGCAAGGTCACGGGGCTGCCGGGCTTTCTGGTTCTGGTTTCCGTCATCATTGGCGGCAATCTCGCCGGGGTTGTCGGCATGCTTGTCGCCGTTCCGATTTGCTCGGTCGTAGACGTTCTGCTTCGCGAGGACATGGCCAAACGGCTCGCAAAGAAAAAAGCTGCCCTGAAAAAGGCAGACATTGCAAAGCCGGCGAACGGGACAAGCTGAAACCCAAAAAAATATCGCCCGGGCGTCCTTCAAAAAGGACTGCCCGGGCGATATTTTTTTACAGTGCTGCCGCGTGATACAGCGAGGCGTAAACGCCGCCTTTTGCCATAAGCTCGGCGTGCGGACCCTCCTCGGCGATGCCGTCGGCCGTCAGGACCAGAATGCGGGCCGCGTTCTGGATGGTCGAGAGGCGGTGCGCAATGACGAAGGTTGTGCGGTTTTTGGCAAGGCCCTCCAGGGAGTCCTGCACGACGCGCTCGCTTTCGTTGTCGAGAGCGCTTGTGGCCTCGTCAAAGATCAGCACCGGCGGGTTTTTCAGAAAGACCCGCGCGATGGAAAGCCGCTGCTTCTGCCCGCCGGAGAGCTTCAGGCCGCGCTGGCCGATGTCCGTGTCGTAGCCGTCCGGGAGCTGGGAGATGAATTCGTGCGCGTCGGCGCGCTTGGCCGCCTCGATTACCTCCGCGTCCGTCGCGTCCGGCTTTCCGTAGCGAATGTTGTTCATGACGGTGTCCGCGAAGAGGTAGACGTCCTGCTGCACCAGCCCGACGTTTTCGCGCAGGCTCTTTTGCGTGAGCGAGCGCACGTCCTGCCCGTCGATCAAAACCGCGCCGCCGGTCACGTCGTAAAAGCGCGGGATGAGACTGCAAAGCGTCGTTTTTCCGACGCCGGACGGCCCGACCAGCGCGACGTAGTCGCCCGCCGGAACATCCAGATTTAAGTGCTCCAGCACCGGCTCGCCCGTGTCGTAGCGAAACGAGACATCCCGAAATTCAATCTCGCCCCGGACGTTTTTGAGAGGCTTTGCATCCGGCGTGTCGGCCACGTCCGGCGCGATGGCGAGCATCTCCTGAAAGCGGTCGTAGCCCGAAAAGCCGTTCTGGAAGGTCTCGGTGATAAAGACGAGCTTTCGGATCGGCTCTGTGAAGTTGCTGACATAGAGGAGTACCACCAGCAGATCAGACACATGGACATAGCCCCTCACCGCCATCGCCGCGCCGCCGCAGGCGACCGTGATGGTGACAAAGGTCGCCATGGCATTTAAAACAGTGTTGTAGCTTGCCATGTAGTGATAGCTGTTTTTCTTGCTGCTTACGAAGCGGCGGTTGCCTGCACTGAACTTTTCGATCTCGACGTCCTCGTTTGCGAAAGACTTCACTACGCGGATGCCGGAAAGGCTGTCCTCCATCGTGGCGTTGATGTCTGCGATACGCGCACGGTTTTGCACAAAGGCGCTTTTCATCTTTTTGTTGTAGGAGATTGCAAACCAGATCATAAACGGCACTGGGGCGAACGCCACGAGCGCGAGCCGCCAGTTGATGACGAGCAAAACTGTCAGCGAGCCGGCAAGCTTGATGGCTGCGATGACCAGTTCCTCCGGCCCGTGGTGGAGCATTTCGCTGATGTCGAACAGATCGTTTGTCACGCGGGACATGAGTTGGCCGACCTTCTGATCGTCGAAAAAACTGAACGAGAGCTTTTGGTAGTGGATGAAAAGCTCGTTTCGCATCCGAAATTCGATTTTCGCGCCCATCATATGACCATAGAACGCGATGAAGTAGTTGCAGTACATCTCCGTGAGCAGCAGCGCAAACAGCAGCGCCGCAATCTCCGCAATCGTGCGCAGCGCCGCGGCGCTGCCCCAATTTACAACGTCATACGCGAGATAACGCACGAACAGCGGAATGACCACCGCCACCGCCGCGCCCAGCACCGCAAAGAACATATCTGCCCAAAAGAGCTTTTTATGCGGCGCGTAATATCGCGCCAACTCTTTGAATTTATCCATTTTTCTACCCCCTTCCTGTCAAAAACGGAATTATACTATTTTATATGATGTAAAGAAAAAGTCAAGCCCCGGAGAGGGTGCAGGCTTGCAAAAAATAGAAGTGGNNGGTAAAATAAAGGGAATTTTAGGGTGTTTGGGAGGCGGCTATGATTGTTGAAGTCGGTGAAAACGAGCTGCCCGCGGCGGCGGCGATTCACGCTGCGTCGTGGAAGGCGTCGCACCGGGCCTTTTGCAAGGCCGATTTCATCGAGCGGCACACGCCGGAGACGCAGGCGCTTTATCTGCGGCAGGAGATGGAGCGCGGGAAAAAGGTGTACATGCTCATAGAGGAACGGCCCGTCGGCATCGTCTCGATTATCGACAGCCTCATTGAAAATCTGTATGTCCTGCCGGACGAGCAGCGCCGGGGTTACGGCGCGAAGCTCCTGCAATTCGCTCTCCAAAAGTGCGCGGACACGCCGATGCTCTGGATACTTGACAACAATGCCCGTGCCTATCGTCTGTACACAAAATACGGGTTTGTCAAAACCGGCGTTTTTCACAGGCTTTCTCCGGAAATCGCGGAGATCGAAATGAAACGAAGGGGTGAAGAAGATGCTGGAAGTACGGTTTTATGACATTGTACCCGATGAAAAACTGAAATTTGCGGTCATTGCGGCGCGGAGCGCGGGAAAATGGGTGTTTTGTAAGCACCGGGAGCGTGACACCTATGAGTGTCCCGGCGGGCATCGGGAACCGGGCGAAACGATTGAGGAGACGGCGCGGCGCGAATTGTATGAGGAAACGGGCGCGATCGAATTTGAGCTGTCTCCAGTGGGCGTGTATTCGGTCACCGGCAAAACACGCGTCTGCGAGAGCGGGGAGGAGACATTTGGCATGCTCTATTACGCAGAGGTGCGCCGCTTTGGCAGGCTTCCGGCGTCTGAAATGGAAAAGGTTTGTCTGTTTTCGGAGCTGCCCGCCGATTGGACCTATCCGCTCATTCAGCCAAAGCTGATCGAAAGGGTGATTGCGCGCGGCTTTTGAAAAAACAAATTGTAAATCCCCCCGTTTTCGGCTAAAGTAGTATTTATAGAAGACCACTTTAACCTGCTTTAAGGTTTGGTTTTTATATTAGATGTAACGAATAAGAAAGGGGGGCTTTTCATGCGCCTTTTGCTGGCAGAGGACGAGAAGGAACTGTCGAACGCGCTTGTGACCATTTTGAAGCACAACAACTATTCTGTGGACGCGGTCTACGCCGGCGCGGAGGCGCTGGATTATTTGCAGGCAGAAAACTACGACGGCGCAATTCTGGACATCATGATGCCGAAACTGGACGGGCTGACGGTTTTAAAAAAGCTCCGCGAGGGCGGCAGCGACCTGCCGGTTCTGTTGCTGACGGCAAAATCCGAGATCGACGACAAGGTACTCGGCCTTGACACCGGGGCGGACGACTATCTCACAAAGCCGTTTGCGACGAAGGAGCTTCTCGCCCGCATCCGCGCCATAACGCGGCGGCAGGCCGAGGTGACAGACAGTGTTCTTTCCTTCGGGAACGTGCGGCTCGACCGCTCGGCCTATACGCTCTCCACTGAGCACGGCGCATTCCGGCTCGCAAATAAAGAGTACCAGGTGATGGAAATGCTCATGGCGAACCCCCACATCCTCATTTCAACGGACCGCTTCATGGAGAAGATATGGGGTTACGACAGCGACGCGGAAATAAATGTCGTCTGGGTCTACATCTCTTATCTGCGCAAAAAACTCACAGCCATCGACGCGACCGTCGCCATCAAGGCCACACGCGGCGCGGGCTATGCGTTGGAGGAAACAAAATGATCAAACGCCTGCAAAAGCGCTTTGTCTTCATCTCCGTTTTATCAGTGCTTGCGGTGCTGGTCGTTATTATGGGAGCGGTCAACATTTCAAATTACCGCGCGTCCATCCATGAGGCGGACAGCACGATCGCCTTTATTACGCAAAACGGCGGTACCTTTCCGCGCGGAGATTTTCACAAAAACGGCGAAGACGACAAGATCGCCGCTGCCGGCCAGCCGTCGGACGGCAAGGGCACCGTTCATCCGCCCATGAACGATGAGAAGACGATGTCTGCCGAGGCCCCGTTTNNCGATCGCTGCCATTTCGACCGGGCAGGCCGCGCAGTATGCCCAGACGGTCTATTCTTCTGGCAAGACCTCCGGCTTCGCCGGCGACTACCGCTACGGTGTGAGCGATGCCGTGGGTGGGAAGATGATCGTTTTTCTCGACTGCGGGCGAATTCTCAATTATTTCCGCAGCTTTTTCCGCATCAGCATTGTGGTTTCAGCGGCGGCGCTGCTGGGCGTTTTCGTTCTCGTGATGCTCTTTTCAAAGCGCGCCATCCAGCCCATCGCGGAGAGCTACGAAAAGCAAAAGCACTTTATAACGGACGCCGGGCACGAACTTAAAACGCCTTTGACCGTCATCAGTGCCAATACCGAGGTGCTTGAAATGATGCAGGGCGAAAACGAGTGGACGCAGAGCATCCGCAATCAGGTCGGGCGCTTGACGGAGCTGACGAACAATCTTGTTTCGCTGGCCCGCATGGACGAGCACGACACAAAGCTCCTCATGACGGACTTTTCCCTTAGCGACGCCGTTTCGGAGGCGCTTGAGCCGTTTTACCCGGTCGCCGCGCAGAAGGGAAAACGGATCGAGGCGAGCATTCAGGGCGGCCTCTCCTATTACGGCAACGAGGACTCGATCCGCAAGCTTGCCGGCATCCTCGCGGACAACGCCGTGAAATATGGGCGCGAGGGCGAAACGATCCATGTGACACTCCGCGCCTCCGGCAGGGGCGCTGTGCTCCAGACGAAAAACATGGTTGAGGGCGAGATCGCCAGAGGCGGTCACGAGGAACTCTTCGAGCGCTTTTTCCGCGGCGACGTGTCCCATTCCTCGCAGGTGGCAGGTTATGGCATCGGCCTTTCTATGGCTCGCGCCATTGCGAGCGCGCACAGGGGAAAAATCAGCGCTGCCAGTGAGGACGGACGTTCGCTCATCATCACCGTCACGCTCTGAGACAAAATACGGACAAACAGAAAGCGGCACCCTTTTTGGGATGCCGCTTTCTGTTTGGTTGGTGGAGTTGAGTAAATGAGTGAAAGAGGACAAAGTCAGAGGCCTTGCCGCCGGTACCGTTTCGTGGGGACTGACCGTTGTCTCCGCGAAAAAGCGCAAACCTACCTAACACGTCCCCTCTCTACGCTTTGAGAGAAATGAACGCGCCGAAAGTTTCGACCGGCCGCAGCTAAGCTTCTCTTCTCATAAATACTATAGCCCCAGCCACACGATTTGAATATGGGCAATCCCAGACGTCTGCTTAAAAAGCGAACGCCGGATGGAAATTGCCTAACTTTGTAACTCTGCTTTCTGGTTGCTACAGCTCCGCCGCAGCACGTCGTAAATGCTGCCGTTGAGCATTCTTCCCATCATGTCGATGAACTTTTCCGGTTCCTGCTTCATACCGTCCCGGATCCAGTCCAGAAAGATGCCGACGAAGGCGTGGGAGTAGAAGTCCGCAATGAAGAGCTTGTCCTCATCGGGTACATATTTGCCTTCGGTGATCTTGTCCGAGAGCGTCATAAGAAGCTTGTGCGCGACCCTGAAGAGGTAGGCCTTGATCGTTTCGAGACTTATGGAGTTGAACACGTTGTGGATAACCGTGGAGTGCGCTCGCAGATAGGTCATGGACTGAATGCAGCCGTCCTGCCAGTGGCCGTGGACGGGGTTTTGCGCGGTGACCTTTTCTGTTTCGATTTTGAAAATGTCGTCCACCAGATCGTAGATGTCCTTGTAATAGTAGTAAAACGTGTTTCGGTTGATTCCGCAGGCTTCGACGATGTTTTTGACCGTGATCTTCGACAGAGGCTTCTGTTCGAGCAGGGTGAGAAAAGTCGAAATGATCTCCTTCTTGGTAAAGCTGGACAATCCTCTGCAACCACCTTTCCATAAAGACACCATTGCGCAATTTGAAGCGATGTATAATCACGCGTTTATAACTTTATAATAACACATTGCGGTGTCGAAAAGCAACAGAAGATTGGTTTGCATTTTGATGCCACAGGACGGAAACAGAAGAAAGATGCGGAATGCTTGCCCATTTGGACAAATTTGCTGTGGAACGTCACGGCGCTTCCTTCGCCTCGGACGAAGGGGCCTTGCGGAGGGAGAGCTTTATGAAGACGGCGAGCGGCAGCACAACCTCAAAAAACGGGGCGTAGCTATCGTAGATCTTAAAAAACGCAAACATCTGCATCGTATTTTTATAGAGAAGCTGCGAGACGGNNACGGTGACGGCTGTGGCACTGGCGCAAGCCGTGAGGATATTCCAATCCTTTTTACCCGGCAGCCGCATAAAACCGCGGCAGGCGACGTAGATGCAGACCATAAATTTGACGAGCCCAAAGATCATGAAGTTGCCGGAAACCAAAACCTCAATGCGTGAGAGAAATTCGCCGAGGTGCACGACGCTGACCGTCTCATAGGATGGGAAATACATCGCCTGTGTAATGGGCACACCGAGCACTGCGGTGTTCCCAATAACGAGCGCGCAGAGCAGTCCGCCGGATAGCAGAATACCCCGCAGATAGATCTTTTTTAAGGGAATTTTATCGGCGACGTTGCAGAAGACCGAGAGAAACAAAACACATTCGGCAAAGGGGAAAGCGAAGGTCGAAAAGCCGCTGCGCAAAAGCGTTTCCGGGCTGCTCACAAAGGCCGGTTTTAGATTGCCAAAATCCATGAACGTGGATGTTAGTAGCAAGAGCGCGCCGGCGACACCGGTCCCGAGGGGCGCGATGAAGGCCGCGTTTCGTGCGGCCACTTCGATGCCGCGCCGCACGGCGAGCCAGCACAGAAGCCCGATGCAGGCGGCTACGACCGGCTGCGGCGTTTCGGGCAGCGTGAGAACTTGAATATACTCTGTAAAATTTTTGGTGACCAGCGCACCAAGGGANNGTCACAATCCCGCCGCCGACCTTTCCGAAGGCGGCCTCGCTCATTTCAAAAAGGTCCATGCCGGGGCAACGCTCGCCCAGCTTTGCGTAGAGCAGCACAGCGGGCACCGCCATGGCAAGCCCGATGAGAACGCACACCCACGAGTCCTGGCCCGCCTTTTCACTGCCCCCGGTCACGAGTGATGAGCCGAGCTCAAAGAGTAGCAGCATACAAATGGCCTGCCGGCCTGTTATCCTGTCGTTCACATGGACCCTCCTTTTATGCTGGGGCGATGTTTGAAACGCCGCTGCCATTGACGATGACCTCGCAGCTTATTTTAAAGCGTACCTTTGAAAAGTCCTCCGACCAGTTCTTCGCGTGTTTTTTCCAGCAGTCCGGGTCCTGCTGTTCGATCTTCCGGCCGATGCCAAAAATATCGCAGCGGTAAGTCTGTTGCGCTTCTTCAACGAGATGGCTCAGGTCTTGGCAGAGTGAGGTCTCGAGCGTTCTCCGTGTCGTATCTACCTCAGCGGGGTTGAGGAAGTCCTCACGCATCTGTGTTTCGCCGACGTTTACCCAGAGCTTTACACGGCAATCCGCCGTGACGCTGTCGTTTTTGCAGGAAACCTTTGTATCCGTGTGCGTTTTGTAAATTTCAAACGAGGTGTTGTAATACGGGCTGTCGGGGGCCTCGGTGGTGAGAAGGCCTGTTTCGAGCTTTCCCGTCATGAGCGAGAGATCCTTGAGCTGTTCCTCATTTAGATAACCGATGAGCTTGTCCTCGCGGAAGACG
>DEMY01000104.1:0-8411 GCA_002359425.1 Clostridiales bacterium UBA2658
CGCTGAACATGAGCGTCGGCCAGCTTACGAGCGCCGCGACCCTCTTTATCGGCTCGCTCATCATGATGTTCACAACGAACGTCACGATGACGCTGGTCGCCGTCGGCGCGACGATCATCGGCTTTGCACTGATGATGTATATTTTAAAGCACTCACAGCAGTATTTTGTGAGCCAGCAGCGTGAGCTTGGCCGGCTCAACGGTCACGTCGAGGAGATTTATTCCGGTCTCAATATCGTGCGCGCTTACAACGGCGAGGCGGAATCCGAGGCAACCTTTACCGACATGAACGAAAAGCTCTACGCAAGCGCATGGCGGTCCCAGTTTGTTTTCCGGTTTATTATTGCTTTTTGCCNNTGCCTTTAATGAGCTTCATCGGGAATTTCGGCTATGTCGCCGTATGCGTCGTTGGCGCGGCGCTGACGCTGGACGGAAAAATCGGCTTTGAGGTCATTGTCGCGTTCATGATCTATATCCGCCTGTTTACGCAGCCGCTTGCCCAGCTTGCGCAAGCCATGACGACCTTGCAGTCCACGGCGGCCGCCGCCGAGCGCGTGTTCGAGTTTTTGGATGAGGCCGAGCTTTCCCCCGAAGCGCCGGACGCTGTTTCCGAACACACGGCCAAGGGCGACGTCTATTTTAAAGACCTCAAGTTCTCCTACGAGCCGGAGCGTCCGATCATCACGGACTTCACAGCCGAGGCAAAGCCGGGCCAGAAGATTGCCGTCGTCGGCCCGACCGGCAGCGGCAAAACGACCATCGTAAACCTCCTCATGCGCTTTTACGAGCTTGACGGGGGCGAAATAAGCCTCGACGGCATTCCGACGACAAAGATGACCCGCTCCTGCGTCCACGACCAGTTCTGCATGGTTTTGCAGGACACATGGCTCTTTGAAGGAACCATCCGCGAAAACATCGTTTTCAGCAAAAAGGGCGTGACTAACGAGCAGGTCGAGCGCGCGTGCAAGGCCGTCGGTCTGGATCACTATATCCGCACGCTGCCGGACGGCTATGACACCGTTTTGGGTGACAATGCAAGCCTTTCCGCCGGGCAGCGCCAGCTTCTCACCATTGCCCGCGCCATCGTCGAGGACGCGCCGCTCCTGATTTTGGACGAGGCCACAAGCTCCGTCGATACGCGCACCGAAATTCAAATTCAGCGCGCTATGGAAAAGCTCACCGAGGGCCGCACCTCGTTTATTATCGCGCACCGTCTTTCGACCATCAAGAGCGCAGACCTCATTCTCGTCATGCGCGACGGCAGGATCATCGAGCGCGGCACCCACGAAGAGCTTCTGGCCCAAAACGGCTTCTACGCCGAGCTTTACAACAGTCAGTTCGAGGACAGCGACGTTATCGCTTAAAAGGATACTCTCATGAGCCAATATTCTGCGTACAGGACAATTTTCTGTTCGCAGGCCAGTGCAAAGGAAGATCGGCATGAAAGAAAAATTTGCAAACTTTATGCGCGGAAGGCGCGGGATGGACGAACTTTCGCGGTTTCTCTACGGGCTTACGCTCCTGCTTCTGATTTTGTCCCTCCTGATCCCGAACGTAACGGCGCGCCTTGTCTTCCTTCTGCTCGCAGTTCTGGCGATGGTGCTGACATTCTGGCGCTGTCTTTCAAAAAAACTGAACGCGCGCTGGCNNGGAAGGAAAACGAACGCTACCTGAAAAAAACGCAGCGCTTCCGCGACTGGACGCGTCTGCGGCGGGATATGTGGAAACAGCGCAAGGAATATAAATTCTTCAAGTGCCCGTCTTGTAAGTCGGTCATGCGCGTGCCGAAGGGTAAGGGCAAGATTCGCATTGTCTGCCGCAAGTGCGGCACGGCGTTCGAGAAAAAGACATGATGGGTCCCACACCCCTTTGTTTGGCTATGTAATCGCCAATGCCGACGCCCTTACGGATGAGGAAAAGGCGCGGTATAAGTCCGTCTACTGCGGACTCTGCCATGCGCTCGGCGAGCGGCACGGCACGCTTGGAAAGCTCACGCTCAACTACGACATGACCTTTCTCATTCTCCTTATGAACTCCATGTACGAGCCGGAGGAGAACGCTTCCTGCGAGCGCTGCCTCGTGCACCCGATGCGCAGGCACGACTGCCGCCAGAGCGAATTTACGAACTATGCTGCCGATATGAACGTTGCGCTCGCGTATCTGAACCAGCTCGACAACTGGAACGACGACAAAAATGTCTTCAGTCTTCTCGCCGCAAAGTCGCTCAGGAAAAAATACGACGCGGTCGCCGAGCGCTGGCCCCGGCAGTGCAAGGCGATGGAGGACAGTATTTCGGCCCTTTCCGCGCTCGAGAAAGCAAACGAGCAGGATCCGGATGCCGGCGCGCAGCTTTTCGGAACGCTCATGGGCGAGCTTTTCGTTCTCAAAGAGGGTTACTGGTCGGACACCATGCGTTCAATGGCGGAGAGTCTTGGCGAGTTCATCTACATTATGGACGCCTTCATAGACCTCCCGCGCGACATGAAAAAAGGCCGTTACAATCCGCTGGAAGCCCTGCGGCGGGACGGGCGCACGGACGCCTATTTTAAAGACATCCTCACCATGCTCATTGGAAACTGCACGATGAAATTTGAAAGCCTCCCGCTGGTGAGCGATGTTTCCATTCTGCGCAACATCCTCTATTCGGGCGTCTGGACGCGCTGCGAGCTCCAACAGGCGAAAAACCGAAAGAAAAAAAGGAGATAAAGCTCCATGGTTTCAGACCCGTACAAGGTCCTCGGCGTGTCGCCGAACGCAAGCGACGAGGAGATCAAAAAGGCCTATCGCGACCTTGCGAAAAAATACCACCCCGATCTGCACCCTGGCGATCAGGAATGCGAGCGGCGGATGAACGAAATAAACGCCGCCTACGATCAAATCAAGAGCGGTCAGATTGGCGGCAATACCGGCGCTTCCGGTAGCTATGGCTACGGGGGCTTCGGGGGCTTTGGCGGCTACGGGGGCTTCGGCGGCGCGGGCGCGCAGTCGGATGACGGCGAATCGACAGCCATGCGCGCCGCCATGAACTACATCATGACGGGCCACTTCCACGAGGCGCTGAACGCCCTTTCCGGGGTCCCCGCAAGCGATCGAAACGGTCGCTGGTACTATCTCAGCGCCATGGCGAACGCAGGCATCGGAAACATTATTCAGGCCCGCGAACAGGCTGAAACCGCCTGCCGTATGGAGCCTGGAAACGCCGAATATCGAAGCTTTTTGAACGAGCTGCAGCGCGGCGGCAACTTTTACGCGAGCCGCGGCGGGCACTTCCCAAAGGTCTCCGTCGGCGAAAGCATCTGCCTGTGGCTGTGCGCAGCGAACCTCTTGTGCAGATTCTGTCCCTGTATGTATTAAAAAATCCCGGAGCATTCTGCTCCGGGATTCTTCTTGATTCGGTGTCGGTCATATGCCGGCACAATTCCTAAAGGTTCCTTATATGTATTGACAATGCCCATGACTGCTTTAATTTTTTTCTATAATAGAAATAGCAAGATGCACCAAGTATCAGTTCTGCAAACGCTAAGAAATAAATATTTGTTGAATTTACATTTAAGTTGGCAATTTCAAAAGAATGGTTTGCTGGATGTGAAGTCGAATATATTTCAAAAATCTGCGGTAAAATATCCGAACAAATGATTGCAACACCTAAAGTCACATAGCCAAACAAAAATAATATCCCTGATAAAATCAATGAAATTTTGTGCATAACATACTCCACTCTAATATATTTATAGACCTTTCCAACGCATGAAGGAGTGTCTTTAGACTTGGCATTTGTACTGTCTTCTATTATTAAATAAGCCTATGTTACAGACTTATTTTTTTCTATTACAGACAGACTGGAATTCCGTTTTTATATGAAGTACTTTTACCACAAACACTCACATAAATCTTTCAAATATTCAAGCGCAATTTCCCTTAATTTATCTTAGAAAATTGACATGCAAAATCATATAATATATGTCATAATTATAATTGTAATCCTAACACAACACAACATTAAATTTACATAAAATCAAGATGCCGTATAACAACTTATTAAATAGTAAAGCTTTGCTTTCGTCAAGGTTTATAAGTTACATCACCGTCTAAAGTAGGATAGCAACCATAGAAAACGACGCAAAATAATCCATCCATAAAAAATAAAAAGCCCGCCTTTCGGCGGGCCTTGGCTTGTGAAAAGCGCTCAGCTTTTTTGTCCGTTTCCGTAAATGACGTATTTGCAGCTCGTAAGCTCCTTCAGGCCCATGGGACCGCGGGCATGAAGCTTTTGGGTGGAGATACCGATCTCCGCGCCGAGGCCGAACTCGCCGCCGTCCGTAAAGCGGGTAGAGGCATTAACATAGACCGCCGCCGCATCGACTTCGTGGAGGAACCGCCGGGACTTTGCGTAGTCGTTTGTAATGATGGCCTCCGAGTGGCCGGAGCCGTAACGCGCGATGTGATTCATCGCCTCGTCAATGCCGGAGACGACCTTAACGGCTAAAATATAGTCGTCGTACTCCGTTCCCCAGTCGGTCTCCGTCGCCGGGATGGCTACGTCGCCGAGGATTTTCAGGGCCTTTTCGTCGCAGCGAAGCGTAACATTGTATTTTTTCAGCCGCGCCAGAACAAGCGGAAGGAATTTTTCCGCGACAGGCTCCGCGACAAGCAGGGTTTCAATGGCGTTGCAGACCGACGGGCGGCTGCACTTGGCGTTTTCAACGATGTTCGCGGCCATTTCGAGATCTGCGTCACCATCAACATAGACGTGGCAATTGCCTCGGCCGGTCTCGATAACCGGAACCGTCGCGTTTTGGACGACCGAGTCGATAAGGCCCGCGCCGCCGCGCGGAATGAGGACATCAACGTAGCCGCGCAGAGACATAAGCTCCTGTGCGCTCTCGCGGGAGGTATCATGAACCAGCGCCACGCAATCCGCTGGAAGTCCGGCTTTTTCAAGGGCTTCGCGCATGAGGTCGGTCAAAACCGTGTTGGACCGGATGGCCTCCTTGCCACCACGCAGGATGCAGGCGTTGCCGGACTTGAGGCACAGAACGGCCGCGTCCACCGTCACATTCGGACGGGACTCAAAAATGATGCCAATGACGCCGAGCGGCACGCGCTTCTTGCCGATTGTCATGCCGGTCGGGCTATCGTTCATCGAAATGACCTCACCCACCGGGTCCGGCAGGGCCTCGACGTCCGAAACGCCCTTCGCGATGCCGTCAATGCGTTCCTCGGTCAGAAGCAGACGGTCCTGAAACGCAGGCTTGAGACCGTTTTCCCGCGCCGCCTTCATATCCTCGGCGTTCGCCGCGAGAATACGGGCCTTGTTATCCAAAAGCGACGCGCAAATGGCGTTCAGAGCTTCGTTTTTCGTCTTCGTGTTCGCGATGGAGAGTTTTCGTTCCGCGGCTTTCGCAGCCGCGCCCATGGTTTCAAGCTCGGTCATTTTCCTTTCCTCCCCGTGAAAAGCGTGCCCGCCGGTTCGCCCGCAATGATATCGTAGAGCGTTTCCGGCCTTTGGCCGTTTATTATGTACATGTCGATGCCGCGGCTTGTTGCAAGCTCGGCAGCCTGCAGTTTTGTGATCATGCCGCCGGTTCCCCGGTTCGTTCCGGCCCCGCCCGCGAGGGCAAGGATCTCGTCGTCAATAACACGCACCTCGCGGATGAGGCGCGGCTCCGGTGTGGCGTTCGGGTCGCCGTCATAAAGGCCGTCAATGTCCGAAAGAAGGACCAGCTTATCGGCCCCGCAGAGGATGGCGACGATGGCGGAAAGTGTGTCGTTGTCGCCGAAAACCTTGTGCTCCTCACCCGTCGGCTGCTCGATCTCCGCATAGCTCACGGAGTCGTTTTCGTTCACAATCGGGATGATGCCAAGACTCAGGAGCGAACGAAAGGTGCTGACTAAGTTCTGCTTGATCTCCGGATTTTCTACATCATCTCCTGTCAGGAGAATTTGGGCGACAGTTTTGCCGTATTCAGAGAAAAATTTGTCGTAAAGGTGCATAAGCTCGCACTGACCGACGGCAGCGGCAGCCTGCTTCACGGAGAGCTCCGTCGGCCGCTCCTTCATTTGAAGCTTTCCCTGTCCCACGGCAATCGCGCCGGAGGAGACGAGGATGACGTCGTTTCCCATGTTCTGGATGTCGGAGAGCACCCGTGCGAGCGCGTCGAAGCTGCGGAAGTTGAGTGTTCCGCCTTCATGCGTCAGCGTGGAGGTGCCGACCTTTACTACAATCCTGTTTGATGCCGCGTCCAATCTCATCGGTCCTTTCGTGCTTTAGCTCAGTATACCATAGAATTATATGTTTGCAAGGGTTTTATAAGAGTCGTTTATTCGGATATTTCCGAGAGTTTATTCGATAGTTCAGCGAATTTTTGAATGTCAAGCATCTCGCCGCGCACGCGTTCGTCGAGGCCGTTCGCTCGGATGGCATCGGCAAGCTGCTCCTTTGTATAGCCGGAAAGGCCGGCAGAAAGCGCGTTTGCGAGCGTTTTGCGCCTTTGGTTAAAGGCCGCGCGGACGACGGAAAAGAAAAACTTTTCGCTTTTAACTTCTGCTGGCGGGGCCTTTCGGGCAGTCAGCTTTAGAACGCTCGACGTGACCTTCGGGCGCGGCATGAAGCACTCCGGCGAAACGTCAAACAAAATTTCCGGCTGCGCATACCACTGCACATAGATCGAAAAAGCGCCGTAGTCAGCCGTTCCCGCCCTAGCGCAGATACGGAGCGCAACCTCGCGTTGGACCATGACCGTCATCGTCTCAAAGCAGCCCGCGTCCAGAAAGGCGGAGAGAAGCGGACTCGTAATATTATAAGGCAGATTTGCGCAGACGACGGGGCGCAGGCCGGGAAGCTTTTCGGCAACAAGGGCAGACAGGTCGAGCTTTAAAACATCCGCGAAGACGGCCTCCGCATTCGGGCAGTCTGCAAGCGTAATGTCCAAAACCGGCGCAAGCTTTTTGTCAAGCTCGACGGCAATGACCTTTCCCGCCTTTTTCGCAAGCTGTACGGTGAGACAGCCGACGCCGGGGCCAACCTCCAAAACGCCGGTTTGCCCGTCGAGTTCCGCTTCCGCCGCGATGCGCTCTGGCACCCACGGGGCGATCAGAAAATTCTGGCCCATCGACTTTGAAAAATGAAAGCCGTTCGGACCCAGAAGCTGCTTGATCTCGTTGATATCACAAAGATCCATAAGGTTCCTTTCAGCTGGAGACTATGTAGTTTATTCGTGCAAATTTTGCACCGATTATTTACTCATTTTTGCAGCCCGGCGCGCAGCGCCGATGGCGGTGGCGTAGCCGGAGTGCTCGGGAATGATGTAGTTCAAATGATAGAGGCGGGAAAAATTATCGTAGACGTCCCTGGCGATTTTCGTCTGCGAAACGCCGCCCGTGATGACGACATTTTGCACTCCAAAGGCGTTGCAGGCAAGCGCCGCGTGGGAGCCTGCGACCTCCAGAACCGTGTTGACAACGGCCTTGGCCCAGTCCGCCTCCGTCGCCTCCAGCGACGCTTTTGCAAGGTTTGAGGCGGTGAGATCCAGTGGCAAGGTATACGTTCCGGAGAATAAATCTCCAACTGTTAGATCGACGGTCAACCTGTTACCCTTGCTGGCAAGCTGGAAGAGCGACCGGACGTCGTCTAAGCCAAATAGCTTCTGCGAAAGGCCGCGGAGCGTTCCGCTGCCGACGCCGGAACCGCCGATATGCCTGTACCGGCCCATGCGCGCGAGCACGAGCGAGGTGCCCGTACCAATACTGACGACGATGGCCGAACGCTGATGCGCAAGGGAAGCGCCGCCTTCGCCCGTCGCTTCAATCTCAGGCACAAAAAGGACAGGAGCTGCGACACCTTCAAATGTGTCTCCCTCTGCGCCAACGCCAGTCACGGCAATACGCTCGATCTGACTCTCTGCGATCACATTCTCCATGAGAAATTCGTAGTACAGCTCTTTTGCCGGACGCTTGTCCTCAACCATCGTCTTTTGAAAGAGGACCTTGTTTTTTTCGACCGCCGCGAGCTTTACGGCGGACGCGCCCTTGTCGATACCTATGATCATACTTCCCTCTCTCGCCGGTGCGTTCGCCCGCCCGGCTCCCGGTTTGCACTCTCCCGCAAACCGGTTTTTATTCGGGCCTTTCGACCTCTTTTTCTTCTTTTTCCGCAAGCTCCTTTTCAATTTCTGCGAGGAGCTTTTTGTCTGATTTCTCGGTAAATGTCAGCTTTTCGTACATGTCCGAACGGCGCTCGCGGGTGCGGATGATGGCCTGCTTCCGGCGCCATTTGGCAACATTCGCGTGATGGCCGCTCAGGAGAATGGGCGGCACAGCGCGGCCCTCCCAGACCTCTGGGCGGGTGTACTGCGGGTATTCTAAAAGTCCGTCCCAGTGACTCTCGCCGGTGTAGCACTCCTCGTCCGACAA
>DEMY01000104.1:8538-10115 GCA_002359425.1 Clostridiales bacterium UBA2658
CATTCTTTTACAAAATCAAGGCAGGACTTGAGCGGCTGCGCCATCATCACGCAGCCCCAGCCGCCGCCGTAGGAGTAGTCGTCCACCTGTCCTTGCTTGTTTTCAGTAAAATCTCTTATCTGGATACAATTTATTTCAATAATATCCTTTAAGGCAGCTCTTCCTAAAATGCTCTCGCCCAAGACGGCGCGCATCGTGTCCGGGAAAAGGGTCATGATATCAACGCGCATGAGGGGGCCGCTCTGTTCCGTTTCAATCTTTTCTTCGTCCATGTTCACATACCCTCAATCAAACGGACCGTCACCACGCCCGCTGAAGCGTCCGTCTTCAAAACGAATTCCGGCACGGCGGGGATGAGAATTTCGCGCTCGCCTGTGACGACATAGACATTGTGCGCCGGCATTTCGAGAACATCCGTAAGCTTTCCGAGCGCTTCGCCCGTCTCCGTAACGACCGACGCGCCGATAAGATCGCCGAGAAAAAACGAACCCTTCGGCAGCTTTGCGTCATCGCGGTCAATCGAGACGACCTTATTTTTGAGCGGCATAGCGGCATTCACATCATCCACGCCCTCGAGCTTCGCAATGAGAAAGCCATTGTGGACGCGGCTCGACACAACCTTCACGGGTTTTCCGTCGATGTATAAAAATTTGAAGCCCTTCAGAAATTCCGCGTTGTCCGCCCATGGCTCAAGCTTTAGCTCGCCCTTGATCCCATGCGTGTTCACGATTTTCGCTGCTTCAAGATATTTTTCCATGTAAATTCTCCAATTAGGATAGTTGTCGTAGTTAAAAACGAAGGGGGACAATGTCCCCCTTCCATTTTCAGTCCATAATCTCTACGGACACAGATTTTCCCTGTCTCTGCGCAACGGCACGCATGAGGACGCGAATTTCCTTCACGATCCTACCCTGGCGGCCGATGATCTTGCCCATATCGCCCTCGGCAACGCGGACTTCAAAGACAGTTTCCCCATCGGCTTCCCGCTCGGTTACCTGAACCTCGTCGGGATTATCGACAAGGCTCTGCGCGATGTAGGTCAATAGCTCTTTCATGTTCGCACCTCAGCTTAAAGTACCTCTGCTTTTTTCAGCAAAGCTCTGACGGTCTCGGTGGGCTGGGCGCCGTTGGCGATCCAATACTTTGCGCGCTCGCCGTCTACCTTGATTCCGACCGGCGTCGTGAGCGGATCGTATGTGCCGATCTCTTCGATAAATCTGCCGTCNNCGACGATGCGGTAGTACGGATTTTTCTTTGCACCCATTCTGCGAAGTCTGATCTTGACCATGTATATTCACCTCCATAATAGACTCTATATATGCAGCCGTCCGGTGGGGCGGATTGCAGTTTTTATTAGAATTCGTTAAAAGCTTTCACAAAGCAATTTATCGCGCAACGCACATTAAATTCTTATAAAACATGTCGCTGCGTCTCCGATAAAGGATCATCAATCGGAGCGTAGTATCAAAACCCAAAGGGCATGCCCCTGCCGCCCATGCCGGGAAAACTCATGCGCTTCCCCTTTTTGCCGGTCATCTGCTTTGTCATGGTTTTCATGAGGTCAAACTGCTTAATAA
>DEMY01000073.1:0-870 GCA_002359425.1 Clostridiales bacterium UBA2658
CGACGATGCGCGCCGAACTTACAAAGCTGCATCAGGAGCTGCAAACGACCTTCATCTACGTCACCCACGACCAGACGGAGGCGATGACGATGGGCACGCGCATCGTCGTCATGAAAAACGGCTTCGTGCAGCAAATCGCCGCGCCGCAGGAGCTTTTTGACCAACCCTGCAATCTCTTTGTCGCAACCTTTATCGGTACCCCGCAAATGAACATTGCCAAAGCGACGCTCGAGGGAAATCCGCAGGATGCTCGCCTCCGCTTTGGAGAGGGAAGCGAGGTCAGTCTTCGCTTGCCGGATGAGAAAGCAAAAAAGCCCGCACTTGCGCCCTATTTTGGAAAGCAGGTTTTCTTCGGCATCCGACCAAACGACATCCATGCGGAGCCGGACTATCTTGCCCAGCACCGGGAGCAGCTCGTTGATGTGAACGTTGAATTTGTTGAGCGTCTCGGTGCGGAGAGCAATATTTTCTGCAAGGTGGCGGGAGTTGAGTTCGCCGCGGTGGCGGACTCCAAGCACCTCGTTGAAAACGGCTCGANNAAGCTCGCTTTCGACACTGGCGCCGTTCATATCTTTGATATGGATACCGAAAACACCGTTACAAACTGATCTGAAAACGTGCAGTTTTTTTCTTCTGTGCATCATGCACAAGAGTTTTGCTCCCTCCGCAGACGTCGTTGAGCCCGTTTTGGGGCGAAATTATGAAAAATAACCATTTTAAAAGCTCCAAAATCGATAAAATAGAGAATAAGGGGACAAGCTTTTAAAAATTACTACAAAAAATCCTGAGAAATCTATTGAAAAAAGCAATAAAATAGGGTACGATAGGTATCGGTCATTTTTCATTGCTTTTTTTACTTAGGAGGAGCAA
>DEMY01000073.1:1025-17904 GCA_002359425.1 Clostridiales bacterium UBA2658
GACCGCGCGCAGCATCTGCATCATGGCCGCTGTCGCCTTTAACGAGGCGAAGGTGAACTACGACGAAAAGTACAACAAGGTTACTTTCGTTAAGAATATCATTTCGGACAATATCCTCCCCGGCGACGTCTATGTCCGCGCGAAGGAGCTGAACTTCGTGACCGACGTGCCGCGCGCTGTGCTCCTCATCCGTCAGCTTGAAAAATCCGACATTGCCACCTTCGAGCTTGTTCAGAGCATGTTCCCGGACAGGCAGAAGGATTTCGTTCTGAGTATGAGCGAAACGGACATCGTCCTCATCAAAGAGGTTGACCCGGGAACAGAGTCGAAGGATACCTGCGAGCTTGCGGAAAAAATCAGTGCCACCATTAGCGCAGAGCTTCTGGTCAAAACCGTCGTCGGCATCGGCACGATTGCCCAGCATCTACGCNNAGACCGCCATTGAGGTCGGCAAGGTCTTCGATACGGAAAAGGCCGTCATCCACTATGAAAATCTTGGCATCGGCCGCATTATCTATCAGCTCCCGACAACGCGGGGCGAAATGTTCCTCAGCGAAGTTTTCAAAAAGAGTCCGATTGAGTCCCTCGATCAGGAAACGCTCTACACCATCAACAAGTTCTTTGAAAACAACCTCAACGTCTCCGAAACGTCGCGAAAACTTTTTGTCCATAGAAACACGCTCGTCTACCGCCTGGAAAAGATTAAAAAGCTGACGGGTCTCGATCTGCGTGAATTCGATCACGCGATCGTCTTCAAGGTCGCGCTGATGGTCAAAAAATATCTGGATTCCCAGCAGCAGACGCCGAAGGCCCTGACGTAAGCTTTCCAAGGCGCTTGTATCCTTTCCCAAATTCTTCAGGAGGACGACCCATGGTTTTAATGAACAACGTCTCCATGGTCTATGAAAACACCGGCACCCGCGCGGCGAACGGTCTGGACCTTGAGATCGGCGAAGGCGAGTTCGTCTTTCTTGTTGGCCCCTCCGGCTCCGGCAAGACGACGATCATAAAGCTCCTCACGGGCGAAGTCAAAGCCACTGACGGCGAAGTCTTCGTTAACAACTTCAACCTCAGGACCATCAAGCCCCGCCGGCTTCCCATGCTGCGCCGAACGCTTGGCGTCATTTTTCAGGACTTCCGACTCATAGATGATAAAACAGTCTATGAAAACGTNNNGGAGCTTTCCGGCGGCGAACAGCAGCGTGTCGCCATCGCACGCGCGCTGGTGAACAGCCCGAGCCTCATTATTGCGGATGAGCCGACCGGCAACCTTGACCCGGTCAAGAGCCTTGAGCTGATGCTGCTCCTTGAAAAGATCAACGAACTGGGAACCACGGTCCTCGTCGTTACGCATGAAAAGGAGCTTGTAAACTCCTTCTCCAAGCGTGTTGTCGCGATAGACAAGGGCTCGATCGTCAGCGACGGAATGGATGGGTATTACAGCTATGAGATTCATGAATAAATTCGGGTACCTCTTCAAAGAGGGCTTTTCCAGCATCGGCAAGCACGGGTTCATGTCCTTCGCTTCGGTCACGATCATTGTTGCGTGTCTCATCATTATGGGCAGCTTCTCCCTTCTTGCCGTCAATGTGGACGAAATGATTCACAAGCTTGAAACACAGAACCAAATGCTCGCTTTCGTCAACGAGAACTACACTGAAAGTCAGGCCAAGGCCCTTCAGCCGAAGATAGAGGCCATCAACAATATCAGCAAGGTAGAGTTCATCACGCGCGAGCAGGCGATGCAGAATTTTAAGAAGACCGTCAGCAACGGCTCCCTCTTTGAAGGCATCACCCCGGCTACCTTCCGCTACCGCTACGTTATTTATCTCGACGATATCGCACTCATGAAGGAGACAAAGACTCAGCTCGAAAAGGTCAGCGGTATCGATGACGTCAGCGCCCAACTGGAAATCTCGAAGGGAATGGTGACCTTCCGCAACATTGTGGGGGCCGTTTCGATCATCCTTATTGTCATTTTATTTATCGTTGCCATCTTCATTATGTCGAACACCATTAAGCTTACGACCTTTGGCCGCAGAGAGGAGATCGCCATCATGAAAATGGTCGGTGCGACGAACAGCTTTATCCGAACGCCGTTTGTCATTGAGGGGCTTACTCTCGGAATTCTGGGCGCGGCCATCGCGTTCGGTTTGCAGTGGGGCATCTATGTCCTCATTACGGAAAAGGTTATGACGAACATCGCCGGCAACTTTATTTCCGCCATCAGCGTGATGCCGTTCATGGATCTTGCACTGGACGTTGGTCTCGTGTTCCTCGGTGTCGGCGTCGTTGTCGGCGCGTTCGGCGGCGCGATTGCAATCCGAAATTACCTGAAGGTCTGAATGCTCCCGTACCCCGCGTTTGAGGTTCCCCGTAATAGCGGAAATTTTGCGGGGAGAGGATACTCGCGCGGCGGCTACGCCAAACGCGGCTCCTGACGCGGAGCAGAAGCAACGAAGCAAGCGAAGTTCGCTTCGACGAGGAGGAAAAATGTCAGCTATGCGAAACAAAAAACTCACATCCGCCATCTGCATCATCCTCGCGGTCATCTTTATCGCGACCTTGATTTTGGGCGCTGTCAGCAGCGCATGGGCCGTCTCCCAGTCGGAGATCAATGCCCTCAAAAATCAGCAGACAGCCATTCAGCAGCAAAAGACCGCGATTCAAGGCAAAATCTCAAGCATGCAGGGTCAGGTCAGCGACGCGCAGTCCGAAAAAGAGGCGCTTGACCAGCAAAATGCCCTTGCCCAGCAGGAGATCGATAACATCAACGAGCAGATCGCGCTCTATGACCAGATGATTGCGGAGAAGGCCGCCGAACTCAAAACGGCGCAGGACAAGGAGGACGAGCAGAAAGCCGCCCTCGAAAAGCGTATGCGCGCAATGGAGGAGACGCCGAGCCTTACATATATCGCCATCCTCTTTGAAGCCACCGATTTTTCGGACCTTCTGGGCAAGCTCAACGACATTTCCGCCATCATGACAAGCGACAAGCAGCTTGAGGACGCCTATGCCGCCGCC
Organism: Clostridiales bacterium UBA2658; assembly: GCA_002359425.1. Classification (GTDB taxonomy): domain Bacteria; phylum Bacillota; class Clostridia; order Oscillospirales; family Oscillospiraceae; genus UBA2658. The sequence continues at coordinate 4,050 of DEMY01000073.1, forward strand.
CGCGCGCAGGTCGAAAAGGTCAAGAACGAATACGAGCAGACCCAGAACGAGCAGAAGCAAACTAAGGTCGAGCTTGATGCGAAGAAGGCCGATCTTGAAAAGCAGATCGAGCAGGCAAATCAGGTCATTGCCAACCTTGAAAGCAACATTGAAGCCTACAAAGCCACCTACGAGGCAGCCGAGCAGCAGGAAGCCGCCATCCAGACGCAGATTGACCAGAAGGCCGCTGCGCTGGCGGNNAGAATAACGGCACCAACTACACGCCGACGAACGGAACAGGCCAGTTCACATGGCCTGTTCCCTCGAGCCATACCAATTCCTCGACCTTTGGCTACCGTGTCCATCCGATTCTCGGTACAAAGCGGCTCCACGCCGGCATCGATATCTCCGCTCCCTCCGGCTCGACCATCGTCGCCGCCGACTCCGGCACGGTCCTCACGGCTACCTACAGCTCTTCCTACGGCAACTATGTCGTTATCAGCCACGGCAACGGCACAACGACGCTTTACGGCCACATGAGCAAGCTTGGCTGCTCGGCAGGGCAGTCCGTTTCGAAGGGTTCGACCATCGGCTACGTCGGCTCGACCGGCCTTTCGACTGGCCCGCACTGCCACTTCGAGGTCCGCGTGAGCGGCAATCTCGTCGATCCGGCATCGTATTTTTAAAACCTGAAAACCAAATACAGCCGGGCGGTCAAAAACCGCCCGGCTAATTTCGGCTTTTGGAACATATCCTATTTTGACACATACTGAAAAGACCGCCTTGCGTTTTTTTCGGCAGGCGCTACTTTGGACCGCAGTCCGGCCCTGGGAGGATCTATTATGAAAAAATCTTTCTCTTTGCCAAATCTTATTTGTGCCGTCGCTTGCGGCCTTGCGGCGGGCGTTTTGTGCATGGTGTGCGTCTATGCCACGAAGTTTGGCGGCTTTGAGAGCTACAACGCCGCACGTAAGTTTTCCGCCGTCTATAACGCCATCAAGGATGATTTCGTCGGCGATGCGGATATGGAGGATGTTTCAGATGCCGCCTACAGCGCAATGGTGGACACGACCGGCGACCGCTGGAGTGCCTATCTAAACAAGAAGAACTACGAGCAGTATAAGCAGTATGCCAAAAACGCCTACAGCGGCATCGGCGTCACGATCGAGCGGGATGGGGACACGGGCCTTTACAGGATCGCCTCGGTTCTTGAGGACTCACCTGCCTCGCGCGCCGGGGTGAAGATTGGCGAAACGCTCTTCTCCGTCGGGGACGTTTCCGTCAAAGGCAAAACGGCCGCGCAGATCAAAAGCATCATCACCGCGCAGAAGGGTGATTACACCCTCGGCCTCCGTGAAGAGGACGGGACGGAGCGCAGCGTGACGGTATCGACCGCGACGCTTGTCTCCAAGCCCGTGAAATATGAGATGATGGACGGCCAAATCGGCTATGTCCGCATCAAAAATTTCGAGACCGGCGCGGGGGACGGTATTGTTGAGGCTGTGGACGACTTGGTTTCGCAGGGTGCGAAGGGCCTCGTCTTCGATGTGCGCGGAAACCCGGGCGGATTGCTCGCGGAGCTTCTAAAGGCGCTCGATCACATTTTGCCGGCGGGTGACATCTTCGTTTCGGCGGACAAGGCGGGCAACGAAAAGGTTGAGACATCGGACGCGAGCTGCGTGAAGCTGCCAATGACCGTTCTTGTGAACGCGGACACCTATTCCGCGGCGGAGTTTTTCGCGGCGGCGCTATCGGAATATAACTGGGCCAAGATTGTCGGTACGCATACGACCGGCAAGGCGCGCAGTCAGATTAACATCGAGCTTTACGATGGCTCGGCGGTCCATCTTTCGACGCGCAGCTACCTCACGCCGCACCGCGTTGACCTTGCAAAGCAGGGCGGATTGGCCCCGGATGTCGAGGCGACGATCTCGAAGGACGACGAGGCGCAATTCGTTTCCGGCACGCTTGCGCACGATAAGGACGCGCAGCTGCAAGCAGCCGTCAGCACATTAAACAGCGAAATCGCAAAATGAGCGCGTGAAAGACCTTGACACCTTTGAATTTTCTATCTATAATACAGAACTATGATGCCGAATTGTATTTTGGTATCTTATTTAAAATGTATCATTTGCTGTTTATATACAGGAAGGACGAGAACTATGGCTATCGAAGCACGATATAAAATGAGTCAGGAGCGTCTGGAAGACCTCAAAAAAGAACTGAACTACCTTGAAACCGTCCGCGAGCGCGAGGTTTCAGAGCAGATCAAGGAGGCCCGTTCCTTCGGCGATCTCTCCGAAAACAGCGAGTATGACGAGGCGAAAACGGAGCAGGGCAAGCTCTACTCCCGCATTGCCGAAATCCACGACCTCATTGAGCACGCCGAAATCGTCGAGACGAAGGAAGCAACGAACGCCGTTTCTCTCGGCAGCTGTGTAAAGGTCGAATGTACGAACGACGGCGAANNACAGGAAGAGTATATCGTCGTCGGCTCGCAGGAGGCAAACCCTATGGAGGGCCGCATTTCGGACGACTCGCCCTTTGGCCGCGGCCTTTTGGGCCACGTCGTCGGCGACACCGTTACGGTCGCCGCCCCGGCAGGTGAGCTGCAATTCAAAATTATCTCTATCGAAAAGAAAAACTGACGGTTTGCGTTTCACTCAAGCCGCGTTATAAACACACAAAGAAACTGGGAGGCTACGCAAATGGGTCAGGAAAACACACCTGTAGAAACCGGGGAGGGGCNNTCCGCCGGGATAAGCTTTCAAAGCTTCGCGAGGAGGGGCGCGACCCCTTCACCGAAACAAAATATGAACGCACCGCCTACTCTGCCGAAATCAAAGACCATTTCGACGAGTGGGAGGAAAAGGACGTCTCCATCTGCGGCCGGCTCCTGTCGAAGCGCGACATGGGCAAGGCGTTCTTTGCCGATCTGCGGGACGCCAAGGACCGTATCCAGCTCTACGTCCGCGTAGACGATCTTGGCGAGGAGGCCTTCGGCGAATTTAAAAAGTGGGACATCGGCGACATTATCGGCGTTACCGGCTTTGTGTTCCGCACCCGCAAGGGCGAAATCTCTGTCCACTGCAAGACGGTCAAGCTCCTTTCAAAATCTCTGCTGCCGCTGCCGGAGAAATTCCACGGCTTAACGGACACGGAGACCCGCTTCCGCCAGCGCTACGTGGACCTCATCGTGAATCCCGAAGCCCGCAGAAACTTTGAAATTCGCAGCCAGTTCATCCGCCACGTCCGCCGTTTTCTGGACGACCGCGGCTATATGGAAGTCGAAACGCCGGTCCTCAACACCATCTCCGGCGGCGCGACCGCGCGTCCGTTCATCACGCACCACAACGCCCTCAATATCGACATGTACATGCGCATTGCGACCGAGCTGCATTTAAAGCGTCTCGTCGTTGGCGGCATCGAGCGGGTCTATGAGATCGGTCGCATTTTCCGCAACGAGGGAATGGACACAAAGCATAATCCGGAATTCACGACCGTTGAGCTATACCAGGCTTATGCCGACTTTAACGACATGATGGATCTGTTCGAGGACCTCCTTTCGAGCGCCGCGAACGACATTTTGGGTACCTACGACGTGACATGGCAGGGCGAAGAAATCTCACTTGCCCCCGGCTGGGCGCGCATGACAATGGCGGGGGCCGTCCAAAAATATCTCGGCGTCGATTTTATGCCGCAGATGTCGGATGAAGACGCAGTGAAGCTTGCAAAGTCTGTGGGCGTCGAAATCCCGAAGGAAAAGGAAAAGACCTGGGGCAACGCGCTCTATGAGTGCTTTGACCAGAAGGTAGAGGAAAAGCTCATTCAGCCGACCTTCATCACGATGCACCCGGTGGATGTTTCGCCTTTGGCAAAGCGCAGTCCGAAGGACCCGCGTCTCACGGAGCGCTTCGAGCTTTTCATCTGCCACAGCGAAATGGGCAACGCCTTCTCGGAGCTCAACGACCCGATCGACCAGAAGCAGCGCTTCCAAAAGCAGGTCGAGCTGCGCGGCAAGGGCGACGACGAGGCGGGCATGATGGACGAGGATTACATCAACGCTTTGGAATACGGCCTGCCCCCGACNNGGAGCACGGCCTGCCGCCGACCGCCGGCCTCGGCATCGGCATCGACCGTTGCGTGATGCTTCTGACCGGCGTTGACTCCATCCGGGAGGTCATCCTCTTCCCGACAATGAAACCGACTGACGCATAAGCGCCATCAAAGGCTGTGGAAGAGCTCTCGCCCGACCGCAGCCTTTACTTTCGTCTGGAGTGTTATATGGAACAGATCACATCGCGAAAAAACCATATCATAACGCAGCTGCGTGCGCTCGGAACCGACACTGCCGCCCGGCGGGCGGCAGGGGAATTTCTCTGCGACGGCGAAAAGGCGCTCAATGAAGCGCTGACCGCCGGGGCGGAAGTAACGCGCATCCTCTGGGCAGGCGAACCAAAACAAAAGCTGCCGGAAACAGCCGAGCAGTATTGCTGCCCGCTTGATCTTTTGCAGTACGTTTCGCCGCTCAAAAATTCGCCCGGGCCAGTGTTCAGCGTCAAAATCCCGAAAAGGGCAGAAAAGCGCGTTCAAAACGCGATTGTTTTAGAAAATGTGCAGGACCCTGGAAATGTCGGCACGGTTATCCGCACAGCGAATGCCATGGGCGTCGGCGCGGTAGTTCTGGCCGGCGCGTGCGCGGACCTTTGGAACCCCAAGACCGTCCGCGCGACGATGGGGGCGATCTTCCGCCAGAACGTCGTCGAAACAGATCTTGTAGGACTGAAAGATTATGTAAACCAGAATGAACTCAAGCTCTACGGTGCGGCCCTGAGCGACCGGGCTGCCGACATCCGCGAGGTGAATGTCAAAAATGCCGCCGTCGCTGTCGGAAGCGAGGGCGGGGGGCTTTCGGATGCGCTGCTTTCAATCTGTGAGGGCGAAGTGATCATTCCGATGGAGCCGTGCGCGGAGTCGCTCAATGCGGCGGTTGCGGCTTCCATCGTCCTATGGGAAATGCGCCGATAAAAAAGGGGGTAAAACGGAAATGTCCACGCTGAAATACTGGGTCTGGCTTTCGGCTATGATGGAGCTGCGGCCAAAAACGCGCTGCGCCCTGCTGGACGTTTTCGGTGACCCCGAGGCCGTCTATTTTGCGGACGAGCGGCAGCTTCTGGATCGTGTGCAGCTTGCTCCGGCGGAGCGGGAACACGTTCTGCACAAGAGCCTCGAGCGGACAAACAATATACTGGAGGTCTGTCAGCGGGACGGCATTTCGATTTTGACCCTTGCGGACGCTGCCTATCCGAAGAGACTCTCGAACATTTTCGACCCGCCCGTCGTCCTTTATATACGGGGGCGGCTCCCGGCTGTTGACGAGGAGGCGGCGATAGCCGTCGTCGGCACCCGGAAGGCGACGCCCTACGGCATCAAAATGGCCCGGCAAATGGGTTTTGAGCTTACAAAAGGCGGCGGGCTTGTCGTGACCGGTCTCGCTGGCGGCGTCGATAGCGCTGCGGCCGAAGGAGCGCTTCGCGCGGGCGGCCACTGCGTCGGCGTTCTCGGCTGCGCGATCGACGACATTTACCCCAAGTGGAACGGCCCGCTTTTTAACGACGTCGCCGTTTCCGGCGCGCTCGTGAGCGAGTATCCGCCGGGCGAGCCTATCCAGCGCCGGTATTTTCCCGAAAGAAACCGCATCATTTCCGGCCTTTCTCTCGGCGTGACCGTTGTGGAAGCACCGGTGGGCAGCGGCTCGCTCATCACGGCGAATCTTGCTTCCGAGCAAGGGCGGGAGGTTTTCGTTGTCCCCGGAAATGCGGATCAAGCGAATTATATCGGCTCGAACGCCCTCATTCGCTCCGGCGCGGCGCTTGTGAGCACAGGGTGGGACGTGCTTTCTGATTTTGAGTTCCTTTTCCCTGAAAGACTCGCAAAGCCGGACCCCGCGAAGCTGCTTGCATTCTCCCGCGAGGAGCGGCAAAATGTCGGCTCTGCGCCCCCGGTTCCGGAGCCGGAACGGACCGTTGCGCGGCCCGTCCAACCCGAAAATGGGCATGGCTTTGCCAAGCTTCGCGTCCGAAATGACAGAAAACGGATTGACAACGCCGGAAAGCGGGAATATATTGATTTGCAAGAACAGCTTTCAGGTCTTTCCGAAAACCAGCTCAAGATCGTTTCCGCAATAGACGGGCCGGGCATCCATGTGGACGATATCATCGAACGCACGGGTCTTCCGGTGGCTTCGGTCCTCTCGGAGCTGACCCTTTTGCAGATCAAGGGTTTTGTTTCGCAGGAAACTGGAAAACGCTTTACTTTGAACATTCATAGGCCGTAATGCCGGCCTTTCCAATAAATTTATCGAAAAGAGGTCCGATATGGCAAAAACAAAAAAGGACCTGGTCATCGTCGAGTCTCCGGCGAAGGCCAGAACCATTGAAAAATACCTTGGCCCCCAGTACCACGTGGTCGCCTCGATGGGACATCTGCGCGACCTTCCGAAGAGTACGATGGGCGTTGACATAGAAAATGGTTTTACGCCCGACTACCAGCCGGTCAAGGCGCGCGAGGATGTCATTGAAGAGCTGCAAAAGCTCTCAAAGGACTCCGGCATCGTCTAGCTCGCAACCGACCCGGACCGCGAGGGAGAGGCCATTTCTTGGCATTTAAAGGAACTTCTCGATCTGCCGGACGACAAGGCCAAACGCGTGACCTTCAACGAGATTACAAAAAAAGTTGTCACCGAGAGCATCGCCGCGCCGCGCGAAATTGATCAGGATCTGGTCGATGCGCAGCAAGCGCGCCGTATTTTGGACCGCATCGTCGGCTACAAGCTCTCGCCGCTTCTCTGGCGCAAGGTCCGGCGTGGACTCTCCGCCGGGCGCGTGCAGTCGGTTGCGACCCGCATGGTCGTTGAGCGCGAAAATGAGATTAAAGCGTTCATGCCCGAGGAATACTGGAATTTGGATGTGACGCTCGACCGCGTTGAAAAACCGGGCAGCATCATCGCCCGCTTCCACGGCACTGAGCAAAAGAAAACGGACCTCCACAGCGAGCAGGAGGTAAACACCGTCGTTGATGCCATTTCCAAAAACGACTTTTCAATCAAAACGGTCAAGCGCGGCGAAAAGCAGCGCTCGCCCGCGCCCCCCTTCATCACCTCGACGCTTCAGCAGGAGGCGTCCCGCCGTCTGGGTATGACGCCGAAGCGCACCATGTCGGTTGCCCAGCAGCTTTATGAAGGCGTTGACATCTCAGGCGAGGGCACCGTCGGTCTTATTACCTACATGCGTACAGATTCGCTCCGCCTCTCGCAGGATGCGCTGGACGCCGCTAAGATTTTTATTATCAATCGCTACGGGGCCGATTACTACCCCGAAAAGACCCGTACCTTCAAAACCAAGGCGGGCGCGCAGGATGCGCATGAGGCCATTCGCCCCTCGAACGTTGCGCTCGCGCCGGAGGAGATCCGAAAGGACCTGACGCCGGACCAATACCGCCTTTACCGCCTGATCTGGGGCCGCTTCACCGCCTGCCAAATGGCAAACGCGGTGTACGACAGCGTGACGATCGACGCCGTTTCGGCGGGCTATGTATTCCGCGCGAACCACTCCGAGCTTAAATTTGCGGGCTACACCGCCGTTTATGAGGAGGCAAAGGACGAGGAGGAGGGCGAGCGCGACAAGCCCCTGCCCGATCTCCGCGAAGGCGAAAAGGTCCTTCTGGCGAAAACGGATAAGGAACAGNNCCGCTACACCGAGGCGACCCTCATCCGCGCGATGGAGGAAAAAGGCATTGGCCGCCCGTCCACCTACGCGCCGACCATTTCGACCATCACAGACCGCGAATACGTTGTCAAAGAGGGCAAGTACCTGCGCCCGACCGTTTTGGGAGAGGTCGTCAACCAACTCATGGAGGACCGCTTCCCGGATATCGTCGATCTGCGCTTTACCGCCCGCATGGAGGACTCTTTGGACAGCGTCGAGGCCGGAAAGCGCTACTGGAAGGACGTTCTGACAGACTTTTACGGCGGCTTCGATCAGGAGATGCAGGACGCCGAAAAGGCCCTCGAGGGTCAGCACATAAAAATTCCTGAGGAGCTGTCCGACGAATACTGCGACAAGTGCGGCAAGCAGATGGTTGTCAAGACCGGCCGCTTCGGGCGTTTTCTCGCGTGCCCCGGCTACCCGGAGTGCGACTTTACAAAGCCCATCGTCATCGAAATGCCCGGCAAGTGTCCAAAGTGCGGCACCCGCATGCTCAAGCGCACCAGCAAAAAGGGCTACGCCTACTACGCCTGCGAGCGCAAGGAGTGCGGCTTTATGACATGGGATGTTCCGGTCAAGGACATCTGCCCCGGCTGCGGCAAGACGATGTTCAAGCTCTCCGGCAAGGGTAACAAAACGCCGTTTTGCGTGAATCCCGAGTGTCCGAGCTTTCTGCCCGAGGATAAGCGCGGCTACCGCAAGAAGAAGACTGAAACGACGGACGGGCAGACGGACGAGAAGCCGTCCGCCGAGACTGCCGCGCCCGCCGAAGCTTCGGAAAAGCCCGCCAAAAAGACGGCGGCGAAGTCCGCATCCGCCAAAAAGACAGCAACCGCAAAGAAACCGGCCGCGTCAAAGTCTACAGCGGCGAAAAAGACAAGCGCCGCGAAAAAGCCCGCCGCGAAACCGGCTTCGGAAAAGAAACCAGCTGCGAAAAAGTCTTCCGCCAAAAAGACGGAAGCGAGCGAAGAATGAACGAAAAAACTGTAACGGTCGTGGGCGCGGGCCTTGCTGGGAGCGAGGCCGCGTGGCAGCTCGCGGAGCGGGGCGTAAAAGTCCGGCTTTTGGAAATGAAGCCGGAGAAAATGACGCCTGCGCACGTTTCGCCGGGCTTTGCAGAGCTTGTGTGCTCAAATTCGCTCCGAAGCGACGAGCTAACGAACGCCGTCGGCCTTTTAAAAGAAGAATTACGTGTTTTGCACTCTCTCATCATGCGCTGCGCGGACGAAAACCGCGTTGCCGCCGGGGGCGCGCTCGCCGTTGACCGGGAGGGCTTTTCCGCAGCGGTCACGGAGCATATTAAAAACCACCCGAACATCGAGGTCGTTCCCGGAGAGGTCACGGAGATTCCGGACGGCGAGGTCATTATCGCCTCTGGCCCCCTCACAAGCGATGCCTTGGCAGCAAAAATCAACGCAATATGCGGAGATGTGCAGCCGCTGAACTTTTACGATGCCGCCGCGCCCATCGTGACGCTGGAGAGCGTCGATATGGAAAGCGCCTTTTACGCTTCACGCTACGACAAGGGTACGGCGGATTATGTAAACTGCCCGATGACGAAGGACGAGTACCTTGCTTTCTGGAAGGAGCTATGCGCCGCAAAGCAGGCCGAAGTCCACGGCTTTGACGACGGCGGCGTTTTCGAGGGCTGCATGCCGGTTGAGGTCATGGCACGCCGGGGCGAGGACACGCTGCGCTACGGGCCTTTAAAGCCTGTCGGCCTTGTCGATCCGCGCAATGGTAGAGAAAACTACGCCGTTGTGCAGCTTCGCCGGGACAACGCGGTCGGAACGATTTACAACCTGGTCGGCTTTCAGACGCATCTGACGTTCCCCGAGCAGCGGCGCGTTTTTTCGATGATCCCGGCGCTCAAAGACGCAGAGTTTGTGCGCTACGGCGTCATGCACCGCAACACCTATCTCAATTCGCCGCAGCTTCTGGACCGGTATTATAGGCTCAAAGCAGAGCAGCGCATCCGCTTCGCGGGGCAGATGACGGGGGTCGAGGGCTATATCGAGTCCTGCGCGTCGGGTATGCTCGCGGGGCTGGAGGCGGCGGCAAGGCTGCAAGGGGAAGCACCGTTTGATTTTCCGCGTGAGACTGCGATCGGCGCGCTCGCTTTGTATGTCTCTGAAAGCTCAGTGGCGAGCTTCCAGCCGATGAACGTCAATTTCGGCATCATTTCGCCGCTCGATAAAAAAATACGCGGCAAAAGAGAAAAAAACGCCGCGATCTCAGAAAGAGCGCTCGGCATTGTGCGTCAGCTTTCCGAAGGGAGGTAACAGGATGAAGATAATCGTAGATGCGATGGGTGGCGACAACGCTCCCGAAGCCGTCGTCGAGGGCGCTGTGATGGCCGTCAAGGAACGCGGCGTGGATGTCGTTCTCGTCGGCAGGCAGGACGCTATTGAAAAGCTTTTGAAAAAAGCGGGCGCGGAGGCGCTGCGAGATCGAATTTCAATTATAAACGCCGAAGAGGTCGTCGATATGGAGGACGATCCGACCACCGTTTTGCGCGCGAAGAAAAACTCCTCCATGGCCGTCGCGCTGAATTTGCTCAAGAACGGCGGCGGAGACGCCTGCATTTCCGCCGGTAGCACCGGGGCGCTTTTAACAGGCGCGACGCTCATCGTAAAGCGCGTTCGCGGCATCCGACGGGCGGCAATGGCGCCGGTCATGCCGAACGGCAACAAGGGTGCGTTACTCATCGACTGCGGCGCGAATGTCGAATGCACGTCCGAATACCTCCTGCAATTCGCGTATATGGGCTCGTTTTACGCAAAGAATATACTGGGCGTAGTAAATCCGCGCGTGGCGCTTTTAAACGTCGGTGCGGAGGACACGAAGGGCGGCGAGATACAGAAGGAAGCCTTCGCCGTTTTAAAACAGGCCGGGGACGAGGGCCACATCAATTTCATCGGCAACATAGAGGCCAAGGACGCCTTTTTCGATGCCGCAGAGGTCGTTGTGACGGACGGGTTCACCGGCAACGTCATGCTCAAGACCATCGAGGGCACGGCGAAATTCCTGATGACGAACCTGAAGGACTCCTTTATGTCGAGCGGCAAGACCAAAATTGCCGCGCTTCTTATGAAGGACAGGCTGGAGGATCTTAAAAAGGTGCTCGACCCGTCCGAGGTCGGCGGCACCGCGATGCTTGGCATCTCAAAACCCGTCATCAAGGCTCACGGCTCGTCGGACGCGCGCGCCATCAAAAACGCCATCGGACAGGCGGTTCAATTCGTGGACGCGGGCGTTACGGAGGAGATCATAAAAAACATTGATTTCATGACGATTGCAAAAGAGACTTGACAAGTCGTTACTATATGAATATTATCATCTTTAGCAAACATAAACAGCAGCGCGCGCAGAGCGCGGCGACTGTTTGAATTAATGGAGATGTATCATTATGGTATTTGAAAGAATTCAAAAGTTGATCTGCGAGCAGTTTCTCGTAGAGCCGGAGACTGTCACGTTGGAAACCACCTTTGTGGACGATCTCGGTGCGGACTCGCTGGACGTTGTCGAACTCACGATGGCGCTCGAAGAGGAGTTCTCTCTGCCCGAAATTTCGGACGACGAGCTTAAGAAGATCGCGACCGTCGGCGATCTTGTCGATTACGTCAGCCGCTTTGTCCAAGACTGAGCGGAAAAGCGATTGCGGAAAGGGGGGCGCATCATGGAGGAACTGGAAAAGAAGCTTGGTTATTCGTTTCAGGATCGGGCGCTCCTTGAAACGGCCCTGAACCACAGCTCTTACGCGAACGAGAACCGCGCGGCGGGGCTTGAGAGCAACGAACGTCTGGAATTTCTGGGCGACTCCGTTTTGGGCCAGATCGTGGCGAGCTATCTTTTTTTGACCTATCCGAAAATGCCGGAGGGGCAGATGACGCGTCTGCGCGCAGAGCTTGTCTGCGAGCAAAGTCTGCACGCTGTTGCGCAAAAACTCGAGCTGGGCCGCTACATAAAGCTCGGCAGGGGCGAGGAGCACACCGGCGGCCGCCAGCGCGAATCCATTTTGGCGGACGCTGTGGAGGCGGTTATTGCCGCAATGTACCTCGACGGTGGTATTGCGGTCTCAAAGCGCTTTATCGACGCCTATATTCTTTCTGGCTTTGAGGCGGAGGATATCCATACGGTTACGGACTACAAGACGGCCCTGCAGGAGCACATCCAGCGCAAGTCCGGGCAGACGCTCGCCTACGAGCTTGTTTCCGAGTCCGGCCCGGATCACCGCAAAACCTTCACGATGCGCGTCGCGCTAAACGACAGCCCCATCGGCGAGGGCAGCGGCAGAACCAAAAAGGAAGCGGAGCAAAACGCCGCCAAGGCGGGCCTCAAGGCGCTTCCGGAATGACGGCAAAGCGCGCGATTATTCCGGTTTTCGTCCCGCATCTCGGTTGCCCTGCAAACTGCGTTTTCTGCGATCAGCACAAGATTTCCGGCAGCGTCGCGACCGCGACCAAGGAGACGGTCGAGCGGGCGCTGCGGGACGGCCTTGCGAAAATCCCTGCAAATACAGAGACCCAACTGGCGTTTTACGGCGGCAGTTTTACGGCAATACCCGTCGAAGAGCAGGAATTGCTCCTCGGCGCGGCCTTGCCGTTTTTGCGTTCCGGGCAGCTTTCGTCCCTGCGCCTGTCAACGAGACCGGACGCGGTGGATGAAGAAACGCTCGAACGGCTCAAAAGCTATGGTGTTCAAACAATTGAGCTTGGCGCGCAGTCAATGGATGACGAGGTTCTGCGCCGCTCCGGCAGGGGACACACCGCCGCGCAGACAGAGGCGGCGGCAAGGCTTGTGAAAGACGCGGGCTTCGCGCTCATTTTGCAGATGATGACAGGCCTTCCCGGCGACACAAAGCAACGGAGCGCTGAAACGGCAAAGCGCATCATTTCTCTTGCCCCTTCCGGCGCACGCGTTTATCCGACTGTGATCGTTGCGGGGACACCCTTGGAAACGCTCTGGCGGCACGGGGACTATCGGGAGCACACAGTCGAAGAGGCCGTTGACTGGTGCGCCGCAATCGTCCCGCTTTTTGAAGCGGCAAACATCCCAATCATCCGGCTCGGTCTGAACCCGACGGAGGACCTCTCCGGGGGCCAAGCGCTTGCCGGGGCCTATCATCCCGCGTTCGGCGAGCTTGTNNCTACGGCGAGCTTGTAAAATCAAAGCTGCTGCTCGATCGGGCGGTACTCCTTTTAAAGGACGCGCACCCGGGCGCAACGCCGGTTTTGCTCGTAAATCAGGCGGACGTTTCGGCCATGGTCGGGCAGCACCGGGCGAATCTGGAAGCACTCTGCCGGGCGTTTTCGCTGGTAGAAGTAAAGGTCCGCGCGGGGGACGTTTCACGCGGCGATATAAAGCTGCAATAAATTTGCTCATTTTCTTGCAATGGTAACGAAAATAGAGTAAAATTATTTGATTTATGATTTTTTACCTCAGAGGTGGCACATGTATCTCAAGGCGCTCGAAATACAGGGCTTTAAATCCTTCGCCGACAAGACGCGGCTCACGTTTGAAAAGGACGTTACCGCCATTGTCGGCCCGAACGGAAGCGGAAAATCAAATATTTCGGACGCGCTCATGTGGGTCATGGGCGAGCAGCGCACCAAGGCGTTGCGCGGCGGCAAGATGGAGGACGTCATTTTTGGCGGCACCGAAAAGCGCCCGAAAACAGGTTTCGCGCAGGTATCCCTCATTCTGGACAACTCCGGCCATTTTTTCGATACCGAAGCTGAGGAGATCATGCTGACCCGCCGCTATTATCGCAGCGGCGAGAGCGAATATNNGGTCCGCTTAAAGGACGTGAGCGAGCTTCTCATGGACACCGGCCTCGGCCGGGACGGCTATTCCATTATCGGACAGGGCAAGATATCGGAGGTCGTTTCCGCTAAAAGTACCGACCGCCGCGAGCTTTTTGAGGAGGCTGCCGGCATCTCCCGCTACCGCTACCGCAAGGAGGAAAGCGAGCGAAAGCTTGCCCGAACGGACGAAAATCTTGTTCGCATCAATGACAAAATTGACGAATTAAAAATTCAGGTTGACCCCCTGCGCGAGCAGGCGGAGACCGCGAAAAAATATCTCGTTTTGCGCGACGAGCTGCGCCA
>DEMY01000073.1:17960-26565 GCA_002359425.1 Clostridiales bacterium UBA2658
TCGAAAGGGCCGAGACGGTGCAAGCGGACTGGGAAAAGGCAAAACGTGACCTTGCTGGTGCGCAGAAGGAGCTGGATGAGCTTTACCGCGCGTCCGAGTCGTACAGTGAAAAAATGCGCGAAAAGGACGTTGAGGCCGAAACGCTTCGCGAGCGCATGAGCCTTTCGGACGCAGCGGCTTCGGACTGCGAAAGCACGCTCGCGGTTTTAGAAAACAGTCTCAAACACAACGCCGAGCGCCGCGCGCAGATCGAAACCGAGTCCCATCAGCAGGGCGCACGCGCGCAGGCTTTGAAAAACCAGATTGCCGAGCGCCGCGCGCGTGTGGAGGCCATTGCAGACGAGCTGGACGAACTTGCGCGGCAGGCGCAGGACCTGACCGAAGCGCTCGGCGCGAGCACGGAGCAGAGCGGCGCGGACCGCGCGGAAACGGCCCGGCTCGTCTCTGAAAAAAACGAAAGGCTTTCCGCGCTGACGCACTGTAATACCGTTTCCGCCATGCTCCGCGACGCGCAGAGCGAGCAGGATGCATCCGACGAAAAACGCCGCGAAAGCGCAAAGGAAGCAGCCGGGAGACACGACGAGCTTTCCGCTTCTCTCAAGACTTGCCAAAAGGCATATGACGAGGCGAAGGACAAGGCCGACGGTCTCAAAAACGTCATCGACGGTTACACGATGCGCCGTTCGGGCCGAGAAACAAAGGTCAAGGCGCTGGAAGATAAAAAGGCCAAGCTTACGGTCGAGCGCGGCACGGCGCTCTCCCGCGCAAACATGCTTGCGGAGATGCAAAAGGAATTCGAGGGCTTCTCGCTCTCCGTCAAAACCGTCATGCGCGAAGCTTCGCGCGGAACCCTGCGCGGCGTTTGCGGTCCGGTCGCGAATTTGGTCAAGACCGAGGATCGTTACACGGTCGCGCTGGAAACCGCCCTCGGCGGCGCAATGCAGAGCATCGTCGTCGAAACGCAGGAGGACGGCAAAGCCGCCATTGAGCTTTTGAAGCGCCGCGAGTCCGGCAGGGCAACCTTTTTGCCCGTTTCCGTCATTCGCGGATACGAACTCAAGGAAAAGCCCGTAAACGAGGAGGGCTACCTCGGCACCGCCCTTGCGCTTGCTCGTTTCGATCCAAAATATCAGGACATTTTCGCAAATTTACTGGGCCGCACGGTTGTGTGCGAAACGCTTTCGGACGCCGTTTCGATGTCGAGGCGGCATCAAAACCAGCTTCGCATCGTGACGCTGGACGGTCAGCTCATCAACGCCGGCGGCTCCATGACCGGCGGCAGCGCCGCGAAAAACGCCGGCATCCTCTCCCGCGCGAACGAGCTCAAGGCCCAGCAGGCGCGCGCGTCAGAGTTTTCGGAGCAGCTTTCCGCCTGCACAGGCGAGCTGAACGAGGCATCCCGTGAACTGTCGGAGGCCAAATATCAGCTCCAAACCGCCGATTTTGAACAAAAAGAGGCGCTTGAGGAGTTGCGCCGCCGCGAAAACGAGTTGACGCAGACGCGATTTTTACTCGGCGAGGCCGAAAAGGCCATCGCTGCCTTTGAGACCGACGAGGCGCTTGCCATCCGCCGCAGAGAGGATAACGTCAGGCGTGCCTCTGATGCGAAGCTTGATGCCGAACGTCTGACTTCTGAAATTTCGGAGCTTGACAAGGCGCTTGCCACCCTCGCGGAAAAGAGCGAAGCAAATGCCGCGGAGGCGCGTAGTCTTTCCGAAAAGCTCTCCGGCCAAACTGCAGAGCGCTCATCCCTCTCGTCCGAGAGCGACACGACGAAAACGGCCATTGCGCAGTTAGAGGCGCTTTTGCGCGACCTCTCCGGTGACAGCGAGACGCGCCAAAGAGCGGTTGAAGCACTGGATGCGGAGCAGATTTCTCTGAACGCCAAAAAGGCGGAGGTCGAAGAAAAGCTTCAAAAGACGCGTGAAAACGGCACCACGATCCGGCAGGAGCTTTCCAAACTCAACGCCGCCAAATTGGAGCTTGAGGGCAAGCGCACCCAGACGGACAAGGCCGCGCAGGAGAAAAACCGCGCGCTTTTGGATGTGAGCAATCTATGCAGTGCCATCGAGCAAAAAAAGCTTGCCGCCGAGATGGAGGAAAAGCAGCTCATCGACAAGCTCTGGGATAGCTACGAGCTTTCCCGCACAGCTGCGCAGGGCGTTCGCGATCCGGTCGAAAACATGACCGAGGCAACGAAGCGTATGTCCTTACTCAAGCGAGACATTGCCCGTCTCGGTACGCCGAACCTCGGTGCAATCGAGGAATATGAGCGTGTGCGCGAGCGCTACGAATTTTTGACCGAGCAGCGGGATGACGTGGAAAAGGCCGAACGCGAGCTGGAAAAAATTATTGCGGACATCACAAAGGAAATGGAAGAAATTTTCCTCCGCGAGTTCAAGGTCATCGACGAGAGTTTCCGCAAGACCTTTTTGGAGCTTTTCGGCGGCGGCCGCGCGGCGCTCATTTTGGAGGACGAGGACGATGTTCTGAACTGCGGCATTGAAATCAAGGTTCAGCCGCCCGGAAAGACGCTCTCGACGTTGAGCTTGCTGTCCGGTGGCGAAATGGCTTTTGTCGCGATTGCGCTGTACTTCGCTATCATTAAAGTCCGGCCGACGCCGTTTTGCGTTATGGACGAGATTGAAGCGGCGCTTGACGATGCGAACGTTGACCGCTTTGCCCACTACATGCGCACGATGACAGACGCGACGCAGTTTATCGTCATCACCCACCGCCGCGGCACCATGGAGGAGGCGGATATGCTCTACGGCGTCACGATGCAGGAAAAGGGCGTTTCGCAGGTTCTCTCCGTCGATCTGGACGAGGCGGAGAAGAGCATTTCCAAATAAAGTATATCAAATCCAAACAGGAAGGGAAAACCCATGGGATTTTTCGATAAGATCAAGCAGGGTCTTGCCAAGACAAAGCAGAGCATGACCGTTTCAATGAATAATATGTTCACGAGCTTCACGGGCGAAAACGAGGACTTTTATGAGGAACTTGAGGAGACGCTGATTTTGGCGGATGCGGGCGTTGAGACCTCCGAAAAGGCGGTCGAGGGCCTGCGTACGCTTGTGAAGCAACGCGGCCTGCGCGGCGGCGAACAGGTGCGCGACGCGTTCACAGAGGTCATGACGGGACTTTTGGATGTTGGCGACAAGCGACTGAAACTCGGCACCAAGCCTTCCATTATCCTCATGGTCGGCGTCAACGGCGTCGGCAAAACGACGACCATTGGAAAGCTCGCGGCAAAGATGACAGCCGAGGGCAAGAAGGTTCTTCTCGTCGCGGGGGACACCTTCCGCGCCGCCGCCGGAGAACAGCTCTCCATTTGGGCAGACCGCGCGCTCGCGGACATTGTCCGCCATGAGGAGGGCAGCGACCCCGCTTCCGTCGTTTTTGACGGCATCGCGGCGGCGAAAGCGAGAGGAGCGGACGTCATCATCGTCGATACCGCAGGGCGGCTTCACAACAAGGCAAATCTCATGAACGAGCTGAACAAAATCACCCGCATTATCACCCGCGAGCTGCCGGATGCCGACCGGGAAACGCTTCTCGTCCTTGACGCGACCACCGGCCAGAACGGACTGATTCAGGCAAAGCAGTTCAAAGAGACGGCCGACATCAGCGGCATCGTTCTCACCAAGCTTGACGGCACCGCGAAGGGCGGCATCGTCTTTGCCATCGCGGACGAGTTGCAGCTACCGGTCAAATATATCGGCGTCGGAGAGGGCGTGGACGATCTGATGCCCTTCCAGCCGAAGGAATTCGCGGAGGCGCTTTTGCAACAATGAGATATATACTTGCAAGCAACAATAAGGGTAAGCTTCACGAGATGAAGACCATGCTCGCGGTGCTTGGCGCCGAGGTCGTTTCGCAGAGCGAAGCGGGCGCTCATTTTGAGGCCGAGGAAACCGGCACGACCTTCGAGGAAAACGCGCTTATCAAAGCCCGCGCCGCCTGCGATGCCCTGCACGAGCCTGCCATCGCGGATGACTCCGGTCTCTGCGTTGAAGCGTTAAACGGTGCGCCGGGCGCCTATTCCGCAAGGTATGGCGGCTGCAAAACCGACGCCGAGCGGGTCGAACTCCTATTAAAAAACCTTGGGGACAGCGAAAACCGAAGCGCTAAATTCGTCTCCTGCATTGCTTGCGTCTTTCCGAACGGGGATATTTTAACGGCGCGCGGGGAGTGCGAGGGAATGATTACGACCGCTCCGCGCGGGGAAAATGGCTTCGGCTACGACCCCGTTTTCGAGCTTCCCGGAACAGGAAAAACCATGTCGGAGCTTACGGAAGAAGAAAAAAACGGCGTTTCCCACAGGGGACACGCCCTAAAAGCTTTTCAAGAGAAATTGAGGGACTATAATGCTCACAAGTAAACAGCGCGCATATCTGCGCGGTTTGGCCTCGACCGAGGACACCATCTTAATGGTCGGTAAGGGCGACATCAGCGAAAACATCATCTTTCAGACAAAAAGCGCCCTCAAAGCGCGCGAGCTTGTAAAGGGCAAGGTTCTCGAGACCTCGACCCTCTCGCCGCGCGAGGTCTGCGACGCCCTGTGCGCCGAGTGCAAAGCGGAGGGCGTTCAGGTCATCGGCAGCAAGTTCGTTTTGTATAAGCGAAACGAGACCGATCCAAAGATCGTTCTGCCGAAAACGGAAAAGAAAAGAAACTGAGCAAAGAGGGCACACACCATGCGTATAGCCGTATACGGCGGCAGCTTCAACCCGCCGCATCTAGGCCACATTGAGGCAGCGCGCGAGGCGGGGAGGGAATTGAGAACGGACAAGCTTCTTGTCGTTCCCGCCGCGCGCCCGCCGCACAAGGAAACGGAACCGCATTCTCCGACGCCGGAGGAGCGCTTCGAGCTGGCAAGGCTCGCTTTTTCCGGCATTCCAAACGCCGAGGTCACGGACATCGAGCTAAAACGTCCGGGCCGGGGCTACACCGTAGACACACTCGGGGAACTGAAACTGAACAATCCCGATGCAGAATTCTTTCTTCTCATGGGCGAGGATATGTTCCTGAGCTTCGAGTCGTGGCGGGACTTCCGGCGCATTCTGGAGCTTTCGTCTCTCGCTGTTTTTCCGCGGGAACAGGAGAGCCTTCCAAAAATTCGCGAAACCATGGCGCGTTTTGAAAAAGAGTACGGCGCGCGCTGCGTTGAAATCGGGTACACACCGGTCGCCGTTTCGTCCACCGGGCTGCGCGAGGCGCTAAAAAACCGCGGTGGGAACGAATTNNTGTGCCGGAAAACGTCTATGAAGAGATTGTCCGCCACAGGTTTTATGGCGCACAGCCGAATTTCGTGTGGCTCCGCGGGCAGTCCTACGCCTGTCTGGACCCGAAGCGTGTGCCCCATGTGCAGGGCTGCGAGCAGGAGGCCGTCCGCCTTGCCGAACGGTGGGGAGAGGACAGAGACCTTGCCGCTGAGGCCGGTATTCTGCACGATATCACAAAAAAATACAAGGGTCCGGAACAGTTGCGTTTGTGCGAGAAATATGGTATTATTACGGACAACGACGAAAAGGCAAACTACAAGCTTCTCCACTCGAAAACTGGCGCTGCGTACGCGCGCGAGCGCTTCGGTATCGGGGACGCCGTCTACAACGCGATCTGGTGGCATAGGACCGGCCATCCCGACATGACGCTTCTGGAGAAGATTATCTACATGGCGGACTACGTGGAACCCACCCGCGATTTCGAGGGTGTCGGCGTTTTGCGCCGGCTCGCCTATGAGGACCTTGACGCGGCAATCATAAAGGGACTGGAAATGAGTCTTGACGAAGTTTCTGCAAACGGCTTAAAGCCGCACGAAAATACTGTGCAGGCGCTTTACTGGTTGCGGGAGCATAGAAATAAGACCGCGCCGGGAGATACGCGCTCGGTCCGAAAGGAAGAATGAGCTTGAAACTATACGGAGGAAACGGGCACCGGGTCAATAAGTCCGGCAAGGGCCGCAATGATGCCCGCGACGATTACTACGATTACGACCCGCGCTATTACGATAGCCGCAATGGCTACGATGCCCGTTACGACGACCGCAATGCGCGCTATGACGCCCGTTACGACAACCGGAATGCACCACAAAACGTCCCCCCGAACGGCGGCTACCGCAACGACCGCGGCTATGGACAATCCTATGACGGCCGCTACGGCTACGACGATTACGGCGAAGCGGCTCCGCCCCCCAAGAAAAAAAAGAGCGGCCTCAAGGTTTTCGGCATCGTGATGCTGGTGCTGGCTCTCCTCATCGGCGGCGCTTTTGCCTATTGGACGCTTACGACCAAGGCTCCTAAAAAGGCTGTGACGTCTCCGTCCGCAGGCTCGCCAGCCACCCCAGAGGACGAGGATCAGAGCGAAAAGGTAAACGGCGGCAGCGACCGCTACTACACGCTTTTGATTGTCGGCAAGGACGTCGCCGGTATGAACACGGACACGATGATGCTCTGTCGCTACGACAGCGTGGACCATAAGCTGAACGTCTGCTCGCTTCCGCGCGACACACTCACGAATATCTCCGCAGGCAACAAAAAGCTCAACAACGCCTATGGCTACAGTTCCAAAACGGGCGACGTCGAAAAGCTTCTTGACAGCGTGGAGGATATTGCGGGCTTCCGGCCGGACAATTATGTTATGATCGATACGGACATCTTTGTGCAGATGATCGACAAGCTCGGCGGCGTTGACTTTGACGTGCCGACCGAAATGTTCTACAATGACGAAGCCCAGAATCTCGCCATTGCGCTCAATAAGGGCTGGCAACACCTGAACGGCGAGCAGACCATGGGCTGCTTCCGCTTTCGTGATACCTATGCAAACGCTGATCTACAACGCATTCAGGTCCAACACGATCTCATCAAAGCCTGCACGGATCAGTGGCTCGGCATCGGAAACTGGGCAAAGCTCATGGCGGCGGCAAAGCTCCTTGTTGAAAACGCACATACTGACCTCAGCTACGGCAACATGCAGTGGTATGCAAAGGAATTTATGCAGCTTTCCTCTGATGGCATGCATTTTTCAACCGCCCCCTGCACCGGCTGCTGGATACGGCGCTACGCCTACGCTACTCTCAACGTTGACGAATGGATGACCATGGTGAACGCACATTTAAACCCGACAGACACACCCATCAGGAAGGAAAACTGCAATATCCTCTATCAGATTCGCCCCGAAAAGAACAAGTCCAGTATCTCCGCCGAGAACTACGCCGTCACGAACGGCGGCCCCATTGCCGGCGGAATTGGCTCCTTCAAGCTAAACGATCAGTGAACCTTTTGCGCGTACCCTTCCTGTCGGAAAAGGTTCCGGTGGCATATGCGCGGGTCTTTCGCGCCGCACAAATGCGAAGTTTATCCCCTTTTATTGGCGTTCATCCCGGTATATCAGCTTGATTTCCCCGTCGCAAGCGGAAAACAACGGATTTTGCGCTGTTCAGGCGCACAACGCTTACAGAAAACAGCGCCGCTCCTTTTTACAGGAGCGGCGCTGTTTCTAATTTTCAATGTTAAAGCCAGATTTCCTCGATCTCGTGCTTTTTTTCGCGCGTCATAAGAGCTTTGAAAACGTCCCCAATGGCGGCGCCGTTATAAAGGACATTGTAGGCCGCCTCGGTGATGGGCATTTCAACATTGAACTTTTTTGCCATCGAGCAGCCCGCGGCGGCGGCGTAATAGCCCTCCACGACCGCGCCGACCTGCTTCATGGCTTCATGAACCTCGACGCCTTGCCCGATGAGGATACCCGCGCGGCGGTTGCGCGAGTGCATGGAGGTGCAGGTCACGATGAGGTCGCCCATGCCGGTGAGACCCGCGAAGGTCTCCTTACGACCGCCCATTTTCTCACCGACGCGCGCAATCTCGGTGAGTCCGCGGGTCATGAGCATGGCTTTCGTATTGTCGCCGTAGCCCAGCCCGTCGATGCAGCCGGCGCACAGGGCAATGACATTCTTGAGCGCCGCGCCCAGCTCGACGCCGGTTATGTCCTGCGACGCATAGACACGGAAGCGTTCGTTCATGAAGAGATCCTGCACCCATTCGGCAACCGCAAGGTCCTCGCACGCGGCGACGACGGCGGTTGGAACACGACGGCCGACCTCCTCCGCGTGCGACGGGCCGGAGAGGGCAGCGACGACGTTTTTGCCTCCCAATTCTTCCTCAATAATCTGCGTCAAAAGCAAAAAGCTGCCGTTTTCAATGCCCTTTGAGACGGAGATGACGACCGTTTTCGGATCAAGCAGCGGCGCGAGCTTTTTCGCCGTTTCACGCACGGCAAAGGACGGCGTTGCCAAAACAACCGCATCCGTACCCTGCACGCAGCGCAGGTCGCTTGTGAGCTTCAGCGCTTCGGGCACGGGGACGCCCTTTAAAAGCGGGTTTTCGCCCGTTTTGCGGATGTTCTGAACTTCCTGTTCCGAAAAGGACCAGAGCGTGACATCGTTTCCGTTTTCTAAAAGCAGAAGCGCCAGAGCTGTGCCCCAACCGCCGCTGCCAACAACTGCAATTTTCATGACTGGATTTCTCCTTTGAACAAAGCGCGTCCGTGTGCAAAAAAGCGTCGCGCCGCGCTGTTTTTTCATCACGCGCTTATCATACCCCGT
>DEMY01000073.1:26591-27023 GCA_002359425.1 Clostridiales bacterium UBA2658
GCACTAAAAAGAGCGCCGCCCTTTCCCTACGGTTCCAGACAACGCCCTTTTCTCTTTTTCTGTCCCTCGCGGGTGGAGCCGTTTAGAAACGCAGATTCTTTAGCGCCTCCACAATATCTTCAAACGCATGGCTGTGGGAAGCTTTTACGAGTACCGCGTCGCCCTTTTGGACGAGCTTCGGCAGCTCTGCAATCAGCTTTGCTTTGTCGGCGTACCAAACGGTGTTTTCGGCCTGCGCGCCGTCGGCTCCGGCAGCGATGGTTTTTGCGCGTTCGCCGCAGGCAACAACGAGGGAAACGCCAGTCTGCGCCGCGTGCGCGCCGGTTTGAGCGTGCAGAGTCTCGCTGTTTTCGCCAAGCTCATTCATATCGCCTAGAATGCAGACGTGGCAAACCGGCAAAAGGGCCAGCGAATCGAGTGCGGAGGCGACTG
>DEMY01000071.1:0-352 GCA_002359425.1 Clostridiales bacterium UBA2658
TCAGTATTTTACGATTTTACGGAATAAGTCTGTCCGACCGCTTCGTAGCTGTCCTGTGACTCGATCTCCGCTTCAACCTGAGAGCTGTTGTTGCGCAGACGGTAAACGCGGGAACTTTGGACAGTCGCGCCGGGAGCGACACTCTTTGAAAAAGCTTTGTCTTTGTCGATGGGATTGGACGCTTCGACCGGTTCGAGGGATACGCCATCCTGATAGGTGTATACGCCGAGAACATCCTCCATGCAGGCCTTTTCATCGCTGCCGTTCGTAAAGCTATAATAAATGCGCACGGCGACTCTGCCGTTTTCGTCAGTTGTCAGCTCCGCACCGCGCACGGCGACACCATAATTGT
>DEMY01000071.1:366-9152 GCA_002359425.1 Clostridiales bacterium UBA2658
ACTCCGGCTCCGGCACGGCCTTAATTTCCATGGCTGCCGGCGCACCGGGCAGCTTTCCGGGCGTAAACTTTGCGGAAACGACGCCGCCGTCCTCGCCTTTGTCCCATCCAAAAACAGCGAAAGACACCTCGCCTCCGTTCGCGTTATAGCCAAACGAGTAGCAACACTGAATAGTCACTTCCGGGCGGACGCGGGCACTTAAAAGTTCTCCGGGCTCTGTGTCCTCCTGCTCACTTTGGCCCTGTAGTTCTCCGCCGTCCTGAACTACGTAGAAATCAAGTGTATCCCACGCGTCCCGCGATGTCTGGTCGTGGTTCGTATAGGTAAAATAGACGCGCATCGCATCTTTGCCATCCTGATTCTTATAGGCCTCCGCCCCGGTAATCTGAACGGAAAAGCGCGATCCGTCCACCATACCGTCAGAGGAGCCGTTCGCTCCCGTAGAGGGGAGGGCATCCCCGCTGTTTCCGTTTTTGGAGCGCGAGCCATGCGGAACGGATGGATGGNNGATAATGTAGAGACCATTATTGAAAAGGTAAATGCGGTCCTTCTTTTTTGTGAGTTCGTAGCTTTCGCCAACGCCGCTGATCGCAATATCGTCGCCATCTCGCTTCCACTTGCCGCTAAAGACCTTGCCGGTGAACGCCGAGCACATTGACGCCGTTCCGTCCTCCCTGATCTCAATGCCAAACAGGCCGTCAATATCCTTGCCAAAGTAGGAGTCTTTCTCCTGCCCGCTTACCTCGACCGCACAGCTCTCCCAGTAGCCGGTGAAGTTGCTTTTGCTGACGGCTTTGTCAAGCAGATAACCTGCCGCGGCAAAAAGAATGACAACGATCGAAACAACGATTGCGGCAACCTTTCCGCCGCCGGAGTGCTTCGAGGGCGCTTTGGACGTTGGACTGTGCGGATACCCGTACCCACTGTATTGCTGATCGTAAGAGGACTGCGCATCCGCGCCGGTTTGGCCGGATGCATAAGAAGCGTCCGCGTTTCCGTCTTCCGCCGCGCGGACCGGCGCACCGCAGTTCGTGCAAAAAACGGCGTCGTCCGGCAGTCTGGCTCCGCATTCCGTGCAAAATGCCATTCAGATTCCTCCAGTCTCGGATAAACTTCCATTTCATTATATATTATATATATAATCGCATATCCGAAATGTGCTGTCAAGCCGTATGCTGCGATTTTCATTCGGCAGAGTCATAAATTTAACACTTGTTAATTTTTTAAACTGAGCCAATTTTTTGAGCAAATAATAGTAATTGTTTAATTGTTCTCTAAAATGTTTTCAGAATTGAAAAATAATTAAATAATTCGCACAAAACCGTTGCAATAAAATGCAATTAGCAGTATAATGATTGAAGTCGATTGTCAGATAATTAACGTACTTTACTCGCTCCGCACCCGCATAATCGGGTTGCGGCGCGATATCACCAGCGCGATTTATCTGGCCGGAGCACCATCGGGAAGGCGCTCCGCACTGCACTGCGCCAAAACAGGCATCAGAATAGAGAATTGAATGAAGGAGACAGGAAAATGCAAGAAGAATTTGAATTCACACAGGACCAGCTTGACATTCAGCAGATGACTCGTGACTTTATCCGCAAAGAGCTTCCTTTTGAAAAGATTAAGGAATGCGACGAGCAGAATAAGGTTCCGATGGACGTCGTTAAAAAGGCAGCCGAAATGGGTTTGACCAGCATCACGCTCCCCGAAGCCATCGGCGGCGGCGGCATGGGCCAGGTCGCAAACTCCATCGTTCTCGAAGAGATTGGCTATCAGGACTCTGGCTTCGCCACCACCATTGGTGCGTGCACCCTCTCCTATGAGCCCATCTCCCAGTACGGCACGGAAGAGCAGAAGAACCTCTTCGGCAAGTTCATCGTTGACGGCGGTCTCGCAGGCTTCGCGCTGACCGAAGCGGATGCCGGTTCTGATGTTGCGAACGCTCGCACCACTGCTGTCCATGAGGGCCACGAGTGGGTCATCAACGGCACGAAGTGCTTCATCACGAACGCACCGCTCGCCAGCGTCTTCACCGTTTTTGCCGTCACCACCCCCGATGCCGGCACACACGGTCTTTCCTGCTTCATCGTTGAGCGTGACCGTCCCGGCGTCTCCGTTGGTAAGGACGAAGACAAAATGGGCATCCGCCTTTCCAACACCTCCGAGGTCGTCTTCGATAACGTCCGCGTTCCGGACGATCACCTCGTTGGCAAAGAGGGCTCCGGCTTCAAGATGGCCATGAGCACCTTCGATGTTACCCGTCCGGCAGGCGTCGGTGCAAGCACCTGCGGCGGAATGAAGAGCTGCATCGACAAGTGCCTTGAATACGCGGCTACCCGTGTGACTTTCGGCCAGCCGATTCTCACGAATCAGGCTATCCAGTTCATGATCGCCGACATGGAGATCCGTTATGAGGCTTCCCGCGCTCTGGCTTACAAGGTAGCCCGTCTTATCGACAGCGGCGTGAAGGACAGCGCTCTTGCCTCCGCTTCCAAGACCATGTCCTCTGACTCCTTCGTCAAGTGTGCCGAGGATGCCATCCAGATTTTCGGCGGCAACGGCTACAGCAAGGAGTATCCGATCGAGATCATGTACAGAAACGCCAAGATCAGCCAGCTCTTCGAGGGAACGAACCAGGTCCAGCGTATGGTCATCGTGAAGTCACTCCTCAAGGCTTCCGGCATGATGTAAAAACGCCCGTAGCTACATATTCGGTCATGCTTTTTGCATGAATGTCCCATGCAGCGCGGAAGGTCCGCACGAGCACGCTGTGTTTGTGCGGACTTTTTGCGGTTTTTGCTCTTTTGCACATTTGGCATCGTAATTGCGGCCAGATTTTCGGACACTTCCGCGAATTGCACCGCTACAGAAATGTTGACATTTCCCCGCGCTAATTATATAATTAACAAACGTGGGACAACTGCGTTCTTTCGAGCGATCGGTGCCGGATTTTTATCCGTCAGTTCCGCTAATTCCCGGATTTTAGGCACGTTCGGTCGAGAATGGAAATAATACGGAAAGAAGGAATCTCTATCATGAACATACTTGTTTGTGTCAAACAGGTGCCCGATACCACAGAAATCAGGATAGACCCCGAAAAGCACACCCTCATTCGTGACGGTGTTCCCAGCATCGTCAATCCGTTTGACGGTTACGCGCTCGAGTGCGCTGCCCGCATCAAGGACAAGAACCCCGACGCAAAGATCACTGTAGTCTCCATGGGTCCCCCTCAGGCCATTACTGCCCTGAAGGAATGCCTATCCGTCGGCGGCGACAATGCTTATCTGGTCTCCGGCCGTGAATTCGGCGGTTCCGATACGCTCGCTACCAGCTACATCCTCTCCTGCGCTGTCAAAAAGCTCGAAGAGCTTGAAGGCAAGTTCGACATTATCTTCTGCGGCAAGCAGGCGATCGACGGCGATACCGCACAGGTCGGCCCGGAAATTGCTGAACATCTTGGCTATCCGCAGGTTACTTATGCGCTCGAAGCCTTTGACGAAGGCAACGGCAAGCTAAAGGTCAAGAAGGAAACCGAAGACGGCTGCGAGATGGTCGGCATTAAGACCCCCTGCGTCATCACCGTCACGAAGCCCTCTTGGGACCCGCGTTATCCCTCCATCAAGTCCAAGATGGCCGCAAACCGCAAAGAGGTTCCGACGCTCGGCGTTGCCGACCTTACAACGATCGACCTTACGCGCATCGGCCTCAAGGGTTCGCCCACCAAGGTCAAGAAGACCTTCACGCCTCCTGTCAAAAGCGGCGGCATCAAGATTCACGAAGACACGGGCGCGGACACTGCCAAGACATTGTTCAACAAGCTCGTTGCCGACGGCATTGTGTAAGGGAGGTAACTAATAATGGATCCGAAAACGAAAGACCTGTGGGTATTTATCGAAACGAATGAAGACGGCACCGCCAAAAACGTCGGCGCCGAGCTTCTCGGACCGGGCCGCGACATTTCCGCCAAGCAGGGCGGCAAGCTCGTCGGCGTCGTCATCGGCTACAAAACCGACGCAGCCGTGAAGACCGCCACTGCATACGGCGCAGACACTGTCATCGTCGTCGATGGCCCCGAATATCAGCATTACACCACGGACGGGNNCCCATGTATCACCTCGTTGAAAAGTATGCACCGACGAGCATTCTCATCGGTGCTACGAACAACGGCCGCGACATGGGCCCGAGGCTTTCCTGCCGCCTTCGCACCGGCCTGACCGCCGACTGCACCCAGCTCGCTTACGACGATGAGTCCGGCAACGTTGCATGGACCCGTCCTGCTTTTGGCGGCAACCTCATGGCTACCATTCTCTGCCCGGACAACCGTCCGCAGATCGGCACGGTTCGCCCCGGCGTTTTCAAGCGCCATGAGCCGGACGAAAAGCGTAGCGCTGAGATTCTCAAGGAAGACTTCCATGTCGCTCCCGAAGACATCCGCACTGAGTTCCTTGAGGTCATCAAGGAAGCGGCTGGCGATATCGTTGATCTCGAGGGCGCTGAGATTATCGTTTCCGGTGGTCGTGGTGTCGGCGGACCGGACGGTTTCAAGAGCATTCAGGAGCTTGCGGACGCCCTCGGCGGCGTCGTTGGCGCATCCCGTGCAGCAGTTGACGCCGGTTGGATTGCTCACTCTCATCAGGTCGGCCAGACCGGTAAGACCGTTGGACCGAAACTCTACATCGNNTGAGCGGTTCTAATACCATCATCGCCATCAACAAGGATGAGACCTCTCCGATTTTCAACGTCGCTGATTACGGCGTTGTCGGCGATCTGTTTGAGATTCTCCCCATTCTTACCGCTGAGATCAAGAAGATGAAGGGCATCAACTGATTGTTTTTTCCAAAATAGCAAAGAGGAAACGTATAAAAGCGTTTCCTCTTTTTTAAGATTTCTTTCGTATTTCAATGAAAAAGGCTCCGGCAGTTGATTTCCTGCCGGAGCCTTTAAAGGAATTGTAGACTTTACTTCTCAATGAGGGCCTTGGTATCGCGTGCGATGACAAGCTCTTCATCAGTCGGGATGACAAGGAGCTTTACCTTGCTGTCCAGGGTGGAAACAATGGCATCCTCGCCGCGCTCGTCGTTAGCGGTGGGGTCGAGCTTTGCACCGAGATATTCAAAGTATTCGCAAATATCGCCGCGGGTGGACGGGCTGTTTTCACCGATGCCGGCGGTGAAGATGATGGCGTCAACGCCGTTCATCGCGGCCGCATAGCCGCCGACAGTCTTGGCAACCCAGTAGTTGAACCTNNTGAAACGCCCAGAACGCCAGACTCCTTGTTGAGGATGTCGAGCATCTGGTCAATGTTGTAGCCGTACTTGTCCATGATGTACTGGACGCCGCCCATATCCATCTGGCCGCAGCGGGTGCCCATCGGCACGCCCACCAGCGGTGTAAAGCCCATGGAGTTGTCTACGCTTTTGCCGTTCATGACAGCGCAGACGGAACTGCCGTTACCCATGTGGCAGGAGATGAGCTTAAGCTCTTCGATCGGCTTTCCAAGCATTTTTGCGGCGCGGGCGGTAACATAACTGTGGCTGGTGCCGTGGAAGCCGTAACGGCGGATCTTGTCCTTCTCGTAATATTCATAGGGGATAGCGTACATGAAAGCTTTGCTGGGCATGGTCTGGTGGAAAGCGGTGTCAAAAACGGCGATCTGCGGGACGTTCGGGCCCATAACCTTTTTGCATGCCTCAATGCCGGTGATATTGGCGGGATTGTGGAGCGGTGCGAAGGGGATGCAGTCCTCAATGGCCTTCATGACCTTGTCGTCAATAACGACGGAGGAGGCGAAGGTCTCGCCGCCGTGGACGACGCGATGCCCGACGGCGTTAATCTCGGACATGGAGGAAACGACGCCGTATTCCTTACTCGTGAGCTTGTCGATAACGGCGGCAATGGCTTCCGCATGAGTCGGCAGGTTAATGTCCTGATCAAAAACCGGCTTATCGCCGACGAGGGGCTTATGCTTCAGGTGACCGCCGATGCCGATACGTTCACAAAGGCCCTTGGCGAGGACTTTTTCACCGTCCATATCGAAGAGCTGATATTTGAGGGAAGAGCTTCCCGCGTTAATAACTAAAATTTTCATGTTGCTGTCCCTTTCCTATTGTGTTCTGACGAAAAAAATCGTAAAATGTTTTTAATCGTCGAATTACATACTGCTCTATTTTAATCCCAAAACCGCCCATAAAGCAAGTGTTTTTGCCCAATTTAGGGCTATGTTATATTATTAACGCAGTTTACTGCGAAAAGGGGTATACGCCATGAAAATTGCCGGTATTATCGCGGAATACAATCCGTTCCTCAAGCAGCACGCCTGGCATATAGAGGANNCGTTGTGTGCGTTATGTCGGGCGACTTCGTCCAACGGGGCGAAGCGGCGGCGTTTTCAAAATTTCTGCGCGCCGAGGCGGCGGTGAAGGGCGGGGCGGATCTCGTTTTGGAGCTGCCGTTGCCATGGTGTATGTCCTCGGCGGAGGGCTTTGCGCGCGGGGGTGTCGGTTTGCTCGGCGCGCTCGGCTGCGTAGATTATCTAAGCTTCGGCGCCGAGTGCGAGGATATGAAAACGCTCAGTACCATCGCGACGATGCTCATGGACCCGCAGTTCGACGCCGCGATCGTAGAGGAACTGAAAACAGGCGTGTCCTACGCGGCAGCGCGGCAGGCAGCGGTCTCGCGCGACCTCGGAACTCTTGCACAGGTTCTGGAGCAGCCGAACAACATTCTCGCGGTGGAGTACCTCAAGGCGATCTACCAGCAGCGTTTGCGCATTGAGCCAATGGCGATCAGGCGCGAGGGACCGGGACACGACGAGGCAGGCGGCTCCGCCTCCGACATCCGCCGGCTTCTGGCGCTCGAAAAACCAATTAAAGAATACGTTCCGCACGAGTGCTGGAAACTCTATAATAACGAAAAAGAGTCGGGCAGGGGGCCCGTGACGGCGGAGTCGCTGGAGCAGCCAATGCTCTCGCGCCTGCGTATGAAAAAGAGCGCCGACTTCGCGCTCATTCCGGACGACGCGGAGGGGCTTTCAAAAAAGCTCTGCGACGCAGCGCACGAGGAACCGTCTCTGGACGGGGTGCTCGCCGAAGCAAAGTCGAAGCGCTACGCGATGGCCCGCCTGCGCCGCATGTGCATGTGCGCAGCCCTCGGCATACAGGCTGGGGACGCTGACGGCATCCCGCCCTACGCCCGCGTGCTCGCTGCGAATAAGCGAGGACGCGCCGCCCTTCGCATCATGCAGGACAACCCCCGAATTCCGATTCTTACAAAGCCGGCGGCAGTGCATGAGCTTGACGAACGCTGCAAAAAAATTTTTATTCTGAACAGCGACGCGCACGATTTTTATGTTCTTGGATACTCCACCATGGAGGAGCGCCGCGGCAATGCCGACTGGCGTACAAGCCCGCGCATGCTCTAACCGTAAACTTTTCATAAACGTCTTGATTTTGTAACCGAATTGTTATATTATAATCCAGAATTAAAAGGTGTAAAAAACACATTTATTTAAATAATGATAACAGTGTATTTTATCCATTGACTTCTCAAATCGTCTGAAATGGGAGTTCATATGAAAAAAGTATTTTTGTTTACCGTGTCAATCTGTCTTGTCGCAGCGCTGCTGATTTTCAGCGGTGCGACCGGCAGGGGGCCGGAAGCTTCCAATATAAAAGCGGTTCCATCCGCTAAAGCAACTGACTCCGCTTCGCCCGCCCCGGAAGAAAGGGTTCTTCAAATCGGCGTGCCCCTTTCCCTCACCGGTTCCGGGTCTACGGACGACGCCCGCGTCCTTCTCGGTCTCAAATATGCGCACTCCATAGCCCCGACTGTTGATATCGGCGGCGTTACATATAAGGTCGAGCTTGTCGAAACAAACGATAACGGCACGAAAAGCGGTGCGGAAGCGGCAGCGCAGTCGCTAACCGGCAAAAAAGTCTCCGCCGTCATCGGCAGCTTTGCATCGGCAAACGCCGCGTCCTCGCTTTCGGTATATGACAAGGCAGGGATTCCGGCGCTCTCGCTCTGCTGCTCAAATGTGGACGCGGGGAAGGACGGACAGCTTTTCTTTCGTCTCAGTGGAACGGACATGCTCTTCGGCGGTGCGGCGGCCAGTCTTGCGCAGAGTCTGGAAAAGCACAATGCGGCAGTTCTTGTAGACGACGCGGACAGCTCCTCTCAGGCGCTCGGCGCGGCATTTACAGAGGCTTTCCAAAAGCTCGGCGGCTCCTGCCAGAGCTATCGCTTTACCTCCGGTAAAAAAGACTATACGGCGCTTTCGCAGGCCATCCAGAAGGGCGGCGTCGACCTTGTCTTCATGGCCTCCGGCGCGGAGGATGGGCAGGCGTTTCTGCGTCAGGCGCGCAAGGAGGGGGTGCTGTGCCCCATTATCGGCCCGGCGGGTTGGGATGCGGGCCTGCTCCTTTCGGATGCGGATTACTATTCGGACGATGTCTATGCCATCGCGGATTACGATGGCTGCGGCACAGATCAGGTATCAACCGGCTTTGCCGCCCGCTTCTCCGCATGGGTGCATGACGGGAATGACGCAAGCGTCAAAAATGGTGGCAGCACCTATGCCTCATCCTACAGTGCCCTTGGCTACGATGCCTACATGCTGCTCTTGAAGGCCTTCAGGACCGCCGGCGTAACAGACGCGAAGGCCGTCGCGGACGCCCTCCGTAAGACCGATTACAAAGGTGTGACCGACGCGTTCAGCTTTGACAAGACCGGAAACGTCTTACGCACCGCCGCTTTCGTCAAAACAGTTGACCGCAAAACGGCCT
>DEMY01000071.1:9185-9458 GCA_002359425.1 Clostridiales bacterium UBA2658
GTGCCCTAAAACACAGCAATGAATGAAAGCGCAGGCCAGCGTATGCGACAAACTTTTAAAAAGCGGGACGTACTCCCTTGAAAATACATGCAGACATGATAAAATATTTAATTAATCCTACTGAAATATGAAAGAGAGTGTGAATAAAGTGGAAAAAATCAAAATTGAGAAAGCGGCCGTTCTGAAGGAGAAACCTTCACTGGACGGTATCCCTTTCGGCAAGTATTTTTCCGATCATATGTTCCTCATGGACTATGACGAAGGCAAGGGCTG
>DEMY01000062.1 GCA_002359425.1 Clostridiales bacterium UBA2658
ATGTATCGCGGCTTGAGAAAAAAGCGTTGGAGAAGCTGCGGGTGGCGCTTGAGGGGTGAAAAAAACGCGCTGCAAAGCAGATTGCTTTACAGCGCGTCATTCTTATGTCCGAAAGAGAGGCGAGGGAGCGGAGCTTGCGGCGCAGGATTGCTCTGTGCGGTAAGCGGGAAAAGCCGCGTCCGCATTCTTTTCGTGCTTGTCGGCCCATGCGTTGATGCCGCGGATAATAAAATATGCGGCAACAATGCCGAGAATGGTCAGCAGGATCGCTCTGTTTCGGGACATGAGGGTACCTCCTTTGCGGTCAGGTTTCCTTTTGGTTCAGCGTATACAGCAGGGCGAGACCCCGCAGAGTGAGCGTTTCGTCGAGAATCAGATTTCTTTCACACAGGGGGGCGACGACGGGGGCAAGCCCGCCGGTTGCGACGATAGCAGAGGCTTTTTCGCCAAGCTCGCGTTCTGCGCGCGCTGCAAGGCCATCCAGCATTGCGGCGTGGCCGAAAAGCGTTCCGGCGCGCATGCAGTCCGCCGTGTTGCCGCCCAAAAGCTTCTCCGGCGGCGTCAGGGGGACGGGGAAAAGCTTGCTTGCTCTTTCTGCGAGCGCTTCCATGCCGAGCGCAGGACCCGGCATGATGAGACCGCCCGCATAGGCCCCGGAGCCGTCCAGCACCGAGAGCGTTGTCGCGGTGCCGAGGTCAAAGATGAAAACGGGCAGGGAATAGCGGGCCTTTGCCGCCGCCATGTCCGCCAGCAGGTCTGCGCCGAGACTCGCGGGATTTTCCGTTTTGAAGGGAAAGCCTGTTTTGATGCCGGGAATGACAACGAATGGTTCGCAGCCGGTCACAAGGCGGACCGCGTAACGCAGACGCTCCGTGAGCTTCGGAACGACCGAAGCGATGACCGCGCCGTCAAAGGCCCTTTCAACCTTGTGCAGATGCAGGAGCGCCGAGAATGCGAGCGCGTATTCGTCGCCAGTCTTCTGCCGGTCGGAGGCAAGGCGCGCCGTGAAGCGGACCGTTTTGCCCTCCATGCTGCCGAGAACGATATTTGTGTTGCCGGCGTCTATCACAAGGAGCATGGAGAACCCCCTTCTTTTTCAAAGAGCCGCCGGGGAGATAAGTCCCCGGCATGCGCTTTCCTTCTTGATGTACAGGTCATACCTTCTGGACTGCCGCACCGCCCTTGACGGTCCCGACCTTGGTGTAGCGCAAAAGCGCCTTGCCGAGCGCGGGAATGAGGATACCGGCGGCGACGGCCTCAATGACGCCATTGAAGCTCACGATGCCGAGAATGATGCCCGGCACAGCTTCGGGAGCGACGCCCTTGGCGGCGGCATACGCGTCGCTGAAAAAGAGCCAGATAAGGCTCATAACGAAAACAGTGTTTGTGAGCGCGCCGACAACGCCGCCGACTGCAAACGCGGCAACGTGCTTGTCGCGGCCCTTCGTGAGCTTGTCAACACCCTTGAACGCATAATATGGGAAGATACCGACAAGAATGCGGGGAACAAAACAGATCAGAAGCGCCAGCGGCGTTCCCTGCGCCGTTCCGGGTAAGGGGATAAAAGGCGAAAACGTAAAGGACGTGACCGCCGGGGTCATCGTGTTGTTCACAAGACTTGTGAGTCCAAAGAGAAAGCCGAGCACCGCGCCGTACTGCGGGCCGAGCAAAATGGAGCCGAGGATTACAGGAATGTGGATGATCGTGAGCTTTATGAAGGGGAGTGGGATGAACCCGAGCGGGGTAAAGCCCATGGCGAGGGTAATGGCGGCGAGCATCGCCGCCGTGACAAAAGTATATTTGTTCGCGTTTCTTTTCATATAGACCTCCTGCTGCCGCTCCTGAATGAGGATACAGCGCAAAATCCATGTCATATTTTTTAAAGGGCCATCCAACGCAAAGCGCGTTTTCACTTTGACCGTGGCTTCGTCCGTGCCCGGCATCTTCTGTGGGGCTACGCCCCGCCGGGTCACGCCGAAATACTTTCCCCCTTCTCAGCCGGATTTGATTTTCCGCAAATTCACCACCGCGCGTGACGGCGCTTTCTTATTTGAAAAGTGCAATTTCTTCTTTATTAAGATATCACATCACTGTAAAATATGCAAGGGCTGGATGTGTCAATGTATGGATGCAATCATTTTTTGCATGTCGTCGTCGGAGACCTTTTCCGCGTCGAGATAGTAGACATTTTTGCTATCCGCATCGCTGAAAACAAGGGAGCGCCACCCGCCCTTTTGAATGTACTCGCCCTTGCAGCCGCAAACCGTGACGGCGGTGATATCGGCGTTGTCGCGGTCGGCGCCAACATTCGTGCCGCCGAGATAGCGGCAGAAGGTGAGCTTGTCGCCCGCGTCGTTTTTCCATGCGTAGAGATAGCCGGTGACGTCCCAGTCCGAAAAGTCCGTTGAAACGTAGCCGTCCGGCACCCATGTAAGCCGGTAGCCCGTTCCGGGACTGACAGGGGACGAGGAGGCGACGGGTACCGCAGCCGGGGAGACGAGCTGTGAAGAGATGGAGAAAACAGCCGGAGCGGCGTACAGTACGCCGCATACGGCGACGAGCACGAGCATGGCGGCAAGAAGACGACTGGCCCCAGAGCGGAAAAAGGGAACGGCGGTCGCGTCTGCGGTCGCGGTCGCTTTAACAGAGGGCGCTTTGACAGGGGAGACTTTGACCGACTTCGCCGCTTTTGGTTCAGCCGCCCGGCGCGGGCTGATACCGGAATCCGCTCCAACGGGTGCGGGGGAATGCGGGACGGGCCTTGCGGCGCGGTCTGCCCGGGGCGGACGCGGCGCGGCCTTCGCGGGAGGGGCCTCATAGCGGGGCGGGTCGTCGTAGAGGGTGCCGCCGTCGTAGGGAATGGGAAGATAGCTTGTGCGGAACGCTTCCAGCGCGGCTTTTGCGTCCGGCAGCACGTCTTTCCGGCGGACGGCGAGAACGTTTGCGGCGCAGAGCGCTGCCCCGGCAGTTTGGGAAAAGGAAAGCGGCAGCTCCGCGTCGTGCGCGAGATAGTCCACAAGCTCCTCGTCCGTCATCGCTGAAAATTCGGCTTCCTCGTCCGACATGGACCTCGTCCCCCTTCTGCAAAATATGCGCTTACTTAACAGGCACCACCGAAACCTGTTCGGCGGCCGATATTAACCGCGCAGAAATTTTTCCGGGTCTGTCCGCGTGAGCAACCGTCCCTTTGCGCGGCGGAAACGGCGTTGCGCGTCAGCAACGGAGCAGTGCGTCTCCTCCGCCGCTTCGCTGAGGGGGCGGCCCTCAAAGGCGAAGTGGGCGAGAAATGTATAGTCCGCTTCGCCGAGAAACGCATAGGCAAAGGTTGATGCGCCGTCCGGGGCCGGGATGTTGCCCCTTGCGTAGTCATAGTCCGTGAGCAGGAGACGCGAGAGCGCCGCGCGGCTGCGCTTTTCGTTCTGGACGACGTACTTGAGCGTCACCAGAAGCCAGCGCTTTGGGTCGGGACTAGAGAGCAGTGCTGCGGGACGCGCAAACGCTGTGCGAAAGGTTTCCTGCACCGCTTCGAGCGCTGCGCCGTCCGTTTCGAGCGCCGCGCGGGCGTAGACGAAAAGCGGCCCGAAAAGCTCCAGATAAAGCGCCTCAATCGCCGCGCGTTCCTCCTCTCGAAGCTCCATATGCCCGCCCCTTTCAAATATATTTAGGCTATTATAACATATCTCAGCCGTATTCGGCGCTTTTTTGCAGAGAAAAACCAGACTGCTCCGCTGTGTGAACAGTCTGCTTGTACAGGAGAAGCGTTGGCTCAAGCCTCCGTAAAGCGCCAGAGCTGGGCAATCTGGGGTTTCAGGCGGTCAAAGCTCCATGTGTGGCTGCTGCGCTCGACGCTGCTGGGATCGTAAACACGGAAGCCGCCGAATCCGCTCTTGTAGATAACGATGAAGTGGCCCGCGCTCGTGAAATCGCCCTTTGTCATTGAAGCAATCAGGACGCCGCCGTTTTTGAGCGCCTTTTTCATTGCGCGCTCACTGAGACCGACGCTCTCGCAACTGATGCCAAGCTTAGCCGCACCGTCCGTAAAGAGCGACCACGAGGTGCCGGTGCCGTCGATATAGTAGCCATTCTTCTCGGCAAAGTCCGCGATGTTGTCCGGCGTGTAGTCCGCCTTCCCGGTGAGTCCGGCGGCGACCATGGAAAGGCAGGTCGGGCCGCAGGCCGTGTAGCCCATATAGGAGCTGCCATAATTGCGGAAGGTCCAACGGCTGTCGTACTGGAGTAGGAAGGGGATACGGCCTTTTTTCACAGACAGTGCGGTCGCCGCGCTGTTTTCGCGGGGACCGTAGGCTGCGCGGATGACGAAATCGACCTTTTCGGGCGAAGTCAGAACGCTTTTTACGCCGTTGTTTGAAAAATCGCCGATATTTTCGGCAATGAATTCGAGTTTGAGGCTGTAAGCCGTGTATTTGCGAGCGAGTGAGCGGAGCTTTTCGGCGTCCGCAGGGTCGGCGTCGCCGCCGCCCTTGCCAAAGCGCTCCGACGAACGGATCTCGTCAAGATCTACGTGAAAGTCGGTTGCAAGGTTTTCCGTCGGAGCGGTCACCTTCAGGGCCGGACCCGTGAGACCGAGCTGCTTGAGGACAATGACCGCCGCCACGATGACGATCGCAAGGATCAGAACGACGCGCATGGCGTTGTGTTTCCGCTTTGGCTTTCTCTGCGTGCGCGACTGCGCATAGCCCTGTGGCCGGGGGGCCGTCGCGCGGCGCTGTGGCCGCGCGACGTGGCGACCGGCATAGCTGTTCGTTCCTGACAAGCTTGTTCCCTCCCTGTGCTAACTGTATTAATTAACATAGTACAGATTATATGATGCGCGGGACAAATTGTCAAGTCCTTTCCGGCAAAAATCGACATTTTTTACGCGCAAACGCGGGACTTGCCGTTCGGCTTCGGCTCGGGTATAATGAGGAAAACCGTTCTGCTGTAATGCCGGATAATTTGGGCTGGTCCGGCTTCGGCGCAAACAGAATCAGGAAAACGACATACCCGCAGGGGCCGGAGTGCCCGGCCTGCTTTTTGGAGAAGTAAAAAACGGAGGACAAACTATGACGGCAGTCGAGAGCATTCAAAAGCGGCTTTTTGCGCTACAGGATTTGAAATACCGCGATTTTCAGGCCAAGCTGACACCGGGGGTTGAAAAAGAGAAGATGATCGGCGTGCGCACGCCGGAGCTTCGGAAGCTGGCAAAGGAGTTAAAGGGCACAAATGAGGCGGCGGCATTTCTGAAAGTCCTGCCGCACGAGTATTACGACGAGAACAATCTTCACGGCTTCCTCCTTTCGGAGCTGAAGGATTTCGACGAGACCATCGCAGCGGCGGACGCGTTTTTGCCCTATGTAGACAACTGGGCGACCTGCGACCTGCTGTCCCCGAAGGCTTTCAAAAAGCATCTGCCGGAACTCTGGGACAAAATTCCTGACTGGCTCGCATCGGGGGAGACCTTCACAGTGCGTTTCGGCATCGAAATGCTCATGAGCTTTTATCTCGACGCCGCATTTTGCCCGGAGGTGAACGAGCGTGTGGCGGCAGTCAAGAGCGAGGCGTACTACGTCAATATGATGATCGCGTGGCATTTCGCGACCGCGCTTGCAAAGCAATGGGACGAGACGATTTCGTACCTCACAGAAAGGCGTCTGGACAAGTGGACGCATAACAAGACCATTCAAAAGGCCGTTGAAAGCTACCGAATCACGGACGAAGAGAAAGCGTATCTGCGAACGCTCAAAATATGAAGCGGCAAAAAAATCGCCCGGGATGATTCCCGGGCGATAAAATTTTGTTATTCTGCTTCGATTTTCGGCTTGTCGTCCTCGACGGTGACATGGACTCTGGAGACCATACCGCGGCGTTTGTCGATGATTTCTCTCGCAATGGCGTCCTCGATCTCTTTCTGGATGAGGCGGCGGAGATTGCGCGCGCCGTAGGTGAGGGAATAGCCCTTCTTGGAGAGGTAGTCGAGGAGCGCGTCGTCGTAGCCAAAGTCGATATGCTTTTCGACCATGACGGCTTCAAGCTCCGAGAGCATGAGCTTTGCAATCTCGCGGAAGTTCGCCTCCGTAAGCTTGTTGAAGTAGACGATCTCATCGATACGGTTGATGAATTCCGGACGCAGAAAATCGTTGAGCGCCTTGATGGACTTTTCTTTTCCGAGGTCCATGACCGTGCCGCCGAAGCCGACCTTGCCCTCGCGCTTGTCGCTGCCGGCGTTCGTCGTCATAATAATAACGGTGTTTTCAAAGTTAACCGTCCGGCCCTGTGAGTCGGTGATGCGGCCGTCGTCCAAAATTTGGAGCAAAACGTTCATAACGTCCGGATGCGCCTTTTCGATCTCGTCGAAAAGGATAACGGAATAGGGCTTGCGGCGGATTTTTTCCGTGAGCTGCCCAGCCTCGTCATAGCCGACATAGCCCGGAGGCGAGCCGATGAGGCGGGAGACGGAGTGCTTTTCCATGAATTCCGACATNNCTCCGTCTTGCCGACGCCGGTGCTGCCGACGAAGATAAAGCTGACGGGCTTGTGCTTGGCAGCCAAACCGATGCGGTTGCGCTTGATGGCGGCGCAGACTGTGTCCACCGCCTCGTCCTGCCCGATAATATGGGCCTTGAGGCGCTCATGCAGTTCGGCGAGACGCTCGAACTCGTCCTCGCGGATGCTCGCGGCGGGGATTTTTGTCCAAAGCTCGATGACGCGGGCAAGGCTTTCCTCGGTGAGCTGCGGCTTGCCCTTGGCGCGCAG
>DEMY01000113.1:0-21546 GCA_002359425.1 Clostridiales bacterium UBA2658
TTTCAAGGATAAGGGAACTTTTTTTACCGCCCTCATCGCCCCGCTCGTTCTGCTGACGCTCTTTATCACCTTTTTGGGAAACGTCTACCGAGAGAACTTTCATAATGCCATCCCGGATGGCATCTCTGTACCGGACAGCCTCATAAACGGCTTTGTCGGCGGCTGGCTTTTTTCGTCGCTTCTTGCCGTGTGCTGCGTAACGATTGCTTTCACCGCAAACATGATTATGCCGCAGGACAAGATGAATGGCGCGCGCGCCGACCTCACTGTGACGCCTGTAAAAGGCTCCGTTCTTGGCTTGGGTTATTACATATCCACCGCGCTCATCACCGGCATTATCTGCTATACCGCGGTCGCCGCGGGCTTTATTTACCTTTCCGTGGTGGGCTGGTATCTTTCTGCTGCGGATGTCTGGTATGTACTTTTGGACGTGCTGCTCATGGTGCTTTTTGGAACGGCGCTTTCATCTGTCGTCTGCTTTTTTCTTAAAAATCAGGGCGGCGTAACGGGGGTAACGACCATTGTGAGCGCGATCTACGGCTTCCTCTGCGGGGCCTATATGCCCATCTCATCGTTTTCAAGCGGCGTCCAGAGCTTCATCAAATATCTCCCGGGCACCTATGGAACGGTTCTTTTGCACAACCATCTCATGAGCGGCACATTCCGAACACTTGAGTCGGAATATTTCCCCAAAGAGGCCGTGGACGAAATTCGTAAGGGCTTTGATAATATTCTCTATGTCGGGGACAAGCGGGTCGAAATTCCTGAAATGTACCTCATTTTGACCCTGACCATCGCCGCGCTGATTGCGCTCTACGTGCTGCTCAATGTTTGGAAAGGAAAGCGTGCGGAATAAAAACGAATCAGGCGGGAACAGTTTTTTAAGAAAAACGTCTGAACCAATGCTTCCGAACGAAGCAATGCCCCTCTTTGGGATGCGAAAAAAGGAGAAAATTATGAAAAAGCTTATTTGCACCGTTTTAGCGGGTACGATGCTGCTCACGCTCAGCGCCTGCGGTACGAAAAAAACGGACCCGTCCGTCTCGCCCTCAGCTTCCCCGGCTGTCGAATCGACCTCGCCATCGTCCGCGCCGGCAAGTCCCTCCGCAGCGGCGGAAAAGACGCTCGCGTCCGTTTTGGACGACATCAACGCCCATATGGAGGTCGGCACGGCGGGCAGCAGTCTCAAGGCGGTGAAGTTTGCCGCCGCGCTTCTCGACTGGGGCAAAAAAACGAAGCTCTCCGCCGACGAGATCAAGGCCCAAACAGTCGCGTGGCTCTCCCCGAAGGGCAACGACGAGCAGCTTGCCTTCGCTGAAAAGTACGCCGCCGTGAAGAATGCCATTGCCCAGCTCTCGGACGACAACGCCCAGGAGCTTTTGAGCGAAGCCGGCGTCGCAGACTCAAACTATCCATGGAACGACGCGGCGTTTGCGGCCGTGAAGACCGTCACCGAGGCGGTGCTTGGACAGAGCTGACGCACAGAAACAACCAATAAAAAAGACGCGCTTTTGCGCGTCTTTTTTATTGGAGACGTTTATGCTTTGAGTTTTACCCACATGGCATCGTAATAGTCGAGTGTAGATTGCGGGAGATTGATGAATGCCTCGCACTTCGTGAGTACGTCGCTGGCGGGATAGCGGACGGACTTCGACAGATCGTCCATGTCCATCTTGGCCGCTACGTCCTTGTTGGGGCTGGTGTAGCCGATGAATTCGGCGTTTTTCATGCTCTGCTCGGTGCCGGTCATGTAGTTTATGAAGGTCTCGGCGTTTTCCTTGTTCGCCGCGCCTTTCAAGATGCACATGGAATCGACGAAGACGTTTGAGCCTTCCTTCGGGATGCAGAACTTGAGCTTCGGGTTCGACTCGTGCATCGTCAGGTAGTCGCCTGCGTAGTAGGCGCCGATGGCGGCCTCGCCGCTTTCCATCTTGTCGAAGATCTGGTCCATGACATAGCCCTGCAGCAGTGGCTTCTGCTTTTTAAGAAGCTCATACGCCTCGTTTAGCTGCTTCTCGTCGGTCGTGTTCAGGGAGTAGCCCAGATATTTGAGGGCAATGCCCATCGCGTCGCGCGAGTTGTCGAACATGAGGATCTTACCGCTGTTTTTTGCGTCGAACATTGCGCCCCAGGAGTCAACCTCGCCCACGACGGTCGGGTCGTAGATAATGCCGACGGTGCCCCACATATAGGGGACGCTGTATTTGTTCTCCTTGTCGAAGGCCATGCCCTTGAGATTGTCCTCAATGAGAGAAGCGTTCGGAATCTTGCTGAAATCCAGAGGCTCGAGCATATCCTCCTCGATCATACGGGAGATCATATAGTCTGAGGGGATGACGACGTCATAACTCACGCCGCCCTGTTTGAGAACGGAATACATCTGTTCGTTGGACTCGAAGGTCTTGTAGTTGACTTTGATTCCGGTGTCCTTCTGGAACTGGTTGAGGAGGTCGGTGTCAATGTATTCGCCCC
The DNA here is from genome assembly GCA_002359425.1 of Clostridiales bacterium UBA2658. GTDB lineage: Bacteria > Bacillota > Clostridia > Oscillospirales > Oscillospiraceae > UBA2658. The sequence goes on from DEMY01000113.1 coordinate 2,473, forward strand.
AGTTGTAGACATTTACGACGCCCTTGTCGGCGGAGGCGTTGTTTTTATTGCCACAGCCTGCAAATAGGCAGACGAACATTGCGGCGCTCAGGAGGATGGAAATCGTTTTTTTCATCAGGCGGTCCCTTTCAGCATGTTTTCTTTTTTAAGCTCCGCCTTGCGCTGGCGCGCCTCGCGGAGGTTGACGATGAGGAGAAGCAGCAAAACGGCCGCGAACAGCAGCGTCGAAACGGCGTTGATTTTCGGGCTGATGCGCTTGCGCGTCTCGGAATAGATGGTCATGGACAGGGTCTGGACGCTGGAGCCGGCCGTGAAATAACTGATGACGAAATCGTCCAGTGACATTGTAAAGGCGATGAGCAAACCGTTTACAATGCCCGGCAGGATCTCCGGAATGATGACCCTGTAGACCGTTTGGGTCCAGGTGCAGCCGAGGTCCTGCGCGGCCTCAAAAAGGTTGCGGTCGAGCTGGTAGAGCTTTGGCATCACGGACAAAATGACGTAGGGGATGTCAAAGCTGATGTGTGCCAAAAGGAGCGTTCCGAAGCCGAGCTGAAAGCCCATGAGCTTACCAGCGGAGACAAACAGAAGTGCCAGCGAAACGCCCGTGATGATGTCCGCGTTCACGACCGGGATGTTGTTGACGGTGAGAAGCGGCTTTCGCATGTTCTTCTTCATGTTGTAGAATCCGATGGCGGCATAGGTGCCGACGACGGCGGAGATGAGCGCCGCCAGAATCGAGACCACGATCGTCGTTTGAAGAGAGGACATGATGAGATTGTCCCGGAAAAGCTCGCGGTACCAGCGGAAGGTGAAGCCCGCCCAGACCGTCCGGCTCTTGGAGTCGTTGAAGGAAAAGACGATCATGAGGATGATCGGCGCATAGAGGAAGATATAGATGAGGATGGTGAAAAGCATCCCAACAGCGTTTTTCTTTTTCACATCATCACCGCCTGTTCCTCGCCCTCGCCAAACTTGTTCATGATGCTCATGCAGACGATGACGATGACCATCATGATGAGGGAGATGGCGGCGCCGAGATGCGGATTATAGGCAGCGCCGGTGAACTGCATTTCAATGAGGTCGCCCAGCAGCATGACGGTGCCGTTTGACAGAAGCTTTGAAATGACAAAGGTCGAGACTGCCGGGACGAAAACCATCGTGATGCCGGATACGACGCCCGAGAGACTCAGGGGCAGGATGACCTTTCGGAAGACCGTGTGCCCGTTCGCGCCCAAGTCCTGCGCCGCTTCAATGACGAAGGGGTCAATTTTCACAATAACGCTCTCAATGGGCAGGATCATAAAGGGCAGATAGTTGTAGACCATGCCCAAAACGACCGCGCCGTCCGTGTTGATGAGCTGAAAGTGATTGATGGGGACGTAGCCAGCGCTCAGATGCGAGCCGATGTAGTTAACAAGGTCAATAAGCCCGATGGCCGCAAACAGACGGTTGAGCAGCCCCGTGTTTTCCAAAATGGACATCCACGCGTAGGTGCGCAGAAGAAAGTTGATCCACATCGGCAGCATGATGAGCATCAGAAGAATGCGCTGTGTCTTGACGTTTGTTTTGNNCAGGCATACGGCGGTTGCAACGAAGGCGAGCCACAGGCTCCGTCCGAATACGGTGGCGTAGCCCGGCATGCCGGCGAAGTTTTCAAACGTAAACTGCTTAGACGCGTTCGTGAAAGCGTAAACCGCGATGAGCGCGATGGGGACAACGACGAAAATGGCCATCCAGATTACGTAGGGCCATGCGAAAGACTCGCCGCGGTGGCGATCCATGAAGGAAGAACCGCCATTTTTGAGGATCGGGGTTTCATTCATTTTCCCCGCCTCCTTCCGGCTCGACCTCGGAAAGCTCGTCATACTCCTCTGAATAGGAGCTATAGTCGCCGTAGAGGCCGGAATACGCGCTCTTTTTCATGATGTGGAAGCCGTCCGGATCGATTTTTACGCCGATCTTCGCACCGACGGGGGAATGATCCGTCGTCTGGATAAGCCATTTGAAGCCCTGAAAATCGACGATGATGTCGTACTGCATGCCCTTGAAGGTGACGTCCGTCACGGTACCGACGATTTGACCCTGTTCGACCGGGACAATGTCGATGTCCTCCGGGCGGATGACGACATCCACCGGCTCATTCGGGGCGAAGCCCTTATCGACGCAGACAAACTGCCGCCCATACATTTTGACGGCGCCGTCATGTACCATAACGCCGTCGATGATATTGCTCTCGCCGATGAAGTCCGCAACGAAAGCGTTGTTTGGTTCGTTATATATATCCACAGGCGTGCCGATCTGCTGAATTTCACCCTTGTTCATGACGACGACGGTGTCCGACATGGTGAGGGCTTCCTCCTGATCGTGCGTCACATAAATGAAAGTGATGCCCACCTGTTTTTGAATTTGTTTTAATTCGCGCTGCATATCCTTGCGGAGCTTTAAGTCCAAAGCGCCGAGCGGCTCGTCCAAAAGCAGCACCTGCGGCCGGTTCACGATTGCGCGGGCGATCGCGATGCGCTGCTGCTGCCCGCCGGAAAGCTGGCTCACGGAGCGCTTTTCAAAGCCTTTGAGCGCCACTAATTCCAGCGCCTCGTTCACGCGGCGGGAAATTTCGGTTTCCGACAGCTTTGGCCGCTGGATGCGCAGACCGAACGCAATGTTTTCAAACACATTCAGGTGCGTAAAAAGCGCGTATTTCTGAAAGACCGTGTTGATCTTGCGCTTGTGGGGAGGAAGGTCGTTTATGGCCTTTCCGTCGAAAATGACCTTGCCAGAATCAGGCCGCAAAAAGCCGCCGATGATGCGCAGGGTCGTCGTTTTCCCACAGCCCGAGGGACCGAGCAGGGTGAGAAATTCTTTGTCTTGAATGTCTAAATTGATTGAGTCAAGTACGACCTCGCCGTCGAATTCTTTTCGGCAGTCGACAAGCCGTATGAGTTCTTTTGCCATTGGCGTCCCCCTTCTGTTAGATATCGGCCGGAAAAATGATTAAAATGCCGATATCGCCCGATTTTTTGATAATAATGCGCGAAAAGCACGAAAATTGCGCAAACGCGCAAAAATTAATATATATAATAAAGAGTCAATTGTCAACGGAAAAATCGAAATCGAAATATTTTTTGACAAAATCCACGTCTGACACAAAAAAAGTCCGGCCCCGCAGATAGTTGAGCGGGCCTGCGTCCGTCGGAAAATCGAAGGTGAGACGATAGCTGTAGAGCGCCTGTCCCTTTTCCTCAAACTGCTTGTTGAAGCGCTCCTCGCCGTATTTCCCGTCGCCCAGAAGGGGCGCGCCGTGGAAAGCCATTTGCGCCCGGATCTGGTGCGTTCGGCCCGTCAGAAGCCTGCATGCAACAAGGGAGAGACCGTTTTTTGTCTGGAGCGTGCGGTATTCCGTGACGGCTTCCTTCGCCCCGGGACAGGAGCTCTGGCGGATAAAGACCTGATTTTTCTTTGCGTCCTTGAAAAGCCAGTCGCGGTAGGTCCCGTTTTTCGGTTCCGGGCGGCCGCGCACGGCGCAAAGATAGTATTTGTCTATTTCGCGGTTTTTTATTTTTTCGTTCAAAATGCGCAGCGCCTCCGCGTTTTTGGCGGCGATCACGATGCCGCCCGTGTTGCGGTCGATGCGGTTGCAAAGCGCGGGGGAAAAGGCGTTTTCTTCGCGCGGACGCCACTCGCCCTTTGCATAAAGATACGCCTGAATGTTTGAAATCAGCGTGTCGTAGCTCCACTGCCCGTCGCTGTGGCACAAAACGCCGGGCTTTTTGTCAACCAGCAGAATGTTTTCGTCCTCGTAGACGACTGTGAGCTTCGGCGTTGAAACCTTCAGATATGCGTTTTCCTCAGACGGTGTTTCAAAAAATTCGTCGTTGATATAAAGCTGCAAAACGTCGCTCATATTGAGCCGGTCATCCCGTTTCGCACCCTTGCCGTTTACCTTTATCCGCTTGATGCGGATATATTTTTGCAGCAGCGCCTCTGGAAGCAGGGGAACCGCTTTGCCGACNNTGCCCGCATCGTTTTTTCCGATCGTGAGCTCTTTCATAGCTTTCTCCAAAAAGAATTGTAAAAATTCAAAAAAAGTATATAATGTATAGGTCAAAACAGCCGCGTACAAGGGCTTGTTTTAAAACCAAACTTTAAGGGTATTCTAGCACAGATACCTATATTAGTATATATTAATTTTTTATTGACAAGCATTCTTTTTTCGATTATAATACTCAAGCGACTATGTGAGGTGTCAAATGAAGCTTGATCTCAGCCAAATCATCGAGATGCCCGGCAAAAGCGTTTCGTTTTTGACGGATTTAGACATGGAGCGGCTTTCCGCTCCGTCCATCCAGAGCTTTACGACCCCGCCCCATGCGGAGGGTAAGGTCCAGAATACCGCTGGCGTTTTAACGCTGACGGGGACCATTCACGCCGACATGGTTTGCATTTGCGACCGCTGCGGAAAGGCGTTTCATTTCAAAAAAGATCTTCCGGTTGAAGCAAAGCTCGCCGCCGACCTCTCTGACGAGGCCGACCCGGATGTTTTCCCGCTGGAGGGCGACTGGCTTGATGTGAGCGACGTTTTGGAGACCCTTTTCATTCTTGCGACGGACGCAAAATTCCTCTGCAAGGAGGACTGTGCGGGCCTGTGCCCGACCTGCGGCAAGGACCTGAACGAAGGCCCCTGCGCGTGTAAAAAAGAAGTCGATCCAAGATTAGCTGCCTTAAGTCAGCTTTTGGATAAAAAGGACGAATGAAGCTGACTTAAATCAGCGAAAAACAGGAGGTGTCAATATGGCGGTTCCGAAAAGAAAAGTATCGAAGGCAAGACGAGACAAGAGACGCAGCAATGTCTGGAAGCTCGAAACGCCCGGCATTGTCGCGTGCCCCAACTGCGGTGCGTACCATATGCCCCACCGCGTGTGCAAAGCCTGCGGTTACTACAACGGACGCAAGGTTCTCGACGTAAAGTAAGAGAAAGAGCTTGAAGAGAGGAGGCATTGCCCCCTCTCTTTTTGCATCAGACGAAAGGGGGCGCGTATGGCTTCCGTCATTACAAGAATTGATAAGGCCAGCCCGCTCCGCCACAAGGTGCACGCGGGCGAAAAGCTGCTGTCCATAAACGGCAAGGAGATTATCGACGTTTTAGACTACAAGTTTTTCTCCTACGAAACGCACCTTTCGGTCGCGCTTGAGGACGAAAACGGCAAGCGCCGCGTTGTGAAGGTCAGAAAGCGGGAGGGCGGCGAGCTGGGACTGGAATTTGAAAGCTACCTCATGGACAGCGCCCGCGCCTGCCGGAACCATTGCCTGTTCTGCTTTGTGGATCAGCTTCCGCGCGGCATGCGCAAAACGCTCTATTTTAAGGACGACGATGCGCGTCTGAGCTTTCTGACGGGCAACTACATTACGCTCACGAATTTGTCCGAGCGGGAGATACAGCGCGTCATCGACCTGCATATCAGCCCCATTAACGTCTCTGTGCATGCGACCGACCCCGTGCTGCGTGCGAAGCTTTTGGGAAATCCGGGCGCCGCGGAGGGCTACGCGCTCGTAAAGCGCTTTGCCGCCGGCGGCATCACGATGAACTGCCAGATCGTCTGTTGTCCGGGCTGGAACGACGGAGACGCGCTTTCGCAGACGATGGAGGACCTCGCGGCCCTGTACCCGCAGGTGAACTCCGTTTCCATCGTTCCCGTGGGCCTTACGAAGCACCGCGAGCATCTGCCAAAGCTTGTCCCGTTTGAAAAGGACGGCGCTTTGGAAACGGTCGCGCGCGTAAGCGGCTTCGGCGAAAAGTGCTTGGAGAAATACGGCAGCCGCATCTTCTTCCCGTCGGACGAATTTTACCTCATCGCGGAGCTGCCCATTCCGGAGGATGACTATTACGAGGACTACGCCCAGCTTGAAAACGGCGTTGGCCTTTTGCGCTTGCAGCAGGTCGAATTTTGCTCCGCGCTCGAATATGACGAGCTAAAATGTGACGGTGTGCCTTTTTCCATCGCCACCGGTGTATCTGCCGCGCCTTTTTTGGAAAAGCTTTTGGTGACAGCGCGCGAAAAGTATGATACGATAAACGGCAGAGTGATTCCCATTGTGAACGACTTTTTCGGCCACACTATCGTCGTTTNNCCTCGTCACCGGAAAGGACCTCATCGCGCAGCTCAAAGGCAGGGAGATCGGCCAGCGGCTTTTAATTCCGCAGACCATGCTGCGCCACGGCGAGGGCGTTTTTCTGGACGACGTCACGCTTGCGGAGGTCGAGGAAGCCCTGTGCGTCACGGTCGTCCCCGTTGAGGTGGACGGCGGCGATCTTCTGCGCGCGATGCTCGGGGAGGAGCTGCAATACCCCTTTCATCGGGAACAAATTTAAAACTACCATCTCCGGCGCAGTCCGGAATTGAGAATAGGAGGGAGCGCGTATGAAACCGCTGGTCGCCATTGTCGGCAGGCCGAACGTCGGCAAATCCATGCTCTTTAACATAATTGTGGGCGAGCGGCTCGCCATTGTCGTGGACACGCCCGGCGTCACGCGCGATCGGCTTTACGCCGAATGCGAGTGGAACGGCATTACGTTTGACGTCGTCGATACCGGCGGCATTGAGCCGTCCACGGACAATGAAATTTTGCTCTTTATCCGCGAGCAGGCGCAGATCGCCATCGACACGGCGGACGTCATCGTCTTTGTGACGGAGCTTGGTACCGGCGTCACGGCGGCGGACAGGGACGTTTCGCGGATGCTTCTGAAATCCAAAAAGCCGGTCGTTCTGGTCGTCAATAAGTCGGACAGGACCGGCGAGCCGGACCCGGGCCTTTACGAGTTTTATTCCCTCGGTCTGGGTGACCCCATCGCCGTTTCGGCGGTCCACGGCCACGGTACCGGCGATATGCTTGACGCCTGCGTCGCCGCATTCCCGCCCGTAACGGACGCTGACGAGGAGGATGACCGCATTAAGGTTGCCGTCATCGGCAAGCCGAATGTCGGCAAATCCTCGCTCATAAACCTCATTCTGGGCGAAAAGCGCTGCATCGTCTCAAACGTCGCGGGCACCACGCGGGACGCCATCGACAGCCGCGTCGATACCCCTTATGGCAAGTACGTTTTTATCGACACTGCCGGCATCCGCCGCAAGTCGAAGGTGGACGACCGCATCGAAAAGTTTTCCGTCATGCGCGCACAGCTTGCCATCGAGCGGGCGGACGTCTGTCTCATCATGCTTGACGCGCGCGAGGGCGTAACGGATCAGGACACGAAAATCGCGGGCCTTGCGCATGAGGCGGGCAAAGCCAGCATCATCATCGTCAACAAGTGGGACCTTATCGACAAGGACGACAAGACGATGGACAAAATGAGAAACCGTGTGCGCACGGACCTCGCCTATATGACCTATGCGCCCATCCTGTTTATCTCCGCCGTCACCGGCCAGCGGGTCGATCGCATTTTTGAACTTGTCAACTATGTCAATGACCAAAGCGCCATGCGCATCACGACCGGCATGCTCAACAACGTCCTCGCGGACGCGCAGGCCAGAGTTCAGCCGCCCACGGACAAGGGCAAGCGCTTGAAAATCTATTATATGACCCAGACGGGCATCAAGCCCCCAAACTTCGTTATCTTCTGCAACAACCGCGATTTGTTCCATTTTTCCTACCAGCGCTATCTTGAAAACCAAATTCGGAGTGTTTTTGGATTGGAGGGTACGCCCATTCGGCTGGTGATCCGGCAAAAGGGCGATACGGAATGATGTCTGACCAAATGCTGTTTCTTTTCATCACGGCGGTAGAGGCATATCTTTTGGGAAGCCTCAACGGGGCCATCATCGCCTCGAAAAATGTCTTTAAAAAGGACATCCGCGACTTCGGCAGCGGCAACGCGGGGCTGACGAACTTTCACCGCACCTTCGGCGCGAAGGGACTTCTGATTGTCGTCGCGGTGGATGTTTTGAAGACCGTTATTGCGACGCTTGTGGGCAAGTGGCTTGCGGGCTTCGGCGGCTATGACGGCTCCGTCGGTATCATGCTCGCGGGCTTCGGCGTTGGCCTCCGCCACGCGTACCCGGTGTATTACCACTTCCACGGCGGCAAGGGGATCCTCACCGGCGGCACGCTCGCATGGGTCATCGACTGGCGTGTCGGCCTGTGCGCGTGGTCGATGTTCCTCATTTTCGTCATCTTCACGCAGTATGTCTCCCTCGGCTCTATCGCCGCCGCCATCGCGCTTGCGACGGCCGTGTGCATCTTTGTTCCATCCCCTGCGGCAAAGATTTTAGCGATCATCTCGGCGCTTCTCATTATTTTTGCGCACCGCGAAAATATTAAGCGCCTCAGAAACGGCACCGAATCGAAACTCAGCCTAGGTAAGTCCGCAAACCGGGACGATACATAGGTCGGCACAAAATGGCATCATGAAGCCGGACACTCGTGCGGGTGTCCGACTTTTGTCCGTTCGGACAGAAAAATCGGGCGGCCNNGTGACCGCCCGTGTGCATTCGGATTGATTGTTCTAAAGTTCACACCGGATCATCCGACCGTGGGGGCGGACTGGGCGGGTGCGGCTTTCGCCCTACCGAAAAAGCGGAGCAGCACATAGGCGGCAGCAGCTTCGGCACAGTTCAGAAGCGGCGCGAGAAGATCGCTCGCCGAGGCGGGTGCGCTGAGTCCGTAATAAGAGCCCACGGTTTCTGCCGCGGGAAAGGCCGAAGCGNNTGCGAAAAACGATTTCGAATCCGAAGACCGCAAGAAGCGAGAGCAAAACGAAACGACTTTCGTTTTGCACGCCTGCGAGTCCCCGCCAGATTGCGAGGAACAGAAACGGTGATGCCCCGACCCAGAGATAGCGGACGGCGGCAAAGGCAGCAAGCTGCGGGACCTCGTTCGGCATTTTTGCGAAATAGCGGCTCAGGAGAAGCAGAATGAGAAGCCCGTCCGCAAGATTGGGAAGCAGAAAAACGGCACAGTTCCGATACTGCCAGTGCCGGGCGGCGAAGAGCATGACGCCGACACCGGCATAGCCGGAGACGACTGCCGCCACGCCGGGCCAGCCGCCACCTTGTCCGGCGCGGAGAATGAGGAATACCATCAAAAGCGGAATGGCGAGCGAGAGAATGACGGATAAAATGAGCAGTTTTTTTCTTTCAGCTTTGACGTTTTCGTCCATAGTATCGCCTTCCTTTATTTTCACAATTAGTATAGCACATACAGCTAAAAAAGAAAAGACAATTTTCTATTTTTAAAAAAATGAAAGCCGCCCGGCAAGGACTCTCGTCTTTGATGGACAGCTTTTTTAGTCAATTCTAACGGTTCGACCGCCGCCAGATGTTTTGGCGCTCGGCGGCTTTGATGAGTTCTTCGCGGTAATCCGGATGGGCGATGGAGATGAGAAACTCTGTGCGCTCCCACGTTGAGCGGCCAACAAGGTTCACAGCGCCGTACTCTGTCACGATGTAGTACGCCTGACTGCGCGGAGACGTGACGATGTCGCCCGAAAAGGTCGGGACGATGCGGGACTTCATGACGCCGTCTTTTCCCGTGTGGGTCGAATTCATGCAGATGAACGCCTTGCCGCCTTTGGACATGGCCGCACCCGTGAGGTAGTCTAGCTGGCCGCCGGTGCCGGAGATTTGACGGGTACCGTCGCTCTCCGCGCAAATTTGGCCGTAGAGGTCCACGGAGACACAGGAATTTACTAGGATCATGTCGTCGATGCGCCCGATGATCTCCGGGGAATTGACATATTCGAGCGGACAGGCATGCAGGCCCGGGTTTCCGTCGATCCAGTCGTAGAGCGCTTTTGAGCCGAAAGCAATACCGAAAACGCCCTTGTCGCGCTGAAGGCTGCTCTTGCGGTTCGTGAGCACGCCTTCGTTGTAGAGGTCGAGATAGGCGTCGCAACACAGCTCCGTGTGCATGCTGAGATTGCGGATACCCGAGACGGCGATCTTCTGCCCGACGGCGTCCGGTATGCCGCCGATGCCGAGCTGGAGGGCCGAGCCGTCCTTAATAAAGGGCAGGATGTGCGATGCGATCTGCTCGTCCGCTGTGGTCACGGGCGCACGTTTTAACTCCGGCAGGGGACCGTGACTGCCCTCGACGATCATATCGACCTCCGAGATGTGCACAACCTCGTCGAAGCCGTGGACGCGCGGAAGCTTGTCGTTTACCTCGACAATTACGACATCCGCCTTGTCGAGAATGCCCTTAGCGATGCCGGTTGAGGTTGAAAGGTTGAAATAGCCGTGGCTGTCCATCGGCGCGACGGAGAGCATGGCAACGTTTACGTCCAAAAAGTGTGTGTAATACGGTACGACGTTTCGGAAGATCATCGGAATGTAGTAGCAAAGACCGCGGTCCGCGAGCTTCCGTTCATAGGCCGAGCAGTGCCAGCTATGATAAATGAAATGCTTTTGCTCCGGGTCCTGCTCGACGCATTCGATGGGGCCGAACAGGAGGTTGCCGCGAATTTTTACATCCGTCAGCTCATCCCGCCTTTTGGCGAGTGCGGCGTCCAGCAGCACCGGCATACTGAGCGCCGTGCAATAGTTCACCCAATCGCCGCTTTTGACGATTTTCACCGCCTCGTCCGGCGTGCGCAGCTTGGATTTATATTCGGATAGATAGTCCATATCGGTTCCTCCGTTCAAGCGGCCGCGCCGCCTTGTTTGTCAAAGAAGCCTTGCGGAGCAAATGTCGAAGCGTCCGCCGCAGGCAGAATGGACGCACAAGAAGTCATGGGAAAAGGAAATCCGCTTGCGTAGATTTCCGCTTGCGGGAAACGGAGCCATAAGGGTTTGCTTTGATGTCGCGCTCATTGTAAGCCGCGCGGCGAAAAATGGCAAGCCCTAATCCACACTCCGTTCATAGAGTGGGATTCCGCGCTCGTAGGGCTGGGCGCGGTAGGTGACGGATGAAATTTTCGGTTTCGGGACGCCGTAGCGCGGGTTGTAACCGAAAAGGTCTATGTATTTGGAAAGATCGCCGTGCTCTTGCTCCATCGCGGCCAAAAGCTCCAGCGTTGCGCGCGCGTCGTCGATGGCGCGGTGCGTGTTCTGCGTTTCGAGCGCGTAGGCTTCTACCGCGTTTTCGAGCCTGTGCGGATAGTCGCGGCGGTCGCGGTAGACGGTCAGCGCGTCGTAAAGCCGCGCGTTTTTTAAAAGCTCTACCCCGCCATGCGTTTTTAGAAAATAGAAAAGGAAGCACAGGTCGAACTGCGCGTTATAGGTTACGATGAGCGTGTTGGGCGCCTCGAGCATATCCCGGATGCGCCCGGCAGCTGTATTTTTTTCAACGCCTTCATAAAAAAGCCGGTCCTCCGTGATGCCGGTGAGCTTTGTGATGGCGGGCGGGAGACGGTTTCCTTCCGCGAGACGGATGAGCACGTCGTCCTCCGTCTGCGCGCCGTCCGATGATACGCGCAGGGCGCCGAACTCGATGATTTCGTCCCGGCGCGCGTCGAGTCCTGTTGTTTCGAGGTCCAGAACGACGATGTTTTCAAACTGCGAAAAAAGGCTTTCAAGCATAGAAGTGACTCCTTGACGGTTCTTTTTTTCGAGTTTACCTCCTTTTTCGCCAAAAAGCAATGTGCGAAAGTCCCATATCCGGTCCGCTTGACATTTTTTCTCGGACACCTTATGATAAAAGGCATATTGAGGAAAGACAGAGGCCGGACTATGGACAGCGAAAAGATCATTCGATGGTACAGCGACCGCATCTGGGACAAGACGCAGACAAATCCGGACAAGGCGGCAAAGCTCCTGCGCACGGGCCTGCACGCCGAGAGGCTGCGTTGCGCGCGCTTTCAGCCCAAACAAATTCCAAAGCCCTATCAATATCTGCGCTACATGGCGGCGAAGGACATCACAGGCGCGCTCGACCATCCCGAAACCTATGCGTGGACGAACATCTTCGCACCCGTCGAAATTCTCCAGACCTTCGGGTTGACCAGCGTTTCGATGGAGGCGCTGTCCTCCTACATTTCCGGTTTTTACCTCGAAGACCGGCTCATCGACCGCGCGGAGGCTATGGGCATTTCGCAGACGCTGTGCTCCTACCACAAGAATTTTCTCGGTGCCGTCGATGCGGGTCTTGTCCCGAAGCCGGTCTTGGGCGTTACGACCTCAATGGTCTGCGACGCGAATATTTGCAGCTTTCGCTATCTGCAGGAACGCCACGGGGTTGAGAGCTTCGTAATCGATGTGCCCTACCTCTGGTCGCAGGAGGGCGAGAACTATGTCGTCCGCCAGCTCCGCGAGCTGATTTCGCTTCTGGAGGAAAAGACAGGGCGGAAATACGACGAGGACGCCTTGAAAGAAACGCTCAAGCGCGAAAACGAGGCCAAGGCGTATTTTAAGGCCTTTTTGGAAAAACGCGCCGTGCGGGCCTATCCAAACGAAATTACGCTTGTGCTGTTCACACTTTTTGCCACCCATCTCGACATCGGAACGCCTTGGGTGCGCGACTGCTTTAAAATGATGAGCGAGGACATCGAAAGCTACCCGCTGTCGAACGCGTAGCGCATTTTCTGGGTCCACCTCACGCCCTACGCCGACCCGGCGCTGCGCGAAGCGCTCAACTATCGGGAGGATATCGCCGTCGCCTGTGACGACTTCAACATGGACTATCTGGACGAACTGGATGTCGAGCACCCGCTGAATGCGCTCGCGCGGAAAATGATCGGCAATATCTACAACGGCCCATTTACCCGTAAGGCGGACGCCTGCTGCGGCTATATGCAGAAATACAACTGCGATGCTGCGATCGAGCTTTGCCACTGGGGCTGCAAGCAGTCCGCCGGCGGTGCGATGCTCCTAAAAGACCGTATGCGCGAGATTAAAAAGCCGATGCTCATTCTGGACGGCGACGCGCTCGACCGCCGCAACTGCCCATCCGGGCAGATCAAAACGCGCTTCGAGGCGTTTTTGGAGCTTCTGGAAAAGGGAGAGGGGGCGGCGTTATGATCGGCTGGGTCTGTAAATTCACGCCCGTGGAGGCGCTCAAAGCTGCGGGGGCAAAGCCTGTCCGCATCGACCCGCAGGTCACGAACTACGACGAGGCGGACGCGCTGATGCATCCGAATATCTGCTGCTATACCAAGGGCATTTTGGAGGCGTTTGCAAACGGGGACTACGAGGGCATCGTCCTCACGAACTGTTGCGACTCCGTCCGCCGGCTCTACGATGTTTTAAAGGCGAAATACCCAGAAAAATTCATCTATCTTTTAGACCTGCCCCGCAAGGCGGACGACTTTACAGCGCAGCTCTACGCCGAGCGCGTTACGGCGCTGACGGAAGCCTATGCTGCCTTTACGGGCTGCCGCTTCGACGAGGAGCGGTTTCGCGCGATTTGCGCCGAAACCGGCGTTTCGCACCTGGAGGGGGAACTGAAAAACGGCCCGCGCGTCGGCATCGTCGGGGCGCGGTACGAAGCGGGTCTGCCGGATATCCTTGCGGAAAACGGTGCGTCGGTCGCCTTTGATATGACCTGCGCGGGGGAGGACCGGCGCATCCGCCTGCCGGCGTGCGGCGCATGCGAAGATCTCATGAAAGCCTATGCGAAGGAGCTTTTCCGCCAGACGCCATGTATGCGCATGGTGGATGTTTCGGCGCGAAGTAAATTTATAGAGGGCTACAAGGGTCGTTTTGACGGTATGATCTGCCACACGGTCAAGTTCTGCGACTTCTATTCCTTCGACTACGCCCGCCTGCGGCAAGAGACAAAGGTGCCGCTTTTGAAGATTGAAACGGATGCAACAGATCAGTGCGCCGGCCAGGTTCGCACGCGCGTTGAGGCATTTGTCGAGTCTCTAAAAACGGGCGGCGCGGCAAAGATGACGGGGCGCGGCGCGGCGGAGGACGGCGAAACGTATGTTTTGGGCGTCGATAGCGGCTCGACCTCGACGAACGCGGTTTTAATGAACGGAAAACGTGAGATTGTGGCAAGCATCGTTATCCGCACCGGCGCCAAGGCAAACGATTCGGCAGAAAGAATTCTGACGGAAACGCTCAAGCGCGCGCAGCTCAAAAGAGAGGACCTTGCCCTTGTTGTTTCGACCGGCTACGGGCGCGTTTCCATTCCCTACGCGGATATGAACGTGACTGAGATTACCTGCCACGCTAAGGGCGCACGGTATTTTGACCCGGCGGTGCGCACGATTTTGGACATCGGCGGGCAGGACTCCAAGGCCATCCGCCTGAACCCGGACGGCGAGGTCGCGGACTTTGCGATGAACGACAAATGCGCCGCCGGAACTGGCCGTTTTTTAGAGGCCATGGANNTCGAGGTAAGCATCGACGAGCTTGGACCGATCTCACGCAAATCGAAGCGCGACGTTGAAATCAGTTCCATGTGCACGGTCTTCGCCGAAAGTGAGGTCATTTCTCTCATTGCGCAGAATCAGGAAAAGGCCGACATCGCAAATGGCGTCCACAGGGCCATCGCCGGAAAGGCCGTCGGGCTTCTCTCACGCGTGTCGCCGGAGCCGCCGTATATGATGACAGGGGGCGTGGCCAAAAACCCGGGTGTTGTCAAGGCCGTCGAGGAAAAGCTCGGCGAGCGGCTACGCGTGTGCGAAAACCCCGAGATCGTCGGCGCGGCGGGCGCGGCGCTGATTGGGCTGGAAACACTCAAAACGGAGGCTTGAGCTGTGTTTTTTGTTGCAGGGATCTCGCAGGGCGAAAAGCTGCTGAAGTTCAGTCAGCTTCTCATTTGCCCGAACTGTGGACGTTACGGCCGCGTGAGCGTTTTCATGCGCTACACCTGCTTTACTTTCTTTTTTATCCCGTTATTCCGCTGGAACCGGCGCTACTATGCGCGCATGGAATGCTGCGGCGCCGTATGCGAGCTTGACCCCGCGCTGGGAAAAGCCATCGCAAGAGGGCAGACTGTTTCCATCGATCCGAATGCGCTGCATTTTCTGGCGGCGGGTGGCAGCGCGCTGTTCATGTCTGCCGCCGCTGCGGTTACACAACGGCGAAGGATTTCCGGTACTGCCCAAAGTGCGGTGAACCGCTGAACTGAGCGGCCTTTTCCCAAAACGCAACCGATAGTTGACAGCCGGTTGGTGGAAAAACACCGGATCTTCCGGTATCGTTTTGCCCGGAGGTGAGCAAACATGACTCTGCACGACAAAATACAAGCGCTTCGCCGGGCGCGCGGCCTTTCGCAGGAGGAGGTCGCCGATGCGCTCAACGTGAGCCGGCAGGCCGTTTCCAAATGGGAGACCGGCCAGTCGTACCCGAGTACTGAAAATCTGATCGCGCTGGCAGCGCTTTTTGAAAGCTCGGCGGACGAGCTGCTGGAGCTTGCGCGCGACGAAAAAACCGACGCGCCGGAGACGGACGAGAAGAAGGACGGCGCGCCTGACTCCATTCCGACCGAACCGGCGGAGGACAAAGCCGGCGGGAGCGAAAATGTAGGAACCGACGACGAGCGGCTCCCGCAGGAACCCGACGCGCCGCAGTCCCCGACTCCGGGCTGGCTGCAAAAGCTCTGGACGGGCCTCAAATACGCGCTTGCGGTCGCAGGCGTTGCGGCCTTTGCCATTTTGGTTTTTGAATTCGTCACGGGCAACGGGATTTTTTATCGCAGCGACGCCCTTGCGCAACCGCCGCTGCATTCTCCCACGGTAAGTGTGGAACCGTCCGCGAGTGACTCATCTGCGCTGACCGCTTCCGGCGATGCGCTCACGGTCTATCAGGCTTTTCAGTCCATACAAAACGAAGGGGCTACCCCGCAAATGCGGCTTCTTGCCCGAGAGACAATTTTCAACAGTCTTCAAACGCTCGACTGGTCGGCCTATTCCGGCTTTGCCGCGTGCACACAGGGCGGGGACGCCGCTATGGAGCTGTGCGGCTGGCTTTCCGAACAGCAGTCGCTCACGGCGGCGGAAGTCAAATACATCCTACTGGGCGGCGCGGGCCGCGCAACGCTGGACGGTGCCTATTCAGACGCCTACGACGTGGTGCTCGCGCACCTGCTCATAAACTATCCGCAGACCTTCTGTAAGCAGCTTGCCGCCGCCGATTTGACGGAATACGAACGGACGACGGTGATCTCGGGCACGGCTTACGGTGCGTCGGAGACGGAAGCACTGCGCGCACAGGCGCGCAAGGCATTGGAGCAGTCTGCGGCGTCTGCGGGAAGCCCTGCCGAAAAAGTAGTGGAAAAACTGCGTACCCAGCTTGAACTGCGGCGGGATACGGCCGTCGGCTCGGAGTCTTATCCAACGCCGGAGCCAACGTCGAAACCGACGGTTCAGCCGCTTTCCTGAAAAAGAGCCCGCGGCAGCGCTAGCTGGTGCGGGCTCTTTTGGTCACATATGCCGGTTACAAATGATTGCAATATGCCTTTGACCTGTTAACGGATTGACACTTTACTGAAATGATATGAAATGGTAAAATAAGTTCAATGCTGTAATTTTAAAGTACGTCGGAGGCAGTTATGCAGAAGAAAAACATCGTGCTCTATATGTGCTTCGTGTTCCTCACGAATTTCACGCTGTTCGCGTCGTTTGAAAGCGTGTTTCTGGGCGATCTCAAGGCCGCGCCGCTCGCGGAGATTGCGGTCTTGTTTATGGCATATCAGCTCACAAAACTGATCTTTGAAATTCCGACTGGCTACGTCGCCGATCGCTTTGGACTCAAAAAAAGCGCAATTCTCGGCCTTGCGCTCATTCTTGGCTATTACGCGCTGCTTTTGGGAAAAAGCGAGGCGCTGCCGTATCTTGTGTGTGCCTATGTCGTCAAGGGAGTCGGTTACACACTCATTTCCGGCTCCATCGAGGCGCTTTTTGTAAATGGTCTCGACCCGGACGCGCTCACGCGCTACAACGGCATCGAGCGGCTTGTCATGTATGTTTCCATCGCCTCGGCGGCTGTTCTGGGCGGCTTTATCATTTCGCAGGGCCTTTTCCGCTATGTGCTTGTGATTGACATGTGCACCGTTGGTGTGACGGTCGCCATTACATTGTTGATGCGTGAAACGCGCGGACCAAACGCAGGAGTGCGCATTTCTCCGAAGAAGGTCTGGGAATTTCTCAAGAATACGGACACCTGCCTTTTGCCCCTCGGCATGGATTTTGCGACCGCATTTTGCTTTATGGAGGTCGAGGAGCTTTACTCAAAATACCTCACCGGCTTTGGCGTTTCGACGACGCTGATCGGTGTTTTCATCGCCTGCCAGCTTGTCGCGGCGGCGGTCTTTGGCACCTTTACTTACAAGCTCACGGACAAAGTGAAACCCGAAAAGCTCCTCGCCGTATGTCCGTTTGCCTTTCTTGCCCTGATGATGGGCGTCTTCATTGATGGTACGCCTATTTGGCTCATGCCCGTTTTGTATACGCTCAGCCAGACGACCTTTGCCATTTACGCGCCGGTGAAGTACACGATCTTCCAGCGCTCCATCGTCTCCGAATATCGCGCGACGGTCATTTCGGTCCAGAGTCAGTGCTGTGCCCTGGGCGGCGTCGCGGCCTATTTTCTGACGAGCCTTCTCTCCCACTGGCTGACGCTGCCGCACATCATTCTGGTGCTCGGCGCAGGTACGCTTGTAGGCTATCTCTTCCTCATACCAAAGCTCATTTCACGCGCAAAGGAGCGCTCGCTTATTTGATTTAGGTGGCAAAATCGGAGCCTGCCTATAGTGGCAGACTCCGATTTTCTTTTTTATGTATAGAATAAGCCGAAAAAAGGCTTCATCCGTACTATTATTTTTCGACTCTTGCGCCGCAGTATTTGACGAGTGCGTCCCGCACGCCAGCAATGTCGCTTTCTGTAAAATGGAGCGGTGCGACTCCGTGATTTACGGCGTAGGCGGCAGATACGCCGGCGGCGTCTCCGAGCACACACAGGTTCGGAAGCGTTCGCAGCTCTGCCCACGCGAAAGAGGACGCGGACGCCGCATAACCGGGCACGAGCAGATTTGAAACAGCCGGGTCCGTGAGACAGCGGTAGGAAAGATAGACGGGATTTTCGGGCGTGTCACCCGTGATACCAAGCTCCGGCCGGAGCTTTTGGCCGACCGCTCCGCCCCAGATATAGGTCCCGAAGGCGCTTTTGAGGTCCTCAAATTTGTAGGCGTTGATGTCCGACCAGTAGTAGGCGAGACCAATGCGCGTGTCGTAATTTCCAGCGTCAGCTCCCGTTCCGGGCTTTGCCCCGGCTTTGTTGCAGGCGGCGGTGGTCAGCGTAAAGCACTCGTTTTCAGAGCCGTTTCCGGCGGAGGCAAGATGGACTGTTTCGCGCAGATAGAGCGTTTGGCCAACGATCGGCTCGCCGCCCGCGTCCAGAACGAGCCGCGCGTTTTCAAAGCCGCCGAAGCGATGCAGGGCGGAGAGCAGCTCCGGCGTGTTTTTTAAAAGTGCGCGCGCCTGTACCCATGCGTCGTCAACCGTTTTGTAATCCGGGCGAATGTCTTTCGGGAAAAAGTCTGTGCCCCGGTCCCGGTTCCGTGCCCGGCCGTCCACATTGAAGACGAGCAGGGCGTTGACCCACCATTCGCCAGAGCCAGCCCCGTCCTGCGCTGCGTTCAGCGGTTTGAGGGCAAAGCCCTTTGGCCCGTAGGTCTCGTTGAAGGAGATGATGGCGGGATCGTCTGCGAAGGCCGCCCGGCCGCCGCTCACACCCCAGATGCCCTGTTCGGTCTGCGTCCAGTCCATATCGCCGTAGCGGTTTTGCGCGCCGCATTGCACGCCGGTCACCTTGAACATCAGCGTCGCAGCCTGCGGGGGGGACGGCCCTGCGCCGCGCTCGTCGGCGTCGAGCCTATCCGCGGGCCAGTCGCCGCGCCCGACGGAGCCTGTAAACGGGAGCGCACGGACGAGCCGCCCGTCCGCCGAGGCGTCAACAAAGACAGAACCGGACACAGACTGAAAAGAGCTGCCCCATTCGACACTGCCGCCTTCGCTGCGAACGACATTTTTTAGTTGCAATTCGTCAATTTGCGAGAGCGCGCCGCTGAATGAGACGCCGCAGATGTCATAGCCGTACAGCACCCGCAGATTCGGGTACTGTGACAGGTCTGCCGCGAGACGAGAGGCCATGGTATCCGCCCTGTAGAACTGCCCGCCGGAACTCCACCACGCGA
>DEMY01000113.1:21566-32262 GCA_002359425.1 Clostridiales bacterium UBA2658
TCCGATATCGCCGAGTTTAGAAACGGGGTCCGGAACGATCAGCGTCACCGGCGTTTTCGGCGATAGCCGGGCCGCCTTTGCCGCCGCCGCAACGCCGGGAAAGCCGCCGCCGTAGACGACGATGCCCGCACCCGGACATTCCGCGGCAAGCGCCGGAACGCCCGCGAGCAGCGCCACAGCCATCAGGAGGCAGGGTATGCGTTTAACAGTCTTTTTTTTCATAAAAGTCGGTCCCTCCGTTTATGGCACAGGGCAGATATTTTTTGATTATACCATCTTATGCCGCGAACTGGCAAGAAGTTCCCTAAATCTTCGCGTGTTAAGCAAAAAACGGGCCGTTTTAGGCAGAAAGTTGTTGACAAGCAGCTTTATATCTGCTAATATATCACCTGTCCGCAGAAGCTTTACGAGTCCGGCGGGCAAGACGAATAAGGTGTTTGTACCAGACATGGGGGTATAGCTCAGCTGGGAGAGCGTCTGACTGGCAGTCAGAAGGTCAGCGGTTCGATCCCGCTTATCTCCACCAAATGATAAACCACGAAGCCAAGCTTCGTGGTTTTTTCATACTACTTGCCCCCACGGGATCGGACATTTGATATTAAGGGAACGTCAAAACTTAATACAAAATCAGACCGGCAGCTTTATTTACGCGAACCTCGCATAAATAAAGCTGCCGGTCTTTTTTATTTCTATCAAAAAGGAGTTGAGCAAATGAACTTTGCTTCAGGAGTGGATCTCGGCAGTTCAGTCGATTTCCTGTTCCATATCGTTAAATTCAGCCGTGTCGAAAAATTCGGAAAGCGTAATTCCGAGGGCGTCGCATAATTTTTTCAGCGTAAATACCCGCGGATTTTTCGTCGTGCCGCTGACGATGTCGTGGACGGTGGACGCCGTCGCACCTGCGGTGGTGCAAAGCTTTCCGACAGTCATATTTCGTTCGGCGCAAAGCTGCAGCAGTCGCTTTGCAATCAGATTTTCTTCTTCCACATCGTCACCCCCCATTTCGGTATTCCGAAACAATTATGTGTCATTTGCAGAAGAAAAACATTCGGAATTCCGTAGACTTATGGCAAAATGTGTGGTAAAATCAGAAAAGCTTTCGGAATTCCGAATATATGAGGGTGATTATTTGCAGAGCAACGCATTTGAAAAGGCCTTCGCCGATTTCATTGACCGGCGGGAATACGATCAGGCGGAAAACGCGCTGTTTGCCATGGTGCGCATTTCGTTTCTCGCTGGCTGGAGGGCCGCCGGCGGACAGGCGCCGCCTCTAAAATCGTTTTTGCTATGTGATAAAGCATGGCCTCCGCCGCTGTTACCTGCTGGGCAAATTCGTCTTTAGTCATCGCAGCCATTTCTTCTAACCTGCATATCGAAGTTCCTTTCCTTACCGGCCGGTAAAATCTTGAGCTCTGACCATTAGACGGTTTCAACCGCCGTTCGGTTCAGAGCGGGAAAACAATTTTAAAAAGAGTATCTTATGTTTTGCATTTCGGCAAGCCCGGAAATAGAGCTTTTTTTGCTTTGCGCTGCAATAAAACCGGGCTTTGAACGTCTCATGAACGTGAGCGCGCTTGGAACGTGAGGAAATGGTGCGCGTGAAATGATAGGATCGCAGTTTGATGGTCAAAAAGCGGAAAATTATATATCTGGTTGAGGATCGGACGGAAAAATTTTTTCGTCCGGCTTTTTATGTAAGCATATGAATGAAAAAGGAGCTGAAAAGACACCAAATCGCAAACTTGTTTTTTCTCGCTGTAAAAACGATGGATTATTTCGTCGAGATATGCTAGTATAATTCTGCATGTATTTAATGTGGATTTAACGAAATTAAATGAAAGCAGCGGTGGTCATTCGATGGATGCATTTTCTTTCATTTCGCTAGGCGGGGGCCTAGCCTTTTTCCTGTTCGGTATGTTTGTTCTGTCAGCGCAGCTCGAAAAGCTGGCTGGGGGAAGACTTGAAAAGACACTTCGCATGATGACGTCCAACGTCTGGAAAGGTGTTGCGCTTGGCGGCGTCATCACAATCGCCATCCAATCGTCCTCCGCGCTGACGGTCATGCTTGTTGGTTTCGTAAACTCCGGCGTCATGCAGCTTGGCCAGACGATCGGCGTTATCATGGGCTCCAATATCGGAACGACGTTGACGGCCTGGATTTTGAGCCTGTCCGGCATCGACAGCGACGCAACGGTTTTGCGCCTTCTGAAGCCCTCGTCCTTCTCGCCGATCATCGCGCTTGTGGGCGCGGTGATGCTGCTGGCGTGCAAAAGCTCTAAAGAGAAAAACATCGGCGAAGCGCTTTTGGGCTTCTCCGTTTTGATGTATGGCATGGAGATCATGAGCGCGGCGGTCTCTCCTCTTGCGAACAGCGATAACTTCACCCAAATCATCACGATTTTCAATAACCCGCTGCTCGGCATTCTCACCGGAACGCTCTTCACCGCCATTATTCAAAGCTCGGCGGCCTCCATCGGTATTTTGCAGGCGCTCTCGATGACGGGGTCCATCACCTACGGTATGGCCATCCCCATCATCATGGGTCAGAACATCGGCACCTGCGTGACGGCGCTTTTGTCCGCCATTAGCGCCAACCGCAGCGGAAAGCGCGTTGCGGCCATCCATATTTCGTTCAACGTCATCGGCACACTCGCCGTTTGCGCCATCTTCTATCCGCTCAACGCGGCGTTTCATTTTGCCTTTGTAAACGAGGCCATCGACCCTGTTTCGATTGCGCTGGTCCACTCTATTTTTAATATCTTTACAACGGCGCTTCTGCTCCCGTTCACAAAGCAGCTTGAACTGCTGGCCGTCCGCATCGTCCCGGATAAGCCCGAAAAGGACGGCGGCATCTTCATCGATCAGCGTCTGATGGTGACGCCTTCCTTTGCCGTCGCCGAATGCCGCAATACAACCGTCAAAATGGCGCACCTTTCAAAGGATATGCTTCTCGCCTCGATTGACCTGCTCGCTCACTATGAAAAAGCAACCGTTGAAAAAATAAACGAGGACGAGGATAACACGGATAAATACGAAGATGTTCTGGGCACCTATCTTGTGAAGCTCAGCGCGCTTGAACTCTCAGAGCGAGATAACAAGCAGGTTGCGGAGCTGCTCCGCGCCATCGGCGATTATGAGCGTATCGGCGACCATGCGCTCAACATTTGCCACGCCGCGCAGGAGANNCCTGCACTTTTCAGATGAGGCCAGAGAGGAACTGCGCATTCTCTCCACCGCCATCAGCGAAATTCTTGAAATGACCGTAAACGCCTTTGAAAACAGCGACGCGCAGGCCGCGGCGAAGGTTGAGCCGCTTGAACAGGTCATCGACACGCTCTGCGCGGATATTAAGGAAAACCATATCAAGCGCCTTCAGCAGGGGAAGTGCACGATCGAACTGGGCTTCATTCTTTCGGACATCATCACGAATTACGAGCGCGTTTCCGACCACTGCTCGAACCTTGCCGTTTATGTCATTGAGGTTGTGAGCGACTCCAACTTCAACACGCACGCCTATCTCAGCGACATCAAGACTGGTAAGAAGCCGGGCTTTGCGGAAGCGTTTGACTTTTACAAGAGTAAGTATCTTCTGCCCGAGAACGGAAGATAAAGCGCTGCAAGCTGGTCAAAGCGGTCTGCGGGCTTCGTTGACCGAAAGCGCTTGCACTGGGGCAGTCGTAAAGGAAAGGCCCGGGGAGTTATTTCTCCGGGCCTTTCTTCTTGATCATTTTTTGCCAGTCGGACCAGACAACTCGCAGAGTCCGGCGGAAATCCGATTGCACGGCAATGGGACGCTTGGACGATGGAAGAAATGCCTTTGACAGACAAAACTGAGGCCGCTGCAAAAATGCAGCGGCCTCAGCCGGACTTTATTGGAACAAGAGCGCGACGACGAAGCCGAGTATTGCGCCGAAGCAGACCTGTAGCGGCGTGTGGCCTAAAAATTCCTGTAGCTTTTCCTCCGGCTGGAGCAAATCGCTGCTTAATAGGTCCATAAGCTCGTTGATGGCTTTGGCGTGCTTTCCCGCTTCGAGCCGGACGCCCATCGCGTCGTGCATGACGACGACCGCGAGAATGACGCTCACGGCGAAAACGGGGGAGCCGAGTCCGTAGCTGATGCCCGCCGTTGTGGCGAGTGCAGTCACCGTTGCCGAATGACCGCTCGGCATGCCGCCGTCTCCGAACAGACGCTCCATGTCAAGCGTTTTGTTCACAGCCGCGTAAATGATCGTCTTGAGCACCTGTGCGACCAGCCACGCCAAAAGCGCGCTTATCAGCAGGTGATTTTGGAACAGGGTCGAAATACTCATAGTGCTTATCTTCTTTGCTCAACCGGTGATCCCGGAGAATTTGACGGAAACCGCCAGCGGATCTGTCGTTATACGTCCCGCAGATGGAAGCGGTCAATCAGCTTTTTCATCATGTGGGCCTGACCGGACAGCTCTTCACTCGCGGCAGAGCTTTGCTCGGCTGTCGCGGAGTTCGTCTGAACGACCTCGGAAATCTGCTCGACACCGGTTGTCACCTGATGAATGGCTTCGTACTGCTCGTTGGACGCATCGGAGATGTTGTCGATTTTTTCGGAAATCACCGTCACGCCCTGAACGGCCTTGGAGAGGGACGTGGCTGTGCGCGTTGCAATGGCGGAACCGTTTTCGACCGCCTGCACGGAGTTTTGGATGAGGTCGGTGGTGTTCTTGGCGGCCTCGGCACTCTTGGCGGCCAATGTGCGAACCTCGTCCGCAACGACGGCGAAGCCCTTTCCGGCGTTGCCGGCGCGCGCAGCCTCAACGGCGGCGTTGAGCGCAAGAATGTTCGTCTGGAAGGCGATATCCTCGATCGTCTGGATAATTTTTCCGATCTGACCGGAGGAGTCGCTGATGCGCTTCATGGCGACGAGCATTTCTTCCATGTCCCGGTTGCTGGCTTCGAGCTTCTCGCGGATATCCTCCATGCTCTGGTTTACTTCGGCGGCGTTGTCCGCGGTGTCCTTCACGCCGTTGGAAATGCTGGAGATTGTGGCGGAAAGCTCCGTGACGGAGCTGGCCTGCACAACAGAACCCTGCGCAAGCGCGGTGGCTCCATCCGCGACCTGCGCCGCGCCGAGGGAAATCTGGCTGGCCGATGTGCGAATCTCGTCGAAGGTCTGGTTCATGGAGTCAACGATGCTGACGAGCGCCTCCTTGATCGGCGCAAAGTCGCCGACGTAGTCCGCTGTGATCTCGGCGCGGAAGTCGCCGGAGGACATTTTGTTCAGCACATCTGAAATGTCGGAAACGTAGGCGTTCAGACGGGCGGACGTGTTCTCCGCGATGTGGGCAAGCTCGCCGAGCTCGTCCTCCGTGTTGACGGAGATGTCGGAACGTAGCTTCCCCTCACCCATGTCGCGGGAGAGGGAGACAATGTCGTCAATCGGTGCGAGTGATTTTTTTACAAGCGAGAATGTGAACCACGTGAGCACGATAATGGCCACAATGCCCGCGACCACGACGACAATGATGAGCAGCCAAACGTCCTTCATCGCCTCGGAGGAACCGACGCTGAACGTGCTGGTCCAATTGACATCCACGCCGGAAACGGAGAGCGGCTCCGTGACGTAGTATCTGCCCTTTTCGGAAACGTCTTCGTATTTTGTGCCGGATTTCGACTTGTCCGCCGTGTCGCAAATGTAGTTGTTTGCGCCGGTAACGATGTAGTTGTGGGAGGTTTTATAATCGCCGTTGTTGTAATTGAGGTTATTGAGTGTGTCCGTCAGAATGTCCGCGTTGGAGACGCCGATAAAGTTGCCGGAGGCGTCCAGAATGGGATCGCTGATGGTTACGAGCCAGACAGTCTCGCCGTTTGTAAGCTTGTAGCTGTAGGGCTCCGTGATGTGAGCCTGCTTTGTTTTGGCGGTCGTCGCATAATAGTCGCCGTCCTTATACTCGCTGTAGTTGTTGAGAACATCCAGCTTTTTTTCGGAGCCGTTGCGGTATTCGTAGTAGGAAAGGCCGTCCGGCGTATTGCCCAAGTAGACGTTCGGTTCCAATGCGATATATGCCGAGAAGATGCGGTCGTTGTCCAGCAAATTGTCGAGCGTTGTGCGCAGAAAGGCGTCGCGCTCCTTTTCGTCGAGATTTGCGCAGCGCTCGACGTCGAGCGCCAGATCATGCGATAACGTTTGCATGGTGTCAAGATAGGCTTCTACGTTGTTGGCGTTGTTCAGGGCAAGGTATTGCATTTGGCGGTCCAGCATCTTTTTCTGCGAAACAGTCAGGTTCCAGCCAATGCCGACGCAGAGTAGCACAATAACCACCGCCAGTGCGATTGCGAAGCTAAAAGGAATTTTGAAAACAAGCTTTTTTTTGAGGTCGCCGTACGAAGTCTTTTTCATTTTATTTCATCCCCTTTATTAATAAGGCGTATACCGCCCTTTCTCTTTCTCTTTCTGGCAGCTCTCCTTGAAAAGTATAATATTCGCGCGGCTTTGCACAGCAAACGGCTGACAAAGAAACGGGACCGAATTCTGACGGCTCGTGTTTTTTTGTCGCTTGAGATCAATCATTCCTTTTTCGTTTTTGTAATAAAATTATTATGCAATGAATTCGGCTCGTTTTCAATAGTCGGGATGAAAATCGCAAATTTATTGTACAAAACATACAATAAAACGACAACTATGCCAACAAATAAAGGGGGTAAGCCGGACGGGACTGCTATACTGGGCGTTCAGCCGCCGCGCCGCCGTTTATGAGGAGAGCGACGCAACCGCTTTCGGGGAGAACGCATGGATGTTCATACGCAGTCCGCTTTATCAAAGCGGCCGCAAATATAAAAAACGTGTGCAGCCAGATTGAGCTTTTCGGTCGGCAATGGTATAATGGAAAAAACCGCCGACGCAAGGAACCTGTTCCTTCGGCGGCGCACTTCGGAGGATATATGGCTGCAAACGGAGAAAAGCGGAAGATCGGCGGCGCTTCCGCCGCCAAAGCGTCGGAGCGGATAGGGCCGTACCGCGAAAATCTGCCGGCGAAAGCGGCGACTTTTTACCGCGAAAAGGGATATTTGTTTTACGGAGCGGCGGCGTTCGTCATTGTCCTGTGCGTGCTCTTTGCCGGCGGAACAATCGGCCTTTCCAACAACGGCGACTATTCCCGCGCCATGTACGCTTCCTCTCTCGACTATACATATACGGAAGCCCATAACGCCTTCCGCTTCATTGACGGCTACACCATTGCCCTTTCAGAAGACTCCGCGACGAAAAATGTCTGTAAAATTCTTTTCGGCAAAGCCGGCCTTGCAAACTACCCGTCCATTCAGGTCGTGCCAATCCGCATCTCCGTCGTTTTAAACCTGATTTGTAATAAGCTTTCCGGCGGGGAAATGGATGTCTATCGCATCGGCATTCTGGGCGTTCTGTATGCGGTGCTCTACGCGCTGGCGCTTGTTTTTCTGCTTGCCCAGTTCCGCCTCCGGCGCCTGTGGGCAGATGTGGCGGCAAAATGCGCGGTGCTTTTCGTTTTGTGCGACGTGGGCTATGTCGGCTATTTCAATTCGTTTTACGGCGAAGCGCTGCAAATCATCACCCTCGTTTTTTGCGCAGGCTGCCTTCTGCGCGTGCTGCTGCACGAGCCGGACGAACGCGACGTTTTCCGCTGCGCTGCCGCCGCCGTGCTGTTTGGCTGGTCAAAGTTTTTCAACATTCCCGCCGCCGTCCTTTTGGCGCTGCTGCTGGAAGGCGTCCTGTTTTTCAAAACGAAACGGCGCGCGGCGCTCGCCGCCGGGCTTGCGTCCGTCGCCGTGCTGGGCGCTGTTTACTGCATCGTTCCCACATGGATGGACACGGAGACGACCTACAACGCCGTGTTTTCCGGCGCAGTCCGTGGCGTAGAGGAACAAACGGGGAAAGAATATCTGGAGGGCCTTGGCCTCCCCGCCGAAATGATCTGCTTTCAGAACACAACGTACTATGTGGACGGTGTGCAGAACCGTCTAGAAACAGAGGGCTATGCGCAGGCGTTGCGCGCGCTGTCCAAAAAGGATATTGCCGTTTTCTACGCAAAGCACCCCGCGCGGCTGCTTCAGCTACTGGACATCAGCGTGCAGAATTGCGGCTTCATCCGCCCGTTTTACCTGTCAAACTACGGACCCGGGCAGCCGCGCATCACGCAGGCGCACCGCTTTTCGCTCTGGAGCGACCTGCGGCTGAAGCTCGGATTTGACAGTTGGGCCGGAAACCTCGGCGTGTACGCCGCGTTCTTGCTGGCCGTCTGGATGCAGCTCCGCGCGCGGCGCGGCCCGCGCATGGCGCTGACGGTCCTGTTTTCCGCGGCTTTGCTCGGCTACGGCTTCGTCGTGCCGGTCCTTTCAAACGGCGCGGTGGACATTACAAAGCATCAGTTTTTATTCGTGGAGCTTGCAGACTTCCTGCTTCTTTACGCCTTCGCAGCCGGGCTGAACGGGCTTTCCGCGCACCGGACGCGGACGAGGGCGGCGGTCTGCCTGATGCTCGCCGTCTGCTGTCTGGCAGCTTCGCCGCTGCATGCGCAGATCGTCTCCATCGTAGGAGAAACCCGGGCGCATGACCGCCTTGAACCGGGCGCATATGTCCGCTTCGGGGAATACGGCGGAAAAATGCTCACCTGGCGCGTGACCGGTGTGGCCGGCGGAACGGCGGCGCTTTTGTGCACGGAAAGCGTTTGCGAAAAGCCCTTCTCCGCCGGAAGCGACAGCTGGGAGACGAGCAGTCTGCGGGCATGGCTGAACGGCCCGTTTTTGCAGGGCTTTTCCGTCGCAGACCAGAGCCGTCTGCAAAAAACAGCGCACAGCGTTCTGCTGTCGCATGAAACGAAAAGCCGGGCAAGCGCGGGCAGCAACGATTTTTACTGCACCCAGATCCCCGCGCTTGCCGACTGGGGCAGCGGCAGCGCTTACCGGTGCAGTGTTTCGGACGAGGTCTGTCTGCCAGACATTTCAATGCTCTCCGAAAGCGCGCGCCGGGGCGAACGCATCTCCAGCTTCGATTGCTGCTGGCTGGATACGCCGTATTTTTACGGCGGCTATCTGCTTCGCTGTGTTTTCCCGGACGGGTACATTTACATACGCGAGGCAACTGCCCCCGCCGGTGTGCGCCCCGTTATACATATCGCCGCCGAAACGTCGCTTTTGGGCAGCGGAAGCAAAAACGATCCCTTCGTGCTCAACTAACGAAAAACGTGGCTACCGCAATTGGGCGCGGTAGCCACAGCTCGTTTTATCGGGTCTTTATTTAAACGCCAAAATCTCACCGAGCGGGAACGAGAAGACGTTTTCGCTCGCGCTGTCCTTGAGGCGGTATTTGACGGTCACGACGTAATCGGAGAAGGCTTTGCGCAGCTCCCCGTCCGGCACACCCCGGCGGTAAAGGCAGAGATCATATTCGTAGGACGAGGTGTCCGCGCCGTCGCTATCCTGACTGCTGCCTCTGCCGTACCAGTAGCGTACACCGTTGATTGTCTGCTTGTGCTGAAATTCTGCCGGAAGATCCGGTACCTCAATGGAGGGAGCATCAACGGCGTTTCGATTGGAGACCTGCACGGAGAGGGTTACAAACAGAAAATCCTCCCTACGCGGGTCGGGCAATCCGCTCGTGCCAATCGTTTGCTCAAATTCCTCCTGTGTCGGGACGGTTGCGGTGAAGCTAACCGCGGTCTGGAGCTTTTTGTCCGCATAGGGATCAACGCCGGGAGCGACGAAAAGGTCCGCGTCTGAAAGCTTTTTTGCGTCCGCAAGCATCCTCAGATAGGTTCGACTGTGCGAAGTACCCTCCGTTTTTCCGTTTGGAAAACGGATATAGAGCGTTTTGTCGCCAATCGTGCCGAGACTCTGTGGGATCGGGTCGCGGCCGAGCCGTTCGGCGAGATAAGCCGTCGTGTCCTCTGCGGTGAGGCGAAAGAGAACGTTCTTTTCGTCCGGGAAGCCATCCTCCTGCGCGGACGGGTCGCTGTACATAAAAATCGTGCTGCTATCCCTGTCGGCTACGGCATTGTAGCGACCCTTCCAGCTTGCGGGTAGCTGAAGATAATAACTGTGCTTTGCGTCGGTATAGATACCGTCGCTGGTGCTGGAAAAGCTGTCGGCGGTAAGCTGGGCTTTGAGGTCTGCGAGCATTTTGTCGTACCGCCCCTTGTGCGCTGCGCTCACCTGACTGCCGTCCGAAAAAATGGCATAGACGGTATAGCCGNNTCCGTATCCGAACGTGCCGCATAGGAGTCCGCCGTTCGGGCAATGAGACGGAAAAGCGCGTCGCCCTCCGCCGCGGCTCCCGTGCCGTCGTGAAAACCGCCTGCGTAAAATGTCTTCACGCCGCCCTCATCGGCTGTAAAGCTGCCGTTTGCAATAAAAGACTGGCAGCTATCCGGCAGTCGGAGTGTAAAGGCGTAACCCTCCGAGAGAGGTGCAAAATACACGACTGTTGACGCATTTGCGCTTTTGGGGTTTGCGATAAGTGTAAAGCACAAAACGGCGACCGCCGCAACCGACAGCCAGACAGCCCAGAACGCGGGCTTTTTATAGTTGAGCACATTTTTGATGCGCCCCTTGACGCTACCCTCCCCGAACGCGAGCGGTGCGCCGGCAACGATGCGTTTGCCGGTCGAAAGGCGCAGAAGCGACGCGGAGTAGTCGCAGCGCGTGTCCGCACCGAGCCTTTTCATAACCGCCTCGTCGCAGGACAGCTCCA
>DEMY01000088.1 GCA_002359425.1 Clostridiales bacterium UBA2658
AGCATATAGAAGATGCCAAGCATATCCGTTGCAAGCCACATGATGAGCTGGTTCAGCCCCAGGCCGACGATGCTCAGCGCGATAAAAACGGTCAGCTCGGCGGTCTTGCTCCGGTTCTCCTTGCCGTGAAAGACGAAACGCATACTCAGGATATAGTTCACAACGACGGACACAGTGAAGGAAATGCCGCTTGAAATGAGATAGGGAACGCCGCAAAGCTCCGTGAGCGCCACCATAATGCCGTAGTCGATGAAAAAGCACAGGCCACCAACAAGGCCGAATTTCACGATCTGTGCAAAGAGCTTTTTTGACTTCACTTTTCCGCTTCCTCTTCCCGCAGCAAACGCCTGTACCGGTCGGCAACGTGTTCGAGCTGCCATTCAAAGTCCTGCCGGTTCTTCTGCGCAATCGTACTCAGAATAAGACCCGCAAAGTAAGAGAACAAGGCGCCCACCATAACGAAGCCGCAGACGATGAGCGTTGGAATTTTTGCGACAAGGCGCGTTTTCAAAAAGGCCACGAAGACCGGGATGAAAAAGCATAGCGAAATGACGGCCAAAAGCACAGCGAGGGTGGAGAAAAAGCCCATCGGCTTGTAGTTTTTAAAGAGCTGTCCAATCGTTTTGAGGACCTTCCACCCGTCCGAAAAGGTGTTGAGCTTGGAAATGCTGCCCTCCGGCCGGTCGCGGTATTCGACAATAACGTTTTCGACTTGCAGGTTTTTGTCTATGGCGTGGATAGTCATTTCTGTTTCGATCTCAAAGCCCTTGGATAAAACGGGAAAGGTCTTGACGAACTGGTAGCTGAAAGCGCGGTAGCCCGTCATAATGTCGCGGATGTCGCTCTTGAAAAGGAAATTGATCGTTCCACGCACGAGCGAGTTGCCGAAGTTGTGGAAGGGACGCTTGTTCTGCGTGAAATAGGTCGCGGAAAGGCGGTCGCCCACAACCATGTCCGCCTGACGTTGCAGGACGCGATCGCACATTTCGCGCGCATTTTCGGCGGGATAGGTGTCGTCCCCGTCGATCATCAGGTAGCACCGCGCGTCGATCTCGCGAAACATGCGGCGGATGACGTTTCCTTTCCCCTGCTGGTATTCGTGGCGCACAACGGCGCCGGCCGCGCGGGCAAGCTCGTCCGTTTTGTCGGTCGAATTGTTGTCGTAGACATAGATCGTCGCCTCCGGCAAAACGGCTTTATAGTCCGCGACGACCTTTTGAATGGTCGCGCTCTCATTGTAGCACGGTATCAAAACCGCAATCGTATCCATAGACCTCTCCCCAAATCTTTACCCGGCGCGCCGGGGTCTTTTTATTTTATATAGCGCTTCAGGCTCCGCCGCCATCTTCTTCAAGAGGCGGTTTTTTCTTTTTCCAACCGCTTTTAAGCGCAAGCGTCACAAACAAAAGCGCAAGCGTCACGACTTGAATGAAATAAACATAGCGAAAGCTTTGATGGTAGAGCACCAGCACGCTCCCCGCGATGTTGCCGAGCATCGGAACCGCCGCCCACAAAAGCCGCCGCATCCCGTTTTTCCGCCAGAATAAAAACAGCGTCCACAAAACGATGAGATAACAGCCGGAGCGCCAGAGAACAATGTCGAGGCCGCTGTTCGTATTGATCTGCGTCGTGCTGTGATACCAGCGCGCAAGCGGCTCGGTCTTGCGGTACTCGCCCCATTCGTCCGGCTCCATGTTGCTGACGTCGAAATAGTGCCCGACGTCTGCATAGGCATGGATCAGATCAAAGCTTCGTGCGTTGAAGCTATCCTCCGGCTGGGAAACGTTCCACATAATGTCCATGCCGTCGAGCCGGTCCTTGAGAATGACGTCCGGGTACTTGCCGAGCGCCTCAAAATACATGGAAAACGCTTTTTTTGCGTTAATCTGCGAGGTATCGAAGCTGCCGCCGTCCGACCG
Organism: Clostridiales bacterium UBA2658; assembly: GCA_002359425.1. GTDB lineage: Bacteria > Bacillota > Clostridia > Oscillospirales > Oscillospiraceae > UBA2658. The sequence continues at coordinate 1,920 of DEMY01000088.1, forward strand.
GCCGAACTGGTACTCGTCGTGGCCCTGATAGCGGTTATAGTATTCCTTCCAGTCCGAAAGCGGAATGACCGTTTCCAAAGACGCATAGGTCTCGTCCGAAAGTGGCAGGGCCTTGTTAACGCAGGAGCCGACCGCGCAGAGCATCGTTGTATAGCTCGAAACCGTATTCGGCGCGACGTTCAGGAGTCTGAACACAGGCCCCCTGTAAACCGCGAAGCACCCCGCCGCGAGGACCGCCGCGAAAAGCGCGCGTAAACGCACGAGCGGAAAGCGCCGGAAGGTCAGAATGACGCACAAAAGTCCCATCGCCGCTGCCGGCACGATGCCGTTGTGGCGCAGACCGGCTATAAGAAACATATCGAGGCCGAGGCAAACGGCAAAGGATATTTTCTTGCACCATTTGTTCCCCATCGCCAGAAGCAGCAGCAGATAGGTTCCCCATAAAAGCGCCAGCGTAAACGGAAAGTCCTTGAGCACATTGCTCCATGACAGCGCCTGATTTGGCAAAAGCTGAAAAAACCCGCCAAAAACGCACAGCGCCCATAGCGGCAGCCCCCGATCGTAGCCGATCATTAGAAAGAGGGTACAAATCAGGGCAAAAAGCAGCATTTGAACGGCGGCGAGCATGCCGGGTGTGTGAAAGACCGCCATGACGAAGCGAATAAAGAGCGTATCCAAAACGGGGTGCCAGTCGTTCAGCCCGTCGATGCCCACAGCCTGATACAGCTGGGTAATCGAGTCCGTCGGAAAGCCGCCGGGCCACAAGACGGCCAGAACGGCCATTTGGCAGGCGGCAAGCACGGCAAAAAGCAGCCAAAATGCGCGCGTTCTGTCGCTTTTGGGTCGTTGCATCCGCTCATGGGACGGCGCTTTTTCAAGCAGCAACAGCAACAGCCAGATGACTGGGACAAACCAGATAACGCCGCTGATACAGTAGGCCGCGCCCTCGGCTGAAAAGTGCGCCCGCGTGTTCCCGTTTAGGAAAAAGCGCTGCGCAAAGCTCGCGAGCGACGCATAGACGCTGATGAGCAGCGTAAGGGCAGCACCGGAGCTGGTCTTATACTTTGCCATGACGGGACGGGCCTTTTCGGAAAGCGCGCAGACAATCGCAGCCACAGAAAGGACCAGAAGCACAAGCTTCGTCCCGCGTGTCGGGCAAATGAGGCTGCTTGTTTTAAAAAGAAACCAGGTGTTCGCGCCATAAAGGCAGAACAAAATCAGCTTCCATTTGTTTTCCCAGAGGAGCCTTGCCGGCGAATTCGTTTTATTTAGCATTCCTTTTCACCTCCGGGCCGCTTTTCCGGCAAACCCGGCCAGGCATATTCCTTCCGTTTGAGATACCTATTTATAATAGGACGAAAAAGGTCGCGGAAAGTAGCACTAAAACACAATTATCGTTATATATTAACACGATTGCCGCGCAGATGCAACGGCGGGACGGAATTTTTGTAAAAAGTCTGGTAATACAGGCCTGTGCCTCGATTAAAACGCAGTAAAGCCCTTGTCCGCTTTTCTGCCGCCGATACCGCTTTTCTTCAAACCGGGCTGCTTTTGTGCCGGTTTTGAAGAAAAACGGCTCGCCACACCGTATAAAAAAAGCAGACGCATATTTATCGCCGTGTTTCGTTTCTTTTCTTCTTTAGAATTCATCAGAACCTCTTAAGAAACTGTTAAGAATTTGACGTTATGATGAATATGCTGAAACGCAGAATGCGGCGAGAAGCCGCGTTCGGAAAGGTATTATCTGATGAAAAACGTGCTTGAATGGCTGGAGCGCTCTGCCGAGCGCTTTCCCGATAAAACAGCCGTGGCTGACGGCGATATTTCTTTGAGCTACGCAGCGCTTTGTTCCCGTGCAAAGGCGCTCGGAACGGCCCTTTGCAAAAGCGGCGCGCGCAATCGTCCGGCGGCTGTGCTGCTGCCAAGATGCGCAAACGCGCTGGCCGCGATGTTCGGCATCGTGTACAGCGGCAATTTCTACGTCGTTCTGGACGCAGACATGCCGGAAGAACGTATGCGCGCGATCACCGAAAAGCTCGACCCCTTCGCCATCGTCACAAACGAAGAGTTCTCCCCGCTTGCGGAAAGGCTTGCGCCAGGAAAGACCGTTGACTGTGCCAAGGCATTTTGTTTTGAAGCGAGTGAACCGATACTCATGTATGTCCGCCGCACAATGACGGACGCAGACCCCCTCTACACGCTCTTCACCTCTGGCTCGACCGGGACGCCGAAGGGCGTCGTCGTGAGCCACCGGAATGTTCTCTCCTACATAGATTGGTTCGACCCGGCCTTCGGCATCGGCGCGGAAACAGTTTTCGGCGGGCAAACGCCGCTTTACTTCAGCATGTCGGTTTCGGACGTTTACGGCGCGCTCAGCGCCGGGGCAACGCTGGAGCTTATCCCGCGCAGTCTGTTTTCGTTCCCGGCCTTGCTCATCGACTTTCTCAATGAGCGTCGCGTTGACACGATCTACTGGGTCCCCTCGGCACTGTGCCTGATCGCAAACTGGGGCATTTTCGACTGCAAGCGGCCGGAATACATCCGGCGCGTGCTTTTCGCGGGCGAAACGATGCCAACCCGGCACCTGAACTACTGGCGCGCCTTTTATCCAACCGCGCTTTTCGCAAACCTCTTTGGGCCGACGGAAACAACCGACATCTGTGCCTACTACATACTTGACCGCGAATTCCGGGACGACGAGCCGCTGCCCATCGGCCATGCCTGCGACAATCTGGAGCTTCTCCTGCTGCGTGAAGACGGGACGCCCGCCGCTCCCGGCGAGGAGGGCGAGCTTTGCGTGCGCGGCTCCTTCGTCGCGCCGGGCTACTACGGCGATCCGGAAAAAACCGCGGACCGTTTCATCCAAAATCCGCTGAACCCCGCTTTCCCCGACCCCGTCTACCGCACGGGCGACATCGTCCGCGAAAACGAACGGGGAGAGCTTGTCTACGTCTCCCGCCGCGACGGGCAGGTCAAGCGCATGGGCTACCGCATTGAGCTTGGCGAGATCGAAGCCGCAGCCTCGGCTGTCCCGGCGCTCGAAAACTGCGCCGCGCTCTACGATGCGGAAAAAAAGCAGATCGTCCTCGCCTACTGCGCGCGCAGTTTAACGGACGCAGAGCTGCGGGAAAGGCTTAAAAACCGTCTGCCCGCCTATATGTTGCCGGAACGCTACGCAAAGCTCTCCGCTCTGCCGCTGAGCCAAAACGGAAAAACAGACCGCAAAGCGCTTTTAAAGGTGCTTGCGTAATCGAATATATCGAAGAAAAAACGGAGGAAAATAAAAATGGAAAATACCAGAGAGAAGCTTTTAAAGATCATGGGACAGGTTCGTCCCGGCGTAGATTTTGAAAACTGCCCCGACCTGGTCAAGGCGGGCGTTCTCGATTCGCTCATGACCGTTATGCTGACGATGGAGATCGAAAGCTCCATGGGCGTCAAAATTTCACCCCTCGACGTCGTGCCCGACAATTTCCGGACGGTTGACTCTATCTGCGCGCTGATCGAGCGGCTTATGAACAAATAAGGGAGGACGCTTCCCATGTCCTACGCTTCGCTTGGCTATCTGGGCGTCTTTCTGACGCTGAGCTTCGCGGTCTATTACCTCGTGCCGCTGCGCCGCCGCTGGCTCGTTCTGCTCGTCGGAAGCTGCCTTTTCAGCGTTTTGAACAGCGGCTGGCTCTTTTGCAGCCTTCTTGCCACAGCCGTTGTGAGCTGGCGCGCCGGTATCCGCCTAAACGGCATAGACGACTCGCTGACAGCAGCGTGCGAAACCGCAGCGCCAGAGGAAAAAGTCGCCCTGCGCGAGACCGCGCAGAAGAAAAAGCACCGCGTTATGGCGCTCTCGCTCGTCATCGCCTTCGGGCTTTTGGTCTTTTTCAAATACTACAACTTTCTCGGCCAGTCAATCGACAAGCTTCTGGCCCTCGCGGGCGCGCCGGAGATTTTCCCGTTTCTCGGAAAGCTCAAGCTCCCGCTCGGCATCTCGTTTTACACGCTCATGGCGGCAAGCTACATACTCGACGTCTATCGCGGAAAATATCGCGCAAGCAAGAGTTTCCCGAAGGTCCTGCTGTTTTTGTCGTTTTTTCCTGAAATCGTCGAGGGGCCTATCGGCCGCTTCGACAGGCTTTCCAACCAGCTCACGGAGGGCCACGCCTATGACGCCCACCGCTGCGCGCTCGCAGCGCAGCTCATTTTGTGGGGCCTTTTGAAAAAGCTCGTCATCGCCGACCGGGCAAACGGCATTGTGAGCGAGATCTTCACGAACCACGCGCAGTATTCGGGTCTTACCGTTGTGTTCGCGGCGGCGCTCTACACGCTGCAAATTTACGCCGACTTTTCCGGCATGATCGACGTTTCACGCGGCAGCGCGGAGCTTTTCGGCGTAACGCTTGACCAGAACTTCCAGCGGCCGTTTTTCTCCCACACCGTCGGTGAGTTCTGGCGGCGCTGGCACATCACGCTCGGCACGTGGCTCAAGGAATACATCTTTTTCCCCGCGTCTCTCTCAAAACGCTCCATTTCTCTGCGCCGCTGGTCGCAGCGGCACTTGAAGCCTTATTATGCAAATCTTCTGCCGCTTTCCCGGGCGCTTCTGTTTGTCTGGGCTATGAACGGCATCTGGCACGGTTCGGGCTGGAAATACCTTGCCTACGGTCTCTACTATTTCGCCATCACAATGATCGGTCTTTCATTTGAGCCTTTGAACGCGCGCATCTGCACGAGTTTGCATATTGACCGCACCAGCCGCGGATACCGCGGTTTCCAGCTCGCGCGCACACTGGTTCTCGTCTGCGTCGGCATGATGATTTTCCGCGCGGACACGCTCAAGGACTTCGGCGCGATGTTCACTTCGATCTTCAGCGGTGCGGGCCTTGCGCCGTNNCCAAGCCGGTGGGGACGCTGCTGCTCGATAACCTGAAGCCGGGTCGTAACCTGTACTTTCTGTCCACGGGTACCGGCCTTGCGCCGTTCATGAGCGGCGTTATCTTCACGCACGGCTTCGACCGCCACGACTTGCTTCTCACCGCCGTGAGCGTTGTGATGCTTATCGTCATCGGCGTTTTGCAGGAGCGTGGCCACGCACTGCGTAATGAGTTTTCGCAAAAAAACCTGCTCGTTCGCTGGAGCGTCTATTTCGCGTTGATTCTGATTATCATCATTTTCGGCGCATACGGAACGGGATATCAGGCGCTTGACCCGATCTACGGGGGCTTTTAATCCGGGAGGTGTAATGCTATGATTCAAAAAATCGCCAATACTATAAAAAACAATCGCTGGTTACGCGGCATTTCGTTCTGTCTCATTCTCGCAATGTTACTTGGAATCTGCTCGTTGNNAGCCACCCAGAAACCATGGGCTTTTCAGCCATTTCACCGGGACTCATCGACGTCGTTGCGATCGGCAACAGCATAATCTACGGCGGTTTTTCGCCGATGGAGCTTTGGGGCCGCTACGGCTATGCGGCTTATGTCAGCGGCGAGCCGTCTCAGCAGATGGTCTCAGCGGTATCGATTTTAAAAAAATATTTTACTACACAGTCGCCAAAAGTTGTTATACTAGACGTAGACGAGGTCTTCACCGGCAACAACCAGCTCAACTCCGCCGTGCAAAGCGCAATCGTGGAGCATCTGCCGCTCCTGAAATACCACAACAACTGGAAGACGCTGCGCTTGAAGGCGCTTCTGCGCAAGCCGTGCTGGAACTATGTTTCGCCGCTGATGGGTCAGTCCGTCAGCCGCATCGTGCGCGGCTATAAGGGCGGAGACTATATGGATAAGTGCGGTCGCAAGCCCGAAAAAATTCCGACCGCCGCGCTCGTTTCGCTGGATATGTTTTCGCAGCTCTGCCAGGAGCATGATGCACAGCTTCTGCTTATTTCAATCCCCTGTGCAAGCTCTTGGAACAACGCGCGACACGCTGCGATCGCGGAATACGCAAAGGAAAACGGCCTGACCTACCTCGACTTCAACGTCATGAACAAGGAAACGGGCTTCGACTGGCGCAGCGACACCGGCGATGGCGGAACCCACCTGAACATCAGCGGCGCGCGGAAGATAACGAACTACATTGGCACCTATCTCCAGAAAAACTGCACGGGGCTACAGGATCGCCGGCAGGACGCCGCCTGGTCGCTCTGGAGCAAATACTACGCAAGATACAGCAAGGATTACGCCGTTTAAAACACGGCCCGTCGGGAGCAAGCAGATGGAACATGCAAAAATTCTGATTATCGAGGACGAGGACGACATCCGCGAGGGCATCCGCATTCTTCTCGAAAGCGAGGATTTCACAGTCGAGGAGGCCGGAGACGGCATTACAGGCCTCGAAAAGCTGGATGGAGACACGGACCTTGTCATTCTGGATATCATGATGCCCGGCATTTCCGGCATCATGACCTGCAAGGAGATACGGAAAAGATCCTATGTCCCGATTCTTTTTCTCTCCGCCAAATCACAGGACGAGGACAAGACCGTCGGTCTTCTCGCCGGCGGGGACGACTATCTCACAAAGCCCTTTTCCTACGCGGAGCTTCTCGCCCGCGTAAAGGCGCTTCTGCGCCGCTATTACCTCTACCGGGGCAAGGACGTCACAGCGCCGGAGGAAGCGGAGTCGGTTCTCTCCCGCGGCGAATTTCACATCAACACCGTTTATAACGAGCTTTTCATCGGCGGGAGCCGCGTCGAGCTAACGGACATCGAATACCAGATTCTGCTTCTCCTCATGAGGCATCCGGGCCGGGTCTTCTCCGCGGAGAACATCTACGAAAGCGTCTGGAACGAGCCATACTTCTACGTCTCAAACGGAACCGTCATGGTACACATCCGCAAGCTGCGCGTCAAGGTCGAGGAGAACCCGCAGGAGCCGGTACACATCAAGACCGTTTGGGGAAGGGGCTATCGCTTTGAATAAGCTTCTGCGCGGAAATCTCACTCAAAAGCTCGTGGAGCTCATAGTGCTCTCTGCTCTTGCGGCGGTCGCGGTGTTTTACGCACTGAACTGGGCTATTGACAAAGGATTTGAAACCTATACGGACCTGCCCGGCTTTATTGACCGCCAATACGATAAGGCGGCAAACAGTCTGCAAAGCTTTGTTTCAGAAAACGGAATCGCCATGTCGGACGGACAGGCGCTCGGAGACTGGGTCAAGGGTGAAAAAGCCGTTCAGCTCCATGTCTTTCACAACAAGCGGCACGTCTATTCCTCAGGCGGCGAATCCTATGCAACAGAAGATGAAGAAAAGGAAGCAAACAGCGGAGTCGGTCGGTTTTACACCATCCACTTTTCCGATGGACGGGCCAGTGTTTTTCTTTATGGCTCATTTGAGTACAAGTTCTATATCTATATTGAGCTTGCCGTATTCGGCGTCAGTGTCATCGTATTTTTCATTTTGCTCCTGTTTGGCATTCGGAACCGGATTCACTATATACGCGTACTCGAAAACGACATCAGCGCGATGGAGGGCGGCGATCTGGAACACCCTGTGACCGTGCGCGGAGACGACGAACTCGGCAGTCTTGCGAAAAGGCTTGAGTTCATGCGTCTCTCCCTCATAATGCAGGGCGAAACAGAGCGGGCTGCAATGCAGGCAAACCGCAATCTTGTCACCGAAATGTCCCACGATCTGCGAACGCCGCTGACCTCGATGCTCCTCTACACGCAGATTTTGCAGAACGGCAAATATAAAAACGAGGAGGAGATGCGCACTTATCTCTCCAAAATATACAGCCGCGCCATGCAGATCAAGAGCCAGTCGGATTCGCTGTTCTACCACTTTCTCGTGGACGGCAGCGCAAACGCTGTTGCATCCTGCGAGGAGGACCTAAAGGCCGTTTTCCCGGATGTTTTGTCGGACTTTGTCTGCTCGCTCGAGGCTAAGGGCTTCAAGGTCGAAACGACCGGAGACTGGCCGGAGGCCAAGAGCAAGGTAAATATCGAATACCTCACGCGCATCATGGACAACCTTCTCTCTAACATCCTCAAATACGCGGATAAGGGCGTGCCCGTGCGGCTACTGTTTTTCTACAAGGACGAGCAGTTTTCCATCGAGCTGTACAACAAAATTGTGAAGCGCCGCCGCAGCTCAGAAAGCAGTCACATCGGCGTTTCAAACGTGTCCCAGATGATGGAACGCATGGGCGGCAGCTACGCTTACGCGGAAGCCGACGGCGTTTTCTGCTCAAAGCTTCTATTTCCTTGTAGTTGAGCGGCTGATTTAAAAAACATGGCAAAAAGGCTTAGGCCAAATTTCCTTCTGTTCGCTCCACATAAAAAACGCTGTTGCAAATATAGTACGCATAAAATAAAACACCTCCCGCGTTTCTCTGGATCGGAGAAGCGCGGGAGGTTTTGCCATAGCTGCGTTGTGAAGAAGATATTCCACTAAAGTCTCTGAGGGCATACCGCAAAACACGGCTATTAAAGCACCCCGAGCGTGACTAAAAGCTCACCCTGCCGGACTGAAAAGGAGCCGAGCTGGTAAAGGATGACGCCGTCCCCGTTCGCGGTCACGGCGCACAGCGGCTTTCCGAACGGGTCGCGTACTTCGCCTAGAAAACCGCCCCTGCGAACAAGGCTTCCTGCGGGGTGCGCGCGGTACCAGCAGCCGTCCGCCTCGGAGTTATAATGCGTACAGTCGCTGAGAATCTGCGGAACGCGGCGCTGCGGCTCGCTCGTGTCCAAAACGCCGACGCGGTGCAGCACCCTGCGCACATCCGCGAGATAGGCGCGTACCTCGTCCTCCGACCACTCTGCCATACCGCCGCGCTCCATGAGGATCGACGGGATGCCGTATAAAGAGGCGTGGCTGAAGGCGCTTCCGCAAACGAGCGTTGCGCCGACGGCCCAGTCCGCATCCATCAAAAGCGCAAGTTTTTTGGACGCCTCCTGCAGCTCGGGGGCTCCCATCGCCTGAAAATAATTGTGCGGCGCAAGCTCCTCCCGACCACCGCCACAGTGCAGGTCGATATGGACGGACGCAGGCTTTATAAAGTCCTCCGTTATAAAATGCGCGAGCTTATGGGTCGGGCCGCTGTCCGCGCTGCCGGGAAAGCAGCGGTTAAGATTTTGCCCGTCCTCCGGCACAACGTCCCGCGCGAGCGAGGCAAAGCCCGTTGGGTTGCACATGTGGATGATCGCAACCGTGCCGCGGATGCGCGCTGGGTCAAGCTCCAGCGCGAGGCGGTTGGCGGTTTCGATGCCGACGTATTCCTCGTTGTGGATACCGGCTGTTATGAGGACATTCAGGCCCTGCGAATAGCCGCGGATGACCGTCACGGGCAAAGCAGCGGAAAAATCCGGAATGGAGACATATTCCTGTTTTTTTACGCCGGGTTCAATATCAAAAATGCTCAATCGTAGGCTCCTTTCCTGTGCTCACGCCGTCGGCAGGACGGAGGCGACGAGCTNNTTTTGGGGGCTGCGGATCACTTTCAGCGTTTCGCCCTCCTCGACAATCTCGCCGGCGCGCATAACGCAGATGCGGTCACAGAAGCTTGAGACCAGCGCAAGGTCGTGGGAGATGAAAAGAAACGACATAGCATATTCGCCCCCCAGCTTTCGCAAAAGCTCCATGATCTGCGCCTGCACGGAGACGTCGAGGGCGCTGGTGGCCTCGTCGCAGATGAGAAGCTTCGGCGGGGCTGCGATCGCCCGGGCGATCGCAGCCCCGCCGAAGCTTCTCATCTGCGACGAGGCCACCAGCGCCCTCGACGTCTCCGTGCAGGCGCAGATCATGGAG
>DEMY01000053.1:0-253 GCA_002359425.1 Clostridiales bacterium UBA2658
CGCTTGCCGGGAAATAAAACGCATTGGGCAAGCGATCCGGCGCACTGTGTGGGAAGAGAGACTTGCGCGGCGCGTATCTACTCAGAGACGGAGGAATAAATCGAATGTTAGGAAAGCTTTTTATGGCTTTTGCAATCTCATTCTGCGTGGCTGTCCTTACGGGAGCCGTGCTAGTGCCGTGGCTGCGAAAAATAAAAGCGGGCCAGATGATCAAGGAAAACGGTCCGACTTGGCACATGTCCAAATCGGGTTG
>DEMY01000053.1:346-592 GCA_002359425.1 Clostridiales bacterium UBA2658
GCCTGCCTCTCGGTGGGATTTACGTGCATGCTCGCGGGCGACTACACGCACATCATCGTCCTGTTCTTTTCACTCGCTTTCGGGGCCATCGGCTTTCTGGACGACTATGAAAAGCTCAGGCATAAGCAAAACCTCGGTCTGACCGCCGGAAAGAAATTTATGCTACAGGTTGCCGTGGCCGCTGTTTTCGTGTATCTGCTGCAATATCTCGGACTGATTGCACCGCACCTCTACATACCCTTTTGG
>DEMY01000053.1:710-10422 GCA_002359425.1 Clostridiales bacterium UBA2658
CGCTCGGCCTCTTTTCTGCCGGCATCTTCGGGGGGCTTTGCGGGTTTCTGATCTACAACTTCAACCCCGCCAAGGTCTTTATGGGAGACACTGGGTCGCTGTTTTTGGGGGGCGCTGTCGCGGGCGTCGCCATCGCGCTTGATATGCCGCTCATTATCATCACAATTGGCATTCTCTACATTCTTGAGGTCCTTTCGGACATCATTCAGGTCGGCTACTTCAAGCTGAGCCACGGCAAGCGCGTTTTTCGCATGGCTCCGTTCCATCATCATCTGGAGATGGGCGGCTTTACGGGCCACAAGTGGACCGAAAAGCAGCTTTTTGCGCTGTTTACAAGCATTTCAGCGGCCATGGCGATCTGGTCGTATTTCGGCGTCTGCGGGCGCTACATTGCTTGACTTAAATCGACTGTATTTCCGGCAAAGGAGGGAGAACGCGTGGCAAATGACAGACTGCGGGATCACCAGGGCGACCTTTGGACCCCGCGCGGACCGGTCGATATTCCATTTTTGCTGCTGACGCTGCTGCTTCTGGGCATTGGCATCGTCATGGTGCTGTCGGCAAGCTACGCCAGCGCCTACTACGACGTCAAAAAGATCACGGGCAACAACGCGACCTATTTCTTCACACGGCAGCTCGCCTTTGCCACACTGGGCCTTGCGGGTATGTATATTGTCTCCCGTCTGCCGATGTCCTTTTTCCGGCGCTTTTCCGGTCTCATCATGCTCATAGCGATTGCTCTGCTGATGGCCGTTCTCGTTGTCGGCACGGTCGGCGGCGGCGGACGACGCTGGATTATTCTCGGCGGCGTCAGCTTTCAGCCGTCAGAAGTTGCAAAAATTGCAGTCATCCTCTATTTTGCAACGCTCATCTGTCGCTTTCGGAACTATATGGGCACTTTCAAATACGGCATTTTGCCCTTTGCCTTCATTCTTGTGGCCATTGTCGGACTGCTCGTGCTGGAGCCGCACTTTTCGGCTTCCATCATCATTCTGCTGCTTGGCGCAATCATGATGTTTATCGGCGGTACGCGGCTCGTCGTTTTTATCATCGGCATTGCCGGCGTTGGCAGCGCGTTTCTGGTGCTGCTTCTGGGCTCGAGCTATGCCTCGACCCGTATTCAGGTCTGGAAGGACCCGTTCAGCGCCACGAAGGACGATGCGTGGCAGATCATCCAGTCGCTTTACTCAGTCGGCAGCGGCGGACTGTTCGGCCTTGGTCTCGGCCAGAGCCGGCAAAAGTACCTGTATCTTCCCGAGGAGCACAACGACTTCATTTTTTCAATCATCTGCGAGGAGCTTGGCCTGATCGGCGCGATCCTCATTCTGGCGCTTTTTGCGCTGCTCGTTTTGCGCGGCTACTGGATTGCGATGCATCTGCGCGACCGTTACAGCTTCCTTGTGGTGACGGGTGTCACTTCGCTTCTTGCCATTCAGGTGTTTCTGAACGTCTCCGTGTGTACGAACCTCATTCCCTGCACCGGCATTTCGCTGCCGTTTTTCAGCTACGGAGGCACGGCGCTTTTGATGCAGCTCGCCGAAATGGGCATCATTCTAAGCGCCTCACGAGACGTTCCGGAAAAGAAAATGATACGAAAAAGAAAACGTCCGGAGCTGCGGCGCGGAGAGACCGCGGTCCCGGAGCTGTGAGAGGAGATACAGTCATGAAATTTCTGTTTACCTGCGGTGGAACGGCGGGCCACATTAATCCTGCGCTCGGCGTCGCCCAGCGTCTCAAGGAGCTGATGCCGGACTGCGAGATCCTCTTCGTCGGCGCGGACGGCCACATGGAGACGAAACTTGTCCCTCGCGAGGGTTTTCCCATCAAGACGGTTACCATTACAAATATCAGCCGCGAAAAGTCCATGGAAGGCTTCAAGCACAACGCGGAAACGGTCAAAAACGTCGTTGTAGCGACCGGACAGGCCAAAAAGATCATCAAGGAATTTCAGCCAGACGTTGTGATCGGCACGGGCGGCTATGTCTGCTATCCCGTTTTGAAAGCCGCGCACAGTCTCCACATTCCGACCGTTGTGCACGAGTCAAACGCCGTGCCGGGTCTCACGACCAAGATGCTTGCAGGCTCCACAGACCGCATCCTTGTCGGTTTTGAGGAATCGAAGCAGTATTATAAGCATCAGGACCGCGTTGCAGTCACTGGCACCCCTGTGCGTCAGGAGTTCAAGAACGCGGATAAGAAGGCCGCGCGCGCAAAACTCGGGCTTGACCCCGATAAGCCGCTCGTTGTCTCCGTATGGGGCTCGTTGGGCGCAGACTTCATGAATAAGACCATGGTCGGCTTTATTCAAAAGGCACTTGGTAACCCCTTTTTCGGCCTTATCCACTCTGCCGGACAGGGCGGCTACAAAAAAATGCTCGCCGACATGGACAAAGCCGGCATCAAGGATGCGAAGGGGCACGACATGGACGTTCGCGAGTATATCTACGATATGCCGCTCGTTATGGCTGCGGCTGACCTCGTCGTGTGCCGCAGCGGCGCATCCACCCTTTCGGAGCTTACCGTTTTAGGGCGGCCCGCCATTCTGGTGCCGTCACCGAACGTTGTCAATAACCACCAGGAGAAAAACGCCCGTGTGCTGGAAAAAGCCGGTGCGGCGGTCCTCATCCCGGAGAGCGAAATTACGGATGACAAGCTTCTAGGCTCCGTTTCGCTCCTCCTGTCCCGCCCCGATACGCTTGAGGCGATGGGCGAGCAGATGAAGCGGATCGGTGAGGCCGATGCGACTGAAAAAATCGCGGACATCATTCTGGATCTCGCGGTAAAACACTGAGCACAGCGCCGGAAAGCGCCTTACGATGCGGAAAAAACGGGCTTTTGTCCGTAAAGCGGATGCGCGATTAGCACATCTCGCCGCCTTCGCATAGTATGGCACAAAATCCACTGTGCGGAGGGGTAAAGATGGGCGTTTGGAAAATTACGGGCGGCAATAAGCTCTATGGCGACCTGCGGGTCCAGGGCTCTAAAAATGCGGTGCTCCCCATCATGGCCGCCGCGATCGTGACGGGCTGCGAAACAGAGATCATCAACTGTCCGCAGCTCAGCGACGTTGACGCGGCGATGGAGATCCTGCGCCATCTCGGCTGCAAGGCCGAGCGCGAAAAGGACATCGTGAATATTGACTCCCGCAGCATGACGTGCACGGATATTCCGCGCGACCTCATGAGCGAGATGCGCTCCTCCGTAATTTTTCTAGGGGCCATTCTCGCGCGGACGCACGAGGCGCAGCTCACCTATCCCGGCGGCTGTGAGCTTGGCGCGCGCCCCATCGACATGCATCTCGATGCGTTAAAACGCCTTGGCGCTTCGATCGACGAGCGCGGCGGAAAGCTCGAATGCCGCGATGAGGGCCTTTTGGGCGCACGTATTGTGCTTCCCTTCCCGAGCGTCGGGGCAACGGAAAACGCCATGCTTGCAGCCTGTGGGGCAAAAGGCACGACGACCATTGTGAATGCCGCAAAGGAGCCGGAGATCGTTGATCTTCAGGAGTTTCTCCGTAAGCTCGGCGCGGAGGTCTCCGGCGCGGGCACCTCGACCGTTACCATTTCAGACTTCACGCCGCACGCGCATGTCGGCCACCGGGTCATGCCGGACCGCATCGTTTCGGCCACCATGCTCTGCTGCGCTGCGGCCGCGGGCGGAGCAGTAACGCTGCACGGCGTTATGCCGGACGATTTTGAGACTGTCACGGCGGCGCTGGAGGACATGGGCTGTTTGGTAGAGCGGCGGTCAAAAACCGTAAAGATCGTCTGCGACAGTCCGCTGCGGGCCTCAAAACTCATTACGACGCGGCCCTATCCGGGCTTTCCGACGGACGCGCAGCCGCTTTTAATGGCGTCGTGCTTGAAGGCTGCGGGAACCAGCGAATTTACAGAGAACATATTTGAAAACCGTTTTCGCCATGTTGCAGAAATGCGCCGCTTTGGCGCAGATATCAAGATAAACGGCAGGACCGCCGCCGTTACCGGTGTGCGTGAGCTGCACGGCGCGGAGGTCAACGCTACAGATTTGCGCGGCGGCGCAGCGCTCGTGGCAGCGGCGCTCGGTACTGAAGGGGAAACCTTACTTACGGACACAGGCCACATCCTGCGCGGCTACGAGGCGCTTGACAAGACGCTCACTGCGCTGGGCGCGGATGTGAGCTATGAGCCGGAGGAAGACGAAAGTCTTGCTTCCGCCATGTGAAAACGCCTGATAAAACGCGGGGGAGGACAGCTATGGCAGCCCATGCGGGAGACAAAAGAAAATCGGGCGGCTTCGTCTTTTCAACGTTGTCGTTCATCGTTATTTGTGCGGCACTGGTGTTCGGCATGAGCGTTTTTTTCCGTGTGTCGAACATCGAAGTGGACGGCGCGAAGCGCTACTCGAAGGCAGAGATCGTCGCCGCCGCCGGCGTCAAGGACGGCGACAATCTGATGCTGATCGACCGCGGCGCAGTTGCCGACCGTATCTATGGGCGGCTTTTGTACGTCGGCAGCGTCTCGGTGAGCAGAAAACTGCCAAACACCGTCGTCATCACCGTTGACGAGAGCAGCACCTTCGCCGCCGTCAACACGGACAGCGGCACATGGATCATTGATAAAAACTGCCGTCTCATTGAAAAACGCTCGGCACAAACACCCGGCACGACCTACATAGAGGTAAACGGCCTCAAGGGCGTGAAGCCGCAGAAGGGCGCGGCGCTCACCGTTTCGGAGGAGGATGCGCCAAAGCTTCAGTATCTGAAGGACCTTTTGAATGCGCTGGCGAGTGTGGGCGTCACAAAGGACGTGACCGCCATCACGGTTGCAAATTCTGCAAACCCCGAGCTGACCTATCTCTCCCGCTTCCGCGTTCGCTTCGGGAAAGACGAGGAGCTTGACAGCAAGCTTCGCCTGCTGACGGAGGTCGTATCAAAGCTGGAGGCGACGGATAAGGGAACCATAGACCTTTCCCAAAACAAAAAAGCCCAGTTCAGCCCCGAATGAGCGGAAATCAGCGGATTTCGACCCAATCGCGGGAAGAAGAATAATTCATTGGTTCACATAAGAATTCAAAACAGCTATTGACCAATTCAAAAAAACGGTATAGAATAAATCGAATACTTTGATGATACGTCTGAGCTGCGCTTTCAGCTCGGACTTAGAAAAAATATGGGAGGCTACAAATATGTCGTTTCAGCTTGAAAACGGACCCGATAATGTCGTTTCTATAAAGGTGGTCGGCGTAGGAGGCGCGGGAAACAACGTCGTCAACCGGATGGTAAAATCAGGTACAAAGGGCGTCGAATTCATCGCAGTCAATACGGACAAGCAGGCGCTCTCCGTTTCCAGCGCGACTGAGAAAATTCAGATCGGCGAAAAGCTTACAAAGGGTCAGGGCGCAGGCTCCAATCCTGAGGTCGGCAAGCGCAGCGCCGAAGAGAGCCGTAACAATATTGCCAAATGCTTTGACAACANNTTTATCACCGCCGGTATGGGCGGCGGCACCGGAACCGGCGCTGCCCCGATCGTCGCAGAGATCGCGCATGAATCCGGCGCTTTGACCGTCGCCGTCGTCACGAAGCCGTTTAGTTTTGAGGGCAAGCGCCGCATGGACCAGGCCCTACAGGGCATCGAAGATCTCCGCGGCAAGGTTGACTCCCTGCTCATTATCCCGAACGACCGCCTGAAGCTCGCGACCGATCAGCACGTCACGCTTGCCAACGCGTTCCAGATCGCGGACGAGGTTCTGCATCAGGCCGTCACCAGCATCTCCGACCTCATCAAGAACACCGGCTTTATAAACCTCGATTTTGCGGACGTCACCATGATCATGAAGGATGCCGGGCTCGCGCATATGGGCGTTGGACATGCCGCTGGCAAGAACCGCGCGGAGGACGCGGCCAACATGGCCGTCAAGAGCCCGCTTATGGATACCTCCATTGACGGCGCGCGCGGCATCTTGATTAACATCACCGGCCCGATGGATATGGGCTTAGAGGACGTCGAAGCAGCGGCAAACCTCGTTCAGTCGGCGGCGCACCCCGAAGCGAACATCATTTTTGGCGCGACCTTCGACGACACGATGGACGACGAAATCCGCGTAACAGTTATCGCGACCGGCTTTGACAGCGCCCCTAAGACGGAGCCGAAGCGCAAGCCCGCCCCCGAAAGGGAGCAGGGTCTCTATTCCGCCGCCTCGGAAAAGGCCGCGCAGCCTGCTGAACAGCCGCAGGCTCCAAAGAGTGACAAGGATCCGTTCGACGACATTTTTAAGATTTTTAACTCAAAATAAGCATATGATAAAAAGGGCGCGTTTGCCGACGCGCCCTTTTTATAGTGAGGGGGTGAGATTAGATTTGGCGGAGCAGAAAAAGGGCAGCGCGGCCATAATTTATGGCAAAGAGCTTTTGAACATCTACGTGGACGACCACGTGCCGCGCTCGGCGGCGGAAATATCCTATTATATCACGTTATCGATTTTTCCAATGCTCATCTGTCTGCACGCGCTGCTCAATAGATTCCTGCCGGGCGTTTCGGCGGGCCTTTCACAGCTCAAGGGTATTGTGCCGGAGGAGACAATCGAGACCATCACGGACTACCTTGCCTATGTTTCTGCCCACAGCAGCAAGGCGCTTCTGACCGCCGGCATCACGGGTACAGCGATGACCTCGGCAGCCAGCTTCCGGTCAATACACAGTATTATGGCGGACATTCAAGGCGTTCCCCGCTACAAGGGCTTTGCAACGCTGGCATATAGCTTTCTTTTTTCGCTTGTCTTTCTCGCCGCCTGCTATTTCGCGGCGCTCGTCATGATAACGAACGACATCGTTCTGGGATACGCCGAAAATATGTTCCCGCAACTTGCTGGCCTTCATTTCTGGGGCTATCTTCGATTTCCATTGCTGCTTGCTGTTTTTACCTTGATTATTTATGGGATCTATCGCATTACGACCCCGGCAGATATCCATGACACGATCTTTCCCGGCGCAATGGTCGCCGCCGTCATTATTGTGCTCTTGAGTATTTTGTTTTCGTGGTTTATCAGTATGTCGGTGAACTATCCGCTTATTTACGGATCGCTCGCTTCAATCATCATCCTGATGCTTTGGGTCTATNNAGGTGCTTATTATGGGAAACGCGTGGAATATCGTTTTGCGCCGCCACGAGAACGACGAGCCAGAGGAAAAAACCGAATAACAGACAGGACGCGGCCTCTTGCGGGCCGCGTTTTTATGCGCAGCTCTTGCCGGAAAATGCAATTTTCGGGTTGAAATTATAGAAAGTTCAGTTTAAAATAAAGATTATGTAAATAAGTGGGCCGCGCGCCCGCATTCTTTTTAATACACGAAGGAGGAAGCGGCAGTGAAAGTTTATCATGGAAGCGTCGTCACCTGCGACGATAGAAATTCGGTATATCGTTATCTTGTCGAGGATGGCGGAAAGATCGTCTGGGTGGGCAACGAGCTGCCCGCAAAATACCGTGCCGTGCAGATTGAACAGCTTGGCGAACGGGCTTTGCTTCCGGCGTTTGGGGACACGCATCTCCATTTTTCGTCCTATTCCTTTTTCGCGTCCACGGTTGACGTCCGCACGGCGAAAACGCATGACGAAATCTGCGAAATGATCCGTGTCTATGACCGTGAAAAAAATCCGAAGATGGTCACGGGCTTCGGCGCTTCGGCAAACAGCGTTTCGGAAAAAAGGCTCATTACGCGTGCCGAGCTTGACAAGGTCTGCCCGGATAAGCCCGTCATGCTTGCAAAATACGACGGACACACCTGCATAATAAATACAAAGCTCATGCAAATGCTGCCAAAGGGCACCGATAAGCTGCGCGGCTTCGGGGCCGAGAGCGGCGAAATGAATCAGGAGGCATTTTTCGCCGTCAGCGGCTTTGTGACGGGGAAAATCGCGCCCATCGGCCTTATAAAAAGCATGCAGCGCGGCTATGACATGCTCGCGGAACACGGCATAGGTCTGATCCACACGGTCGAGGGCGTCGGTTTTCCGCAGGACATGGATGTAGACATGGTTCGTTTTTTGGCGCGCGGCCAGCGCAATCCCGTTCCGACGCGCGTTTTTTTTCAGACGATGGATGTGCAGAAGGTTATCAAAAGGAAGCTTTCCCGCATCGGCGGCTGCTTTGCAACGGCGCTGGACGGCTGCTTCGGCTCCATGGACGCCGCCATGCTGAAGCCTTACGACAGCGAACCCGGCAATCAGGGCGTTTTGTATTACAGCGACAAGACGGTGACGGATTTCTGCATTGCCGCGAACCGCGCCGGCCTCCAGATTGAAATGCACGCGATCGGAGACGCCGCCTTTGTGCAGGCGCTGAACGCACTTGAAGCGGCCCTAAACGATTTCCCGCGCGAGGATCACCGCCATACGATCATCCACGCCTGTCTTCCGACGCAGGAGGGACTGGAGCACATGGCGAGGCTCGGCATTGGCATTGCGCTCCAGCCATCCTTCCTCGATTGGGACCTTGAGCCGCTGGATTATCTGGAGCGCATCATGGGCGAGCGTGCCTACCAAATTTCACCTCTGCGGACAATGAAGGATATGGGAATCCACATGAGCGGCGGTTCGGATGCGCCCTGCACCATCCCGGACCCCGTGGAGGGCATCTATGCCGCCTGCAACCACTATGTGCCCGAGCAGTCGCTTGCGATTTCTGAGGCTCTGCGCATGTATACATACGAGGCTGCGCGCATGAGCTTTGACGAAAAGGAACGCGGCACGCTGGAGCCTGGCAAGATTGCGGATATGACCGTTTTGAACAAAAACCCGCTCAGTCTGGAGCCGAAGGAACTCCGCCAGCTCAAGGTCGAANNGGGTCCGCCAGCTCAAGGTCGAAAAGCTTCTCTTGGCCGGTAAACCATACCATTCTGGTCAAGGATTCGGTAGTCTTCTCTGGAATGGCGTCGTCGGCACAAACAAGGCCCCTTACGCAAAATTAAAATAATAAAATTTCGAGTGGGCGCGCCGCAAACAAAAACGGCGCGCTTTTTTGTGCCCGCATTTGGACTTGCAGCGCTCTCATAGACTGTAGAAAAGCCGAAAAAGGGAGGACAGGACTATGCTAGCAAGCGCATTTATGATGCTGGTCGGCAGTGCGTTTCTAATGCTGCGGATGGGTGCGGCGACCGGTTCTTTTCCAAAGCCGCTTTCTGCCGAGGAGGAAAAAAAATATCTCGAGCTTTGGCAGCAGGGAGACGAGGAGGCACGAAACATCCTGATCGAGCACAATCTAAGACTTGTTGCGCACATTGTAAAGAAATACTATACCGCGAACGCGGATGTGGACGACCTCATCTCCATCGGTACCATCGGCCTGATCAAAGGTGTAAGCTCTTACAAGCAGGATAAGGGTGTGCGGCTTGCGACCTACGCGAGCCGCTGCATCGAAAACGAGGTTTTGATGTACTTCCGCTCTGCAAAAAAGTCGGCGTCCGACGTGTCGCTCTCCGACACAATCGAAACGGACGGTTCCGGCGAGGATCTGTGTCTCATGGACGTGGTCTCCTTTGAGGACGACATTTTGGAGAAGATTAGCCGGAATGAACTGTCTCAAACGCTCAAGACCCTCATTGATACCGTCCTCGATCAGCGGGAAAGCGAGATCATCACTCTGCGCTACGGGCTTGACGGAAATCCGCCGAAAACGCAGCATGAGGTTGCCGAGCGCTGCCGTATCAGCAGAAGCTATGTATCGCGGCTTGAGAAAA
>DEMY01000054.1 GCA_002359425.1 Clostridiales bacterium UBA2658
CCCCTCAATTTTCGGGCTCTTGTGCGCGGACAGGACCTCGCGGATGTATTTTTCGGGGCAAGCCGTCCGGCAGAAACGCTCGCCCACCTGCATGTTTCCGTCCGTGCAATTCACCTCGAGCTTCGGGTCAAAACCCAGAAAAGTCCAGCGCCCCCACCGTTCCGCGTCCGCAGCTGACTCCAGCAGAAAGCAGTGGGCAGACACGTTTTTGAAAATTCGCAGAACCTCGATTGGCGTCCGCACGTCCGAAAGCAGTTCCGCCGTCACTGGCACGGTGCGGTATGCGCCGCCCGCCGCGATTGCTTTGACCTCTTCAAGCGTTGGATAAGGCATAGTACGTTCTCCTTTCAGGCAACAAAAAAATCGTCCTTGACAGAAAAATTCTCTTCTGTCAAGGACGAATAAAAAATTCGCGGTGCCACCTTGATTTGCGGCAATGACGCCGCACACTTAGCGGGATACCTGCATATCCCCGGCAACTGACGTATGCCCACACGTCGCAGAATACTTGGCCTCCCGGCCTTTGACTGCGCCCTCGGCGGTCCATTTGACGGGCTGTTTTCGATCCGGTTTTCAGCATCCCGGACTCTCTGTGCGAGCATTCCCACCGTTATCTCCGCTTCAACGGTTTGCGTTATTAACTTGGAAAAGAATATAGCACGACCGGCTGCGCTTGTCAAATGTTTTTTCCAAAGCGCCGGGATTTTAAAGCGATTAGCGCTCGGCACTTCCGTAGATTTCTTTGATCCGCCGCGTAAGCTCCCGCAGAAGCGGCGCCTGCGGCGAGCCGCTGCGGTAGCAACAGTGGCACTTTCCCATCAGTACCGGGTCCACGACCTTGCGGACAACGACGTCCGGATTTGTGATGTGCGGAATCTCGCAGCTTAGAAGCGTCACGACGATGTCGTCGCGGTTGAGACGGTTGATAAAACCGACCAGATTTGTTACATTGACCACATACTGCGGCCAGACGTTTGACTGCTCGCAATAATGCTGTAAATGCACGGCCGCGCAATTCGTATTGGAGCCGGTGACGGTTTTGACGCCTTTTAGCATGGAAAAGGGGATCGGCCCTGTTTCTGCTGCCAGCGGGTGGGTTTTGAGCATGACGATGCAGCCGAAATCCTCGCGAATCAGCTCGTGCGCAAGCATCGTGTCGTCAAATGGCTCGAGCAAAAAGGCCATGTCAACCTTTTCCCGGCACAGTAGACGGCTGCACTCGGCGCCGGGCCGCTCTTCGATTACAAGCTCCGAGCCTGCGCAGTCCCGGACGAGTCCGGACAGCAGACTGACGTCGATATAATTCGACATGCCGTCCGACAGCGCGATCGTAAGCTTTGGTGCGGCTCTGCACTCCTGCGCGCTACAGATCTGGCGGGCCTGTTCAAAGCGGCTCATCATCTCTTGTAGCACAGGATAGATCTGATGACATACATCGGTTGGCAGCATTCCGGTTTTCTGCCGGATAAAGAGCTGCACGCCAAGCTCCGCCTCCAGCCCCTGAATCTGCCGGCTCAGACATTGCTGCGAAACATACAGCCGCTCGCTCGCGCGGGAGAGGTTCCGGGTATCGTAGACCATCAAAAAGGTCTCTATCGCCTGTATCTGCATAGCTGCACCTCCTTTTGAAACGCAGGCAAAGCGAGAAAGTTCACTCTTATATTACAACGTTTTGTTGTAGATAAGCAAGACATTTTATGCTTGTATTTATTTTTGATATCTCTTATACTATGTTTTAGATAAAGTGCCCAAATAGCATCACGGCAAGGAAAGACACTTTGGCAATATCAGAACGAATTAGTGGGAGGACAAAAAATGGAAGTCAGACAAAACCTGATCGAGCTGTGCGAAAAGCTCAGCGACGGTCACTACACAATCAATGAGGACTGTGCGGAGTACAAACTCTTTGAAAACTGGATCACGGACGACCAGATCACCGTGCTTCTTGCGATGGACCTTTTGCAGCCCGCTTTCCCGGAGAGCGTCGCGGAAGCGACCGGCTTCTCCGAGGAGAAGACGCTGGAGATCCTGCGTGGTCTTGCCGACATCGGCGTTGTCGCCAAGGTTGAAAAGTTCGGCATGGAAGTTTTCATGATGCTCGTTTACGCGCCCGGCGTCTTCGAGTTTATGCTCGTCAACGACGACTTCTGCAAAGAGCATCCCGAGGTTCCCCGCTCTTTTCAGGGCCATGCTACAAAGTCCATGGAGAACTACATTGCCGGCGTCCCGATGGGCGCGGGCGTCATGCGCGCGATCCCGGTTGAAAAGGCCATCCCGGCTACCACCGAGCAGATCGACTTTGACCGCGTGAGCTACTACATAGAAAAGAATAAGAACCACATCGCACTGCTGCCCTGCCAGTGCCGCCGTGTGCGCCGCTATATGAACGAAGGCGCCGGCGACCTCGAGGGCGCTGCGGATTACGAAACCGGCATGTGCATGTTCCTCGGCATGGGTGCCGACATGTTCGTTGCCAGTGGCCGCGCTTACAAGATTACCAAGGAAGAAGCCTACGACAAGATCAAATATTTTGAGGATATCGGCTGCGTTCACCAGATCACCACGCTTAATCAGGGCGTTTCCGTCGCAATCTGCAACTGTATGCCCGGCACCTGCCTTGCGCTCGGCGNNCTAGGCGCAACGCAGTATTTTAACACGCCGGACGCCTCCCGCTCCAACTTTGAAGCGCAGGTCACGACTGAAAACTGCGTCGCCTGCGGCCAGTGTGTCGAATACTGCCCAAATAACGCACTGAAGCTCGGCCAGAAGGTCTGCGCCAAGACCCCCATCGAGCACAAGCTTGCCGACCTCCCGCGCGACACCGAGTGGGGTCCCGAAAATTGGAACGTCAACTACCGCGAGAACCGTGAAAACGTCGTAGAGACCGGCACGGCTCCCTGCAAGACCGCCTGTCCGGCGCATATCGCCGTTCAGGGCTACATCAAAAAAGCCGCTGAGGGCAATTACATCGATGCCCTCGAACTCATTAAAAAGGAAAACCCGTTCCCGGCAATCTGCGGCCGTATCTGCCCACACAACTGCGAAAGCGAGTGCACCCGTGGCGACATTGACCAGCCGGTCGCCGTTGATGAGATCAAAAAGTTCATCGCCGACAAGGAGCTGGAGTCCGGCTTCCAGTTCATCCCGAAGAAGCTCCACAACTACGGCAAGCCCATCGCCGTCATCGGCTCCGGCCCCGCCGGACTCTCCTGCGCCTACTACCTCGCGGCGGACGGCTACAAGGTCACCGTCTTTGAAAAGCAGCGCGTCGTCGGCGGCATGATGATGCTGGGCATCCCCTCCTTCCGGCTTGAGAAGGACGTTGTCCGCGCCGAGATCGACGTTCTGCGCCAGATGGGCGTCGAGTTCAAGACGAACTGCGAGGTTGGCAAGGACGTCACGATTGCCGAACTCCGCAAGCAGGGCTTTGAGGCTTTCTATGTCGCCATCGGCGCGCAGGCAGGCCGCAAGCTCGGCATCGAGGGAGAGGACGCCGAGGGCGTCATGTCCGGCGTCGAGTTCCTGCGCAAGATTAATCTCTGCAAGACCGTGAAGCTCTACGGAAACGTCGTCGTCATCGGCGGCGGCAATGTCGCAATCGATGTCGCCCGCACTGCGACCCGCACGGGCGCGGGCTGCACCTCCATGTATTGCCTCGAAAGCGAGCAGGAAATGCCCGCATTGCCTGAGGAGCTTGAAGAAGCCCGCGGCGAAGGCATCGCCATCAACAACGGCTGGGGCCCGAAGCGCATCCTCGTCGAGGACGGCAAGGTCACCGGCGTCG
>DEMY01000055.1:0-9990 GCA_002359425.1 Clostridiales bacterium UBA2658
AGGAGGATTCCCCTCCCCCGCCCGCCGAAGCGCCCGCGGCCCCCGCAGCGGAGCAGCCCGCGCCGGACAAGGCGTCCATGCGCGAGCAGGCACTGTCCGACGTGGAGCGCATTTTCGGCGTTACGCTGACGGACGAGGAAAAAAGGTCCTCTGAAGCTGCCCCCGTTGAAACAGCCGAAAGCGCCGAGGAAACAGGATCGCCCCAAGGCGAACGCCCTGTTTTGCAGTCCGCCGACGGCGCCGCCGACCCGGATGCGACGCGCCGCTGGGACTTTTCTGCCGGAGACGCGGTAAGCGAAGCCTACGCCCCCGCCGGCGCTTATCAAGAAGAAATTTCCGAACCCGAAGCGGCGGAGAGCGAGACGCCCGGCTTCCGCGAAAAGGTCGTTTTGCCCGTCATGGGCCTGTTTGCAGACGCCGCCGCGAAGCGTGAGGAAAAGCGTCGCGAAGCGCAAGCGCGTATGGAGCGCGAGCGCGCAAGCCGTCCGCCGGAAATGGTTCCCGAAGCCGCCGCAAAGCTCTACGCCGATCAGGCGCAGTCACTTCGGACTCGCTGCTATATGGCGAGCGTCGTGTGCCTGATCCTCGTCTGGCTGAGCTACGGACTGCCGGCTGCGGGGCTTTTAGGCTCAAGCGTGCGCATCTGCACGTTCGCCTGTCTCATTCTTGAGCTTATTGTCATGGTCTTCGGTCTGGACATTTTTGCAAACGGTATGCGAACGCTGTTTCAGGGCAAGCCCGGCGCGGAGTCGCTGATTGCCGTTTCCTGCGTCGTTTCGGCGTTGGATGCCTTTTATACGATCGTCACACAGAACTATGTGGTTGGTCTCCCCTTCTGTGCCGCGTCCGCCCTTTCGCTGACCGCCGCCCTGTGGGGATATTACCTGAGCTGCAAAAGTTTTGCGCTAAACTTCCTCACGGCGGTGCGCTCGAAGGAGCCGACCGTCGTGCTTTCGGAGGACGGCGGCGAGGAAAACGGCCGCGTACTCGTGCATGTCCGCCGCCCCGTGACCGGCTTTGTGCGCAGCAGCGAGGAAGCCGACCTTTTTGAAAAAACGTACAGCTACTTTGCTCCCATTCTGCTCATTTTTGCTCTGGTTTTGAGCCTTCTCTGCTTTGTCGCCAGCAAAAAGTGCAACAATTTCCCGCATACGCTCGCTGCCGCCGTCACCGTGAGCGCATCGCTGTCAACCGTTCTGGGCTTTGCTTTTCCATTTTACACGCTCACGAAGCGTCTTTCGCGCAGCGGTGTCGCCGTCGCGGGCTACACGGGTGCGGCGGAGCTTGGGCGCATCCGCCGGGTCGTTTTGAAGGATAAGGACCTCTTTCCCGTACGGACGCTCTCGCTCGCAAATATCAAGGTTGCAGATGGCTTTTATCCGGACCGCGTCGTTTCCTGCACGGCGAGCATGGTTGCAGCCGCAGGTCTCGGCGTCGCGCCGGTCTTCACGGACCTCATGAAGAAAAACGGCTATGCGATGAAGCCCATCGAGGATTTCACCGTTCAGGAGTCAGGCGGCATCGTTGCGCGCGTGAACGGCGACCTCGTCTATGTCGGCCCGGCAGCGTTCATGAAGCTTATGGGCGTTTCCGTCCCGAAGGGTGAAGCGTCCAAAACCGCCGTCTGCACCGCAATTAACGACACCTTTGCAGGTGCTTTCGAGGTAAATTACGCACCAGTTGCATCCGTCCAGCGCGGGCTTATGACGCTTTTGCGCGGGGGAACGGAGCCGGTTTTCGCGGTCCGCGACTTCAACATTACGCCGATGCTCGTGCAGCAAAAGTTTCGTCTGCCCCGGAAAAACTATGAGTTTCCCNNTTCCCTCCTTTGCCAACCGCTACCGCATTTCCTCGGATGAGACAGAGGCAGAGGGCACCGTCGCAGCCGTATTCCCGCGCAGCGGACTCAACGCCGTTGCGGGCCTCATTCGCCGCGGCCGGAAGCTCTATCGCTCGCTCATTTTATGCGACCTTCTCTCCGTTCTCGGCTCGTTTGTTGGCATGATCCTGATGCTTGCCATGTGCTGGCAGGGCGTTTGGAGCTCCGCAAGCTGCGCCAACGCCATAAGCTTCATGCTTCTCTGGCTCGTTCCTGTTTTTGTTGTTTCCTATGGCTTGAAGGACTGATTACATGTATTGATAATTAACTGCGCTGCCGCCGTTCAAGGCGTTTCATTTGGCCTTGAAAGCGCTTCGGTATAAGCCAATACTATTTGAATTTCCTTTTGCTCTGCATCGAATATTGACGGAAGCCTTTTATATTGTGTGTTTCATAATGATAGCACTAGACAATTGCTCAGTTATTCATCCGCTTATTGTGAAGAGACCCGACACAAAAAATTTGCGTCGGGTCTCTTTTATGTGATTCGACGTCGTCTGATTTTGTTGAATTTTTTGCGCTATATTGAGTATTCTCTAATGTCTTTCTATCTCCTTCGTGATTTCATCTAAGAGTCGCACACTATTGTTCGCCGGAATAAGCTTCTCGGTGGAGGTCTCATCATTTTTAGTTGCACATTTCGTTTTTCTAGCCGTAGCTTTGGCGCTTATATCGGTTCTTCATAAAACAAGTATACCAAAAAACAGAGCCGTTGTGTCTGCTTTTGCAGTCACTTCGGCTCTGTTTTTTTCCGTCTGTTTTGCTACAGGCTATTTTATAATTACAGCCACTCATTAAAGCGCTTTATATAGACCGTTTTTATGAATTGCGCAGACAGCGCATAGGCCACCAAAAGCAGCGCGAGCCAGGGAACAAAGGGAGCCGGCAGTGGCAGCATGTCGAGACCGGCTGAAAGATTGCTAAACCCGACAGCCAGCGCCAGTGCCGCCACTGTGACGGTGGAGAAAAGCAGCGCGGTGGAGGGCCTGCTTTGCAGGAACGGTTTTTTCGCCGTGCGGATCATGTGGATGATGAGCACCTGCGAAACCGTGCCGAACACAAACCAGCCGCATTGGAACACGGGCGCAAGCTCCATGCGGTTTGCGCCGACGGCCCACCATAAAACGGCAAAGCACAAAAGATCGAAAACGGAGCTGAGCGGCCCCATAAAGAACATAAAGGACTTTATTGACCGGGTTTCCCACTTGCGCGGCTTTTCGAGATATTCTTTGTCCACGCTGTCAAAGGCGATCCCCATCTGAGAAAAATCGCAGAGCAGGTTTTGCGTCAGCAGCTGCACCGGCAGCATTGGAAGAAAGGGCAAAAAGATACTCGCCGCGATCACCGAAATCATGTTGCCGAAATTGCCGCTCGCGGCCATTTTGATATACTTAATGATGTTTCCAAAGGTGTGGCGGCCCTCGATCAGACCGTGTTCAAGCACCATTAAGTCTTTTCTGAGCAAAATGATGTCAGCCGTCTCCTTGGCGATGTCCACGGCACTGTCCACCGAAATGCCCACGTCAGCCTGCCGCAGCGGGGGCGCGTCGTTGATACCGTCGCCCATATAGCCCACCGTATGACCCGCCGTCTGAAACGCCTTTACGACGCGTTCCTTTTGAGAGGGGGTAAGCTTTGCAAAGAGGTCGCAGCTTCTTACCGCCGTAAGCAAGGCCGCCTCGTCCATCCGTTCGACGTCCCGCCCGGTCAGTACCCGCGCCGTATCCACGCCGACCTTTTCGCAGACCTTGATCGCCACACCCTCGCTGTCACCCGTGAGCACGACCGTGCGCACACCGTGCCCTTTCAGCGCGGCAATGNNGCCGCTTTAGCGCTCTCCTTGGGCGGGTCAAGGAAGCCCACAAAGCCGATCAGCACCATATCGCTCTCGTCCGCCACACTGAATGCGTCAAAGCCGGGAAGCTCGTTTTTTTGCGCCACGGCCAGCATCCGCAGGCCGTCACGATTGTAGCGCCCATAAAGCTCCAGCGCCTTGCACCGGGTTTCCTCGTCCATCGGCAAAACAAGGCCGTTCAGCTCCACAAAAGAGGAGATCGAAAGAATTTCCTCAACCGCGCCCTTCGTAATAATCTGCCGCTTCCCGCTATCATCCTCCAAAACGACGCTCATTCTGCGCCGTGTAAAGTCAAAGGGAATTTCGTCCACCCGCCGGTAGCGCGCCGCCAAATCTGCAAGTCCGCTCTGCTCGGCACGATTGATAATCGCCAAATCGATCAGATTTTTGAGACCGGTCTGAAAATAGCTGTTGAGATAGGCGTGGCGCAAAATACGGGCGTCGTCTACGCCATGCAGGTTTATATACTTTTCCAGCACAATTTGATCTTCAGTCAGCGTGCCGGTTTTATCGGTGCAGAGCACATCCATTTCCCCAAAGGTCTGTATGGCGCCCAGCGTTCGGACGATCACCTGGTGTTTAGACATGGAAACCGCACCCTTTGCGAGCGTCGAGGTCATAATGACGGGAAGCATCTCCGGCGTCAGCCCCACCGCGATACTGATAGAAAAGAACAGCGCGCCCGCCCAGTCGCCTTTCATCAGCCCGTTAATGAAGAAAACAAGCGGTATCATGACGAGCATCATGCGCACGAGCAGCCGGCTGACCGAGTCCACCCCGCGCTCAAAGCTGGTTTTCGCCCGGTCGCCGGAGAGGGATTTCGCCATCGCGCCGAAATAGCTGTTGTTGCCGGTCTCCAGCACAATGGCCGCCGCGCTGCCGCTGACAATGTTTGCACCCATAAAGCCGATATTGCGCAAATCAGTCAGCGCGTCGTCTGGCCCTTCGGGTACATCGCTGAATTTCTCTACGGGATTGGATTCGCCGGTTAAAGCTGCCTGCGCAACAAAGGTGTCCTTCGTTCTCAAAAAACGGACGTCTGCCGGGAGCATATCGCCGGCCGAAAGCCGCACAAGATCACCGGGCACAATTTCATCCATGGGGATTTCCGTCAGCTTTCCGTCTCTCCAGACATCCGCTTTGTTGGAAATCATCTGGGACAGCTTTTCAGCGGCGGCGTGGGAACGCTGGCTCTGCACAAAGGCAACGGCGCTTGATAGGAATACCAGCGCCAAAATGATGCTGACAGTAAGGTAGTCGGGCTTTGCGGATACCACAACATCCGTAAAAAACGTGACGGCGGCGACCAGCAGCAAAATGACGTTGAAGGGATTGATAAGCGCCTCCCGCAACCTGTGCAGCGTCGTATTCTGGTACCCACTTGTAATGACGTTTTTTCCAAACTCAATCTGTCTGTTTTTGGCTTCTTCGCTTGAAAGCCCTGTTTGCGTGGAGGACAGGCGCGCAAAAAGCGCCTCCCATGTCGCAAGAGCATAGAAGCGGAGCCTTTCCTCGCTGTCCTGTTTGTTTTTATAAATCTGAGCGTTCTGGATCTTCCTGTTCATGAGCCTCACCGGAATCCTTCCTTTCTCTTATAGGATGCCCCGGTGAAATACAATGAGCGGCAAAAAGCTGCCCCAACGAACGGCGGCAAATACGCGGGCAGAAATCTGTCAGCATAAAAGCGCCAGGGCAGACAGCCCACGATCGGCGACAGTACATTGGTCTGTCCGTTCACCTAGGGATCTGAATCGGTTTTTCAAACTTCGAGGGTTGTCGTCCACGGTTTTCCTTCCTTTCTATAGGCTGGTGCAGCCGAAGTGCAAATCAAATAAATTCTGCGCTAGAGCGCCAAAAAAGCGGCGCGTTTGACCGCACCGCTTATTTTGGCAGGCGGTTTATCTTACAGAAATACTGATAAAATTCTTGAATGAGCGGCTCATCTTCGGTGCCCTGAAGCGCTTGCATAAAATCTAGCAGAACTTTCTGCATCGTGCTGTTTGGAAAGTATTTGAATACCGTTCTTCCCCAACGCGGGATCGGTTCGTTGTAATCAAAATAGTCCCAAAACAGCAAACTGTTCTCCGCGCCCAGGCGTAGGGTGTGCTGCTCATGCGCCTCCACCATTCCGTTTGAGCAGGAGTCGCCCCAAAAATCCTCCTTTACCATGAAAGCGCCCAGGATTTGCCGCTCTTTTTCCGGAGAATCCGGAGGCAGCACGGTCAATAAGCAGGCGGAATTTGGTCTCAACTTGCTTGGAATACGCGGCTCTCCCTTCGAGTAGCCACTTAAATAGCACCCGGTCGATACTGCGCCGGCTGCAAAAATTTCATCCAGCTCATTCATATCAACGTTGAAGGCCGCTTGCGAATTCGGCGTGATCTTTAGGTTGCGAATTCTTTGGCGGCGCGCATGTTCTTCCGCAAGCGCCTGATTTTTCGCAGCGGCCGCCTCAAGCTGCTTGTCAATGCCCGCTTGGATTTCGTTTTGTATGGACCCGTCTTTAAGCGTTATAAAGCTTGCAAAGGCATCCGGATAAATAAATTTTTTATCTCCCTGCGGAAAAGAGACGGTCACGATATTGTCGGAGCAATCCGTTATGAGTCCCTGCCCAAACATTCCGTGTTCGACCTTCTGTCCGACTAATTGCATTTCATACCTCCTTTTTTTATTGTGAAAGGGCGTTTCCCGTCCGCATCCATACCGATACGCCGGGAAATGCCCCATCTGCAACTGCATAGAGCTATGCTTCAGATTCCTCCTGCTGGGGCTGCGCTGCGGTGCGCTTTTTGTCGTTGATCCGCAGAATGATGCTGTCCTTCTCAAGCTGCAAATCGATTGCTTCGCTTTGCAATTCGGGAATGTCGCCGACAGTCATAATCGTGCCAATCGGCATGCCGTCAAGATCGATGGTCACGGTGTCAATCATGTCCGCCGGCAGAGAGGCGTATGGAATTTCGAGCGTAAGCTTCTCCAGCGTCCCGGCGATTTTGTCCGCATTTTTGAGCACAATGTGAATCACACTGTTGACCTTTTGATCGGCTCTCAGCGCTTGAAAGCTGATTTCCGTGATTTCGCTGTTTAAAGAGTTGAGCGGCTTCTCTTTAATCTGCACCGGAATAACCCGTCCGTCGAGGGCGAGCTGTAGCTTGCTTCCCTCCCGCTTCGTGCGAATGAGCTTGCGCGCGGTCGCTTCGTCCATTTGAATAGAAATGGACTCCGGAAGTGAGCCGCCAAATATGCTGCCCGGCACAAGGCCGGCGCGCCGGAGCTGCTTGGCTTTTGCCGTGGTGTCACGTTTTTGTACGGTAATGGTATCCATGTTTTTCCTCCTAAATATTTATCCTATATTTTGCTGTGAAAGTTCTTATAGTACAGGACTTCCAACAGCCGGTATGGTGAAATCGGGTATACGCAAAAGAAGGGCTTTTCATACAGCACCACACGGTGTAATACGCAAAGCCCTTCTTAAAAAGACGGTTCTTCTCGTCAGAGCAAACGGTTCTCACTCCGTTTTCCGCAAGCGAAAAACCAAGTATCGCTTCGTTGCTCTTCCTTTCCCCACAAAATCTCCGATTTTACGGGGGATTTATTATTTTATTATGTATAGTATAACACAGTTAAACTGTAAATGCAAACCCAAGCAGCTGATTTCCTTCGAGTCAATACATTCATGACCGCCCCACATGGGAAAAGCGGGCAAACGCTCGTCCCGTCTGCCCGCCACACCTAAGATTACCTTTGTTATGCTACATATTGCAAAAAGCAGGTAATTAAAATTTTGAAAGAGCATGAATGGAATAAATGCCACCCGCACAATGCTCAAATACATTTAACAATTTCTTTGAGATGGAATACCTTTATAAAATGTATTCATACAATCTGAAAAATAGGCATCCTTAAAACTCTCTTGGCGGAGACTCGTATTATCTGCGGGAGAATACAATGCGCTATTGAGTTTAAAAATGCTTGCTTCATCACGATAATACATCCCATCTATTAGAAATAGATAAAAGGCAGAAAAAGACCGGCTCTCACTGGTGTTTATTCGTTTTGAGCCGCTTCGGCTTCGTTCTGCTCCATGCGCGCGCGGATGCGCTGAAAGATGCGCAGAAGCTCCGCCGCGTCATGCTCGCCGAGATCGGTAAGGAGTTCGCCCATGCAATGCAGCGCTTTATTATGCTTTTCCTCCGCAATCTGCCGCCCCAGCGGGGTAATGTGAACCAATACCTTGCGGCGGTCCGCCGAGTCGTGCTCGCGGACAATGAGTTTTTTACGCTCAAGACTGTTCAGCGTGTTTGCGACCCGCGCAGTTGAGAGATTAAAAAACTGGCTCAGCTCCGTCGGCGTTGCCTCCGGCTCGTTCATAATGAAATAACCCAGCATCGCCATCTCGCCTCGCGAGATACCCTGCATCTGCTTTACCGGCCCGCGCTGAAATACGACCATACAGTCAAACAGCTCC
This sequence comes from Clostridiales bacterium UBA2658, assembly GCA_002359425.1. Lineage (GTDB taxonomy): Bacteria > Bacillota > Clostridia > Oscillospirales > Oscillospiraceae > UBA2658. Next base: position 8,200 of record DEMY01000055.1, read on the forward strand.
TCTGCCATCCTGTCCATGTCCATTTGTGTCACCCTCTTTCGCGCAAGCAACTATCACTATTAGATGCTATTATGCACAGTTATGGGCGAATGTCAAGCGTCAATATAAATTTTTACGCCCCATTCCGCCCTTCTGCGACGCAAAGCAACGAAGCATTTCCGCTTGACCGACGTCCAATCATTTTGTTTGGGACGAGAGACGGGAGGAAATTCTTCGCCTTGCTCAGAACGGCAGGTTTTTGCCGTTTTTTAAGGCGCTTTTTCTCAAAGCGCCCATTCGATCGGATCTGCGCCCATCTCTTCAAGCAGGCGGTTCGCGCTTGAAAACGGACGGCTGCCTAAAAACGGAACGGGGCCGCGCATAGCGGAAAGGGGGCTGGGATGGTTCGAGCACAAAACGCGCTTCGTCGCGTGGTCAAGACTCTCCCCTGCGCAAAACGCTTGTGCGGGCTTACCCCAGAGGATGTAAACGACCGGCTGCGGAAGACGGAAGCTCGCCGAGACGACGGCCCGCGTGAAATCCTGCCAGCCCCAGCGCGCGTGGCTGTTCGCCTTCCCGCGCTCCACTGTGAGCACCGTGTTCAAGAGCAAAACGCCCTGCTCCGCCCACGGGGTCAAATCGCCGCTTTCCGGCATAGCACAGCCCGTGTCTGCACAAAGCTCCTTGAAAATATTTCGCAGCGAGCGCGGCAGCGGACTTCCCGGCTTCACCGAAAACGCCAGCCCGTAGGCTTGTCCCGGCTCATGGTAGGGGTCCTGCCCCAGAATGACCGCCTTTACCCGCTCCGGCGGCGTTGTGTAAAGCGCGAGGAAAATATGCTCGCGGTCCGGAAACGGATAGACCTCCGCCGTCTCCCCCGCGGCGCGCGCTGAAACCGCCAGCCCCTTTTCAATTGCCTCGGCGGGAAGCAGCCGTTCCCAGCCGCCGAGTGTCAGATTATTCTCCAATTTTGATCTTCCCCCCATGGAACGCCACAGCGTTCTTTTATTTATTCTATCATAGAACGGCACGCCTGCAAACCGGAACTTTTTGCGTCCGGGCACAAACGCCGCGCCTGTCATTCTGAGTGAAGCAAAGACTCTTTCCCGTCCATCATTTATTACGAAGGACAAGGACAAAACGTGATCCTTCGCTTTGCTCAAAGTGAAAAAACGATATTGCGGCCCCGCTGGCTTTTGAGGCAAAGGCTCTTTTTCGGACCGCATAGACCGACATACCCGCGCCGGCGTAAGGCTTGAAAGCAGGTCTTTCCTATGGTTCCCTCTTTTTAGCTTTTAAAACGAGCTGTATACGCCGTTTTGGCCTGCGCAAAGCAAAAGCCCCCGCGCCTGTTCCCGGAGAGGAAAAGGCGCGGGGACCGTAAAGTTTTGCGATTAGTTCTGCTTTGAGAAAACGTCTTTGACCTTGCGGACGGCAATCTTGCCCTCGCGCTTAAGCATGGTCTTGACGACAACGGGCTTTATCTTCTCAAAGGAGACGCCCTCGCCGTTGTAAACGCGCTCAAGGTGGATAGCATCGAACTTACACTTCGTGGTGCACTGTCCGCAGCCGACGCACATGTATTCGTCAACAATCGCAGCACCGCAGCCGAGGCAGCGCTCGGTCTCCTTTTTCATCTGCTCCTCGGTGAAGGTCATGCGGCTGTCACGGAAACTCTTGCTGCTTTCCGGGTTATGGCCCGGGGCCTGACGCGGCGCGTTGTCGTAATCGCCAATGACCAGATTTTCCTTGTCGAACGCAACATATTCGCGGCGGTCACGGCCAAAGCGGAGGTCCTGACCGGGCTGCACG
>DEMY01000055.1:10044-10631 GCA_002359425.1 Clostridiales bacterium UBA2658
TGTTGCCGCGGCCAAGCTCGATCTTGCTGCCGTCCAGCAGCTTGCCCCACTCGATGGATTGGCCGACGGAGAGAAGCACGTAGTCCGCCGGGACGGTGATGACGTTGTTTTCGTCGTACTTCGGGGAGAAGCGATGGTTCTCGTCAAAGACGGACAGACATTTTTTAAACTCGACGCCCGTGACTTTGCCGTTTTCGGTGACGATGCGCTTCGGACCCCAGCCGTTATTGATCTTGATGTTCTCGCTGCTGGCCTCTTCGATCTCGTCCGGCAGTGCGGGCATCTCCTTCTCGCTCTCGAGGCAGTACATACCGACGGTACCCGCGTTTTCACGGACGGCAGTGCGCGCCACGTCGATGGCGACATTGCCGCCGCCGATGACGACGACGTTGCCGGAGAGCCTCGCGTCATTGCCAAGATTTACGTTCCGCAGGAAGTCAACACCTGCGATAACACCCGCGGCATCCTCGCCCTCGATGCCAAGCTTACGGCCAGCCTGTGCGCCGATGGCAAGGAAGAAGCCCTTGTAGCCCTGCGCGCGCAGCTCGTCGAGCGTAACGTCCTTTCCGACCTCGACGCCGGTTTTG
>DEMY01000051.1:0-26119 GCA_002359425.1 Clostridiales bacterium UBA2658
TGCTCAAAAATCATGGCGATTTTTTTGCCGCGAAACGATGTGTCCGCATGGTTTAAAAGCTCTTTGCCTCTATATTTGATGCTCCCCGTTACGACAGCGTTTTCCGGCAGCAACCCGAGGACTGAAACGGCGAGCACGCTTTTGCCGCATCCGGATTCACCTACAATGCAGAGCGTCTCGTTCTCATGTATGCTCAGATCGATATGGTCAACTACATTTACCTGCCCGCATCTGGTATCGAAATGAATGTTCAGGTTCCTGATGGTAAGCACTTCTTCGCTCATAGCTCTATCTCCTTGTTCAGGCGGGGGTCCATCATATCTCGCAGGCCGTCTCCGATCAAATTGAAGCTGAGAACCGTCAGCATAATCATAATGCCGGGAAAAATGAAAAGATGGGGGGAGGTATAAATAAAATTTACGGCGTCTTTCAGCATTGCGCCCCATTCGGGAGTGGGCGGAACGGCGCCAAGGCCGATGAAGCTGAGTCCTGAGATCGCAAGAATCGTATGGCTGGCATTGAACGCCGCATAAACGACCAGCGGATGTATGGCATTGGGAATAATATGGTGAAGCATGACGTTCCATTTGGTACTGCCCATGGCGGTGACCGCTTCAACAAAATCAATGTTTTTGACTTCCAGCACGCTGCTGCGCATCATTCTGGCATAGCCTACCCAAGAGGTCAACGTCATTGCCAAAACGATGTTTGCTACGGACGGTCCAAGCAGGCCAGTAATGGCGATTGGCAGGATAAACGAAGGGAAGGCCATAATCATATCCACTATGCGCATGATGATTTCGTCTGCGACGCCGCCGAAATAACCCGCGATACTTCCCAGCAATACGCCGAAGCTCATGCAGAGTCCGACGACCATGAAGCTTGCGGAAATGGAGGTTCTCGCACCGTATAGCACTCTGCTGAATACGTCCCGGCCCAGTTGGTCCGTCCCCATTATGTGTGCGCTGCTGATACCCTGAAGCTTTTCATCCATGTTCACCGCCAGAGGGTCGCAGCGCGTGATATATGGGGCAAAGCAGGCAAGTAGGATCAGTGTTGTGATTATGATAACGCCGGCGGTTACATTTTTGTTCATACCTTATTCTTTCTCTGCGCCAAAGCTGATCCTTGGGTCCAGCATGATATATAGGAAATCGATCAGGAGATTGACCAATACAAAGAAGATCGCGCTCACGAATACAAATCCCTGTATCACCGGGATATCCCTTGTGGTCGCCGCGTCGGCAAAATATCTTCCGAGTCCGGGCCAGCCGAAGAGCGACTCGACAATAACGGTGCCGCCGACCATGTGCCCGAGGTGCATACCGATGGAGGTGACAACGGGAATCATTGCGTTGCGCATGACATGCCGCCGCAAGACGTGCCTCTGGGTGACGCCCTTCGCTTTCGCTGTGCGTACATAGTTGAGCCTGAGCACTTCGAGAACGCTTGTCCGCGTAAGCCGCATAAGCCCCATTGCACCGCTGATGCCGAGTGTAAGCGTCGGTAAGATCAGATTTTTCACGCTGCCGTAGCCGAATACCGGCAGCAGATGCAATCGGACAGAAAAGACATAGATCAGCAGGATGCCGAGCCAAAAGTTCGGGATCGAGATTCCGCCAAGAGCTATGGCCCGAAGCAAGTGATCCGGCAGCCTGTTGGCCTTTTTTGCAGAAAGAGTTCCAAGGGGAAGTGCGATTGCGATCGAGAGAAGCTCAGATGTCAGAAAGAGGAGGGCGGAGGCTTTGAATTTTGTTTTGTATTCTGTCCANNAGGTCGCCTCTCAACGCTTTGCCGAGCCAGGAAAAATACTGTTCAGCCAGCGGCTTGTCAAGCCCGTTTTCTTTTTCAAATGCCGCAACCTGTTCGGCGGACGGTTCCGCCTGTAGCTTTATCTCAAGTATCAGCGCCGCTGTGTTGCCCGGGATGATGCTCACAAGTGCGTAGGACATAAAGGACGTGACAAGAAGGACGGGAATTACCGATAATAACCTCCTGATAAAATATGTATTCGTTATAATCAGCCCCCGTCCCTTNNGTTCTGTTATTTCGTCACATTTTTCTCAATGGTGACCTTGTTAAATCTGGGTTCCGAGCTTACGAATGCAATGTTTTTGACGTTGCTTTTAGAAACGACGAATATCGACTCATAATAAAGCGGAACGCCAGCCGCCTCTTTATCTGCAAGCTCGTAAAACTCGTTGAATTTTGCCTTTCTTACGGGGTCGTCCCAGGAAGTGACCGCTTCGTTGAGCATGGCCGTCAGATCCGGCGAGGTGAAATAGCCCATGCTGCCGAATTCCGGCGCATCCGCGTTGAAGCGGCCGTCGATGCGGGTATAAGAGCGCCGTTCGGGGCCGCCAATATAATAGATTCTGATATCGTAATCGCCGTTTTTATTCCTGTCGGAGTATGTGCCGGATTCGAGGGTGTCGAGCTGGACATTTACGCCCGCGGCCTGAATTTGAGACTGGATCAGCTCGCAGAGCTTGACCTCGTCCGGATTGGCGCTGTTCGCAATCATTGTTATCGTCTTTCCGGTGAGGCCGGCCTCTTGAAACAGCTGCGTTGCCTTTTCAAGATCGTATGTTGTTAGCTGCTTTGCCGAGGGGTCCACATAGGGCGCGCTGGAAGCGAACATCGTATTGCTGGCAATGTTGATCCAACCGTCAAAAAGCTTTGTAACATCTGCCTTGTTGATGGCATAGTTCATTGCCTGACGCGCTTTGACGTCCGTCCACGGGCTCTTTTTGTAATTGAAAGCGATCGCCTCCGTCATGGGGATCTCTTTGCTGATGACCTGAAAACCTTGATTTTTAAGGGTAGCAAGCATATTACGAGGCGTGTAGGCAGAACCGCCGTGATAGTAGTCTGTTATTGCATCGACATCCCCGGACTGAAGGGCCAGTACTCTCGCATCGGCGTCCGTCAGAATCTTGACCGTTATTTTGCTGAGCGTCGCCTTGTCTCCGTAGTAGTATTCGTTCGGTTCAAATACGGTGTACTGGTCCTTGACGTAGGCGGTCTCTTTATACGGACCCGTTCCAATGTACTTTGCCATTCGCGAAGTGCAGTCGTCGGGTGTTTCCGTTGCGTTGGGGCTGATGATGGTGCACTGGTACTCGGCAAACGAGGTCAAAGCGATATAGCCGTCTTTTCCTTCGACGAAATTGAACGTAACCGTGTAATCGTCTGGAGTCTCAATGCTGGAAATTCGGTCTATCTCCGTCCATGATGTGTCTTTAAAGTTCATCAGCCTGTCATATGAAAACTTAACGGTGGCCGATGTGAAATCCGTTCCATCGCAGAATTTAATGCCCTTACGCAGATGAAATACGATCTGCTTGCCATTATTATTGATGTCCCACGATTCGGCAAGGCTGGGCTGTATGTTGCCATCAATAAACTCCACAAGCCGGTCGCCAGCCCAGATTTTCAGCAGCATATCCCCGGTTCCTTTTTCAGACTGCACGTCGGTGTCCTTGCCGTATGCGACGGTCAGCTCCTGAGGAACACCGCTCTTTGACGTTTCGCTGCCGGTGGCCGATGTAACCGCTTCTTTCTTCTGACAGGCAGTTAGCAGTCCGGTAAGCATAAGGACGGACAGTAGCAGAGACAGGGTCCTTTTTCTGTTTTGCATCTCTTTTTCCCCTTTTCTAAGACGATTCTCTTTTTTGACGACTTAGATTTTGCGCGGCTACAGCCTGCCGCCTGTTGGATTGCGGACTGGNNGTTTACAAGGACTTTCCAAGATATAAAAATCCCCCGAAAAGCCTGCGCTGAATTCCAAACCGTCATGAAATTCAGTATATTCGCCGTCTGTTTGCGGCACAAGCTCCCCGGGGGGTTATTTCGCAATACTTTTTAATATTTGCGTAATATTATAATAAAAATTGCGCAAATATTTTCAAGCTTTTAACATTGCAGCATTCTCTTATAATACCCGTCAGCTTCAAAGAGCTGCTTTTCGTTCCCTGTTTCAAGGACCGTTCCATCGGCGATTACGATGATTTTATCCGAATTTCGTATCGTAGAGAGCCGGTGCGCAATCACAATGGAGGTACGGTCCTTTGACACTTCTCCGATGGCCTTTTGAATCAGCTTTTCGGTATGCGTATCAATGTTTGCCGTTGCTTCGTCAAAAATGTAGATCGACGGATCATGTGCGACTGCCCGCGCAAGCGTGAGAAGCTGCCTTTGGCCGGCGGAAAAGTTTTTGCCCCTTTCCGTAACGGGCGCATATTCTCTTCCCGGCAGGGTTGAGGCAAGTGTTTCAATGCCGGAAACAGCCATTGCTCTAAGGAGCCGATCTTCTGGAATAACGTCTCTGAGCGTGATATTCTGCCGGATATCTCCGGAAAACAGAAATACGTCCTGCAAGACCAGAGCGGTACTTCGGCGCAGCGTGCCAAGACTGAAATTGCAGATATCCTCGTCATCAATCAAAATGCGTCCCTTCTGCGGACGGTAGAAGCCGCAAATAAGATTGATGATCGTCGTTTTTCCGGCCCCGGTTTCTCCAATTAGAGCGACTTTCTGACCTTTTTCGACTTTAAAGCTTATGCCTCGCAGCACCCATTCGTTCTCGTTATAAGCAAACCATACGTCCTGAAACTCAATCGTTCCGCAAATTGGTTGATTCAGCCCTTCGTCTGGTTCTTCCATTTCGCCCGCTCTGTCTGTCAGCTCAAAAACACGGCGTGCGGAGACGAGGGAAGACTGAATGGAATCGTACATCTCCGCAAGATCAGAAATGGGCTGAAAGAAGCGCCTTGTATAGGCAATCATCGCGTACAGTACGCCGATGCCGACGGCATGGCCGGAGAAGCTCTCAATGCCCTGCCACANNACCTGCATTTCGGTGGATTTGTAATACTGGCTGTTGAGCTTCTGGAAAATCCGCAGCCGTTCCTTTTTTGCGCCGAAAACCTGAGTGAGCTTCATGCCTTCGATGCTCTCCGAAAAAAAGCCGTTGATTTTTCCAATGTAATGCTTCATTGAAAAGAAGCTCTTTTTGATTTTCCGCTTCAAGACGAAAAAGATCAGATAAACGACGGGTACTACGATCAGAGCTGTCGCCGCCAACTTGGGGTCGAGCAGAAACATCGCCGTCAGAATGCCTGAGAGAAGAAGCAAGTCCTCAAGCAAGCTGATAAGGATGTCTGTGTACCAGCCGCCGATCTCGGTAATGTCGTTGGTCGCTCGTGTGACCAGACTTCCCGTTGCGTGTGTGCTGTAATAACTGAGNNAGATAATGTATGGTGCGAAAAACTTTCTCGCGGAGCGTACAGACGATGTCCTGACCGATACGGTTCATCCGGTTGACCTGCAAGAAAGAAAAAACGCCGGATGCAAAAGAAAACGCCATATAGAGGATGCTCAGCCAAAGCACGGAGAACCAGTCGTTCGCAGCCGTTGCCATATAGTCGTCCATGACCATTTTCAAAACATACGGCTTTGCTACTTCTGAAAAATCAACGATCGCGACAAAAAGGCAGACCAAAAGAAAGCTTTTATGGTGCGTCTTCAAATAGCTGTTGAGTTCCCTGATGATTTGGCGTTCGTTCTTCATGGAAGTATGCGGACGCGGTTTGTTGCCTGGACTGTTCGATGCAGATGTCATAGAATGCGCCTCGTTTCGCCAGCAGCTCGGCCTTGGTCCCTTCCTCGGCGATCCTGCCCTTATTCATCACAACGATCCGGTCAGCCTCCGCGATTGCCGAAAGCTTATGTGAAATGATGATGTTTGTTTTTCCTGCCCGCGCGCTTTTCAGGCCGCGGAGGACGGCGGCTTCAGTTTCTGCGTCGAGCGCTGACAGTGCGTCGTCAATAATAAGAATTGGCGCATTTTTGATAACGGCCCTTGCAATCGCGATTCGTTGCTGCTGTCCGCCGGAAAGCTTGCCCCCACGCTCGCCAACCTGTGTGTCGAAGCCGTGCGGAAAGCCCACCACCGTGTCGTAAATATCGCTGCAATGGGCTGCGGCGGCAATCTCGTTGTCCGTATATGTATCCTTAAAAAAAGCTATGTTCTCTCTGACCGAAGCGGAAAAGAGAAACGTTTCCTGCGGCACAAAGCAGAAAGCGCTTTTCAGCGCCGTCTCTGAATAGGCCCGAATATCTCTCCCGTCGAGCAGCACACAGCCCGACGCCGGGTCACAGCACCGCATCAAAATGTCCGAAAGAGTGCTTTTTCCAGAGCCTGTCCTGCCCGTAATGCCGACGGTTTGTCCGGCGGCTATTTTCAAATTTATGCCGTCCAGAGCGGGGGCTGCGCCCCTTCCGTAACGATAGCTCACATCAATCAGCTCTATCGAACCGCTTACGGCTCCGTCGAAGCCGTCCTTAGGAAATGAAATGTCCGGAACGGCGGAAAAAATTTCGTTGAGACGCTTGTCCGAGGCCGTTCCCATTTGGATGTTGTTTACGACCCTTCCGATGATCGTAACCGGCCTTACCATAAGCGTCAGGTAACTGTTGAAAGAGACAAATTCGCCCATAGTCATGTGGCCCTCTAAGATCATTTTATAACCCAGAAGAAGGCTGAGAGAAAAACTCGCTCCAAAGCAGATTTCAATGGCGGGCGCAACGCTGGAAGAGAGCCTTGTCTGCCGAATGTTCGCATTTCTGGCGCTGCTGTTAATCTCGGAAAATGCCTGTATCTCATTGCTTTCCTGAACATAGGACTTTAAAACCTTCATGCCGGAGAGGTTCTCCTGCACGCGGTCGGAAATTCCGGCAAGGCTTCGCTGCACATCCCGGAAACTCGTTTGCACCTTTCGGCTCGTTCTGACTACGAAAACGACCAGCGGTGGAATCGGCAAAAGACAGAGAAATGTGAGCCGCGGACTGATAACGGCGGCCATGTAATAGATGGAATATGCGCAGGTCACAATGCTGCTGAGCGCAATTGCGATTGCAGGGCCGAAGGCCGTCCGGACAGCGGATATGTCGTTAACGGCGTAAGCCATCAGATCGCCCGTTTTGCGGCTGCCGTAAAACGAGGGACCAAGCACCTGCATGCGGCGGTACAGATCTTCCCGCAGAGAACATTCGAGCTTTCGGGAATTGCCGATAAATATTCTGCGCCAGATAAAAGCAAAAAAGAAGGCGCACAGCGTGGCAAAAACGAACAGCACGATATTGTGCCTGACAAGCGATTTGTCAAATCCGGTGGTCTTTAAAATGTCTATTGTTTCACCCAAAATTTTTGGAGTGAGCGTTTGCATATAGGTCGAAACGAGCATGGCCGCGATACTTAGAAGGTACGATATCCGATGCCGTACGAAAAACGCAAAAATTCTGTCGCTTTTCAAAGCGGGCCTCCTGTTATTGCAATTTTTTAACGGAATCTCTTTCGATAAGGCGGCTTATGACCTCAATGCTCTCAAAAGGCTTGTCGCAGCGCTCCATGCGCTTTATTAGAGTCGTGACCGCAAGCTCGCAACAGTATTCTATGTTTAGATCCAGCGTTGTCAGTTTCGTTAGCGACAGCGTCGCATACTCGTTGTTCCCGCTGCCAATGACCGAAATGTCGTCGGGAATGCGCAGACCGAGTCTGAAAAGCTCCTGAACAAAACACATGGCGGTGTAGTCGCTGTCGCAGACAAAAGCGGTCGGCAGCTGACCGGCGTTGAAAAGCGCGCTTATGCTGTCGAGATGACCAAGCTCCAGCGCGAACAGGCTGTCCTCGCGCTTTGAGATGCCATAGTCCTCCAGCGCGGTGCTTATTCCGAGCAGTCTGTCCCTGTTCTTGCGCCCGCCCGCGGAGACAAAGCCAATCTTTCTGTGGCCGTTCTCTATAAGGTATCTGCATTGCTTGTAGCCGGTGTTATGGATGTTGAAGCCCACGCAGTCATATTCGGAGGAATTTGAATGGCCGGTAAACGAAACAATGCTGCCCGCTGTTTTTGCAATCAGCTTCTCATATTCCGGGTCAAAGCGGCCCACAAAAATCACGCCGTCAAAAGCTGCGCTTTTTGTCATATGATATGGCACTTTCAGCTCTTTCTGCGCCTGGGAATCTATAAATTCTGCGAAGTAATCGGTGCCAGCTTCCTGTAGCGTCTTTTCAATCGACTGTTCCATACGGGCAAGATTGCTTGCCTCCTGAACCGGCGTTTCTTTATAATATAGTACAAGGATTTTGTATGGTTCCCCTTTTTGGGGCCTCGAATATCCCATTTCTTTCGCCTTTTCGAGGATTTGCGCCTTTAGCTTGCTGCTGACGCCCGGCTGTCCGGATAAAGCGCGGCTGATCGTAACAGGCGACAGAGAGAGTTCCTGCGCAATGTCCGCAATCGTAACTTTTTTCATGTTGTTTCCTCCGACTGACAATGACTCCCTTTTTTGCCCCTTTATCATAACATGGATATTAAAGAAAGCAACGAAAAATAAAAAAATATTGCGCAAAAAATTGCTTTATATTTGCATATATACCTTATCTTCAGAATCAAACGCAAATGGCCATTTTGGCCGACCAGGATGAATTGATCCAAATCGGACAGGCTACTGTAGCAGAAATTCCTAAGCCTGTTTTTTATAATTATAATATCATAGCAAATAATTTAAAACAGGCAGTGCATGAAATTTATGCTTAGGATATCGCATGGATAGATACCATTTCACAGTGGCAGGGAAGGGGCGAACCCATCCGGCTATTTGAAAATGAGTTTTGATCTTCAGGAAGGCAGAAAAAATTCGGGGTCCTAAAGACCCCGAGAAACGAGCAGAAGGCGATCGTGTCGCTTATCCGCGCCTGTCATAAACCATGACCTTTTCAATCTTACGCACCATCTGATTCTTTGGCTCCAGAGCGCTGATGGCCGTAATTACTACGTTCGCCGATTGCCGACTGCTTTTCGCACAGTTCAATCTCCTCCAAGACTATTGAGCCAAAGGAGAATGGGAGATTCTTTTGACAGACTAAAATGTCCGCGATCAAGAATAGTTAACGATAGACATCTTTTGAATTTTATCAAAAGTAGAAAAAATTGTATAACTTTTCCTTACGTTTGTAGGGATAATTTGGTATGCAGCGGATGCTAAGCGGCAGCAGAAAAGTAAAGGATTTTATTGAATGTTGTAATTTGAAACCGATGTTTGCACAGAAAAAGAATGGGCTGGGAAAGTTCATTTATAAGTCAGATTTTGAGACTCTGAGATGAATGAAATAGCACCCTGACCGCCAGCTTCACATCCGTCTTCGCAGGGTCATTATTTCCTTCCGGGCGGTGCGCTACGGCAATGCTTTTTTGTATAGTATATTGGGCTTTCCAGCCTCGTCTATTATTATGTCAGCATCTATTCTGAATATGTCCGCGAGTAACTCTTTGGTGCACACGTCGGCGGGGCGGCCCTGCGCAACGATTTGGCCTTTGTCGAGCACAAAAAGCTGATCGCAGAAATTGCAGGCGAGATTCATCTCATGAAATACTGACAGAACCGTTTTATTCAGGCTTTTTACAAGCTCCATGATCGCCCACTGATAATGGATGTCCAGATGATTCGTAGGCTCATCCAAAAGAAGAATATCTGCCTCTTGAGCTAAGGAACGTGCAATCAGCACTCGTTGCTTTTCACCGCCGGAGAGATTGGAAAAGCTTTGACCAGCCAGATCCTGTAGCCCTACAAATTCTAGTGACTGCATAGCGATATCCTTATCTTCCTGCGTATCACGCTCATAGAACTTCCGAAAAGGCGCACGTCCCATGAGGACCATTTCGCCGATAGTATAGTCGAAGTCAGTAGTGTTTTCCTGCCGCATGACAGCTACTTGACGTGCCGCCGCTTTATGAGTCAGCCTGCTGATTTCCACGCTATTAATGAATACTGTGTTGGCCTCCGGCGGAAGCGCCCGATATAGATGTTTGAGTATACTGGTTTTTCCGCTTCCGTTTGGACCAATCAGACCGACAAATTCATTGTCATCTATTTTCATGAAAACATGGTCTAATATACGCTTTGCGGGGACCTCAAAACATAGATCACAAACCTCGATTTGTGACCTTTTGGGCATCTTAATGTCGATGTTATTCATTGAACAGCCCTCAATTTTTTTTATATGTATTTTTACGGTATATCAGCCAAACGAAAAACGGTCCGCCGAACATAGCTGTAAAAATGCCTATCGGGAGTTCCTTTGGCGCCAGTATCGTTCTTGCAAGTATGTCCATCCATAGCAAAAACACCCCTCCGATTAGAAATGAAAGCGGAAAGAGCTTTCTATGATCGGCGCCCACTAACAAACGCACGATATGAGGAATAATGAAACCCACAAAGCCAATCATTCCGCCCGCTGCCACGATAAAGCCAGTGATTACAGAAACGACAACGATGGTGACCTTTTTAATTTGGTTAACGTTGAGTCCCAGACTTGTGGCAGTTTCGTCCCCAAGGGAGAGGAGGTTGTATGCGCGGGCAGTTAGTATTAGATATGCAGTCCCTGCAAGGGACCCGAAAAATGGAATCGGAAGGTTGCCCCATCTGGCTGCGGCCAGGCTGCCCATTAACCACGACATAATGTTCCGTGATACGTTGGGATTTGGGGAAATGGACATAAAAAAGTAGCAAAAAGCGTTAAGTACAACGGAGACCGTCATGCCTGCCAAAACCAGACGGCTATTGGAGCCTGCGCTTCCAACAGCGCCGATAATGTAGACCAATATTAATGCGCCGATGGCCCCTGTCATAGCGAATAATGACACTCCGTATTGTGAATATATGAGGCTTCCGCCAATGAAATAGGCCAAGGAAACCATAGCAGAAGCGCCGCTGGACACTCCCAAAATATAAGGATCCACCATTATATTTTGTGTGACCGCCTGCATTGCTGCGCCGGCTACTGCTAATCCTCCGCCTGCAGCGAGGGCCAGAAGGACTCTCGGAAAACGAAGATCCCAGATTATGCTTATGGTTGTTTGCTGCAATTGGTCGTTGGGTATGTCGAAGAGCTTTTGTTTGATGATATCCCAAATAACAGATGACGGGACATTGGCGCTCCCAAGAAGCAGACCAGCTATGACACTGACCAATATCAGCAGACAAATACCGACAATAAGGAATGCAAAGTATCCCTTTGAATTGTGTTTAAACAAATGAAAGAACTTGGGCTTCATATTCATTTCCTATGAGCTTTCTGAAGTATTGACTGTTTAAGATCAATTCCTCGAACTGTCCTTCGCATTCGACCCTGCCATCTTTCATCACTACAATCCGATCTGCGCTCTTAATCGTAGAAATGCGATGGGCGATAATCAGCGTTGACTTTCCGGATTTCAGGTTGTTTATAGCAAGNNGTTTTCTGAGTCAAGATTCGCAGAAGCCTCATCTAATACCAAGACAGGCGCATTCTTTAAAAGTGCCTGCGCTATTGAAAGCCGTTGCCTTTCTCCGCCGGAAAGACGCATGCCTCGCTCGCCGATTACCGTATCATATTTCAGGGGAAGTTTCTCGATAAAGCAGTCTATCTGAGCGCTTTGAGTGGCATTAGAGATAGCCTCCCAACCTGCATCCTGCTTTGCATACCGGAAGTTTTCCTCAATACTCATATTGAAAAAATAGGACTCCTGCGGGACCACTGTACACAGATTTCTCAGCTCACATAATTGCAGTTCCCGAATATCGGTACCGTTAAGTAGGATTGCTCCGGAATCAACATCCCAGAAGCGCTGCAGGAGCCTTGCCACCGTTGTTTTCCCCTCGCCCGAAGCGCCTACAAGCGCAACCGTTTCCCCCGAAGCAACAGAGAATGAGAGCCCCTTCAAAACCGGTTCGTTTGGTATGTTCTCGTTTTCAGCAGGATAAGTAAATTCAATATCATCAAAGGTTATACAAACCTTTCCGTTCTTGTTTGTGCCCAAAACAGCTTCTGCCGTACCTTTCCCAGTGTCTTGTATGGCAGACTCCATCTGAAAAAGATTGTAGAGACGGTTTTCGGCACCAAAAATCATGCCAAAATTGACTTCCATATTTATTGTGCGTGTAACGGGTCTGAAAACGGCCACGGAGAGAGTCATCAGCGGAATGAACCAAACCATGTCGATCTTTCCGCGCAACAAAAGAACGATGACTGCTATCTGCCCGCAAAGGCTTCCGGCCTCAACCAGCAGCGAGACGAGTCCTTTTTCCTTGGCGCTACGCTCTGAATATGCCAGAAATGCATTGTTATAGTCATCATTCGCTTTGAAAAAGCGGCGAAAGTACGTCTTTTGCCATCTGAAAGATAGGATGTCCTTTAAACCCTGTATGCCGTCCACAATCTCTGCATTCAAAATGCCCAATTGCGTTCGTTCGGTTTTGCCCTGCTCATTTGCTGTTTTTTCCCGCATTCTCGGAACGACGGCCAGAGCCAGCAGGAAGGGCAGTATGCATAGGACAAGCGCCCAGGAGAACCTTGCCATAAATAGCAGCACCGCAACAGAGATGATGATACTTACCACGCTTTGAGGGATAATATGCGCAAAGAACCATTCCAAGATTTCAATGTCTTCCATTACGATGCTGATAAGATCGCCGCTTTGTTTGCCCTCCAGTGCGGCTGGAGCCACCTGATCAATTTTATCGTAGGCTTTATTCCTGAGCTCCGTTAATATCTTATAAGCCATATCATGAGAAAACAAAATGTCCAGATAGCTGCATATTCCAGACGCTGGGATAAAAATGCAGATAGCAATAAAGAGTTGCTTGATAAAATCAGTGTTTCCAAGCAGCGCTGCNNTAGTATGTCTATGGCGATAGGTAGCGCCTGAAACAAGAAGTTAGACAAAATTGCAAGTAGCAAATAAAAATAGTAGCCCGTTATATATTTCATCAACGCCAACGAGCATTTCAATTTCAATAACCGTGTATTCTCTTTCATTTATTCCTCCGTACCTACAAGCAGTTCTACCGACTCGCCCTCATGCTAACTGATATCCAACAAGCCTGTTATAGAGCGCTGAGGAGTGGAGCAATTCCTCGTGGGTACCGCAGGCCTTTACCTCGCCGGCATCCATGATACAGATCCTATCTGCATCCCGTATCGTCTCCAGACGGTGAGCGATTACAAGAACCGTCTTTTCCTCTCTGAGCATTTTTAAGCTTTTTTGGATCTCAATTTCATTTCTACGATCCAAAGATGAAGTTGCTTCGTCGAAAATGACGACGGGCGCGTCTCTTAAAAATGCGCGTGCCAAGGCAATTCGTTGCCTTTCGCCGCCGGAGAAACGCACGCCCTGCTCTCCAAGCAAGGTGTTGTATCCCTCAGGGAGACTCTGGATAAAATCGTGAATATTGGATTCTTTCGCCGCGGCGATCACTTCGTCCATGGTGGCCTCCGGCTTACCAATTAGAATGTTATCGTAAACAGTACCGTAAAAAATGTGGTTATCCTGCCAGACGGCAGAAATAAGATCCCGAATGGGGGATATATTCTCCCTGGTAAGTTCCATATTCCCGACTCTGATGACCCCGCTTTCCGCAGGATAGAAGCCGGCAAGCAGGTGGGCGATGGTGGACTTCCCGCTGCCAGAGGCGCCGACTAGAGCCATCATACTTTTGTTAGGAATCTCAAAAGAGACATTTTTGAGGACGTCGCCCTCGTTTTTGTCGTAAGAAAAGCTCACATGGTCAAAAACGATGCTGCCTGTAAACTCTGCACTGAATGCTGACTGTTCTCCGATATCTGCCGAATTAAGCGAGCGCTTCTGGGGCTCATCTAAAAACGCCCGAAGACTATACGCCCCAGTCACACCCTTGTATCCTATATGCCAAGAGTTACTCAGTGTGAGCATGGGGACAAAACAGGCTGTGACCAGAAAAAGAGTGTAAATCAGCCCATCCGGCTCTATGTATCCATCCAAAAATCTTGAAACAGCCACCACAATAGAGGCAGCGCTGCCCAAACGCACCAGAAACTCCAGTACGCCTGTTTCGATCATGGTTATCTTCAGCAGACTCATGACCTTTTGACGAAGATTTTCACCGGCGCAGTGCATCTTTTGCCTCTGTTTTTCATCGGCGTTAAATGCCTTGAGTGTTGTCAGGCCTTGAATGCTGTCAAGACAGTCGGAATAGTATTGAGAATTTGCCTCCCATTCCGCGTCGCCACGCTCCTTCATAATCTTGTAAAACGTCATAGGGCAAAAGAATAGCCCCACGAAAGCGACAACGCATACAAGTGCGGTGGGCACATCAAAGCATGCGATGACGATGATAAGTAACAGGCTATTGACAAAGGTGGCAACTGCCGCCGGCGCATAGATGCTATAATAATTCTTCAGCCACTCGATTTTGCTGACAAACATTGTTCCGATGTTCCCCGTTCGCTTTGTGGCAGTATACGCCGGGCCCAAAGCGAACAGCTTGTTCAGCATTTGAACCCTGAGACTGTCCTTGACCTTTATTCCGCATTTCGCGGACGCCACGTTTTTTTGTTTCACAATTGACGCCCGTATCACGACAAGAACAAATATGATAGGAATGATCTCCCAAACACTCGTGAAGCACAGTATTCGTGTTTTTCCCAATAGCATTTGCACAAGAAACGCAATCAATAGGGAAATCAGGGTAGCCAATGCAACGGATAGAAGCTCTATAGAGCATAGGCGCGCGATTGGACCGCGACAATCCCGTGCAAACCGAAGCAGACATTTATTTATGAACATAATAACTCCAGTTCTGAAATTCAAAATCGAAAGTAATTGTCAGGCACTGGCCAGAAATATTTGAATGGAGATCAGAAAACATCAGGATGCAGATACTCCGCTATCTTTTCGGTAACAGAGGAATTTTCAAGGCTTGGAGTAATGTTTGCATAGGGGATAACGATGATCCGGTTATTCTTGATCGCAGGAACATTGGCCATTTCGGGAAGACCCTTAAGATATGCTGCCTTACCATTGCCGTCCTTACCACCTTCGTCAAAAAAGTCGAGAATAATGATTACCTCCGGGTTGCGTTCAATTACAGACTCCGTGGAGACTTCGATATAATGTCCCTCCGTGTCACTGAAAATGTTCTTACCGCCAGCAGCATTGACGATGTTACTTTCGAGGCTGTCCCTGCCCACACTTTGTAAAGTTCCCTCACCTGAATCATATATGAATGCACTGACAGGGTTAAGATTACCGACCTTGCTTTCTACTTGAGAAATTTTTGCCTTCATCTCTTCTACCAGCTTATTTGCACGATCTTGGACGTTAAATATTTTTCCGAGATTGAGAATATCATTGTAGGTGTTTTCGTATGTTGCACCCTTCACATATGTTCCTTCTTGAATATAAACGTTCACCCCAGCTTTATTATAATCCTCGGGTGTTCCCGAGTTCTTCGCCATAAAATTGTAGCAGTCTCCTATACAAAAATCAGGGTTGGTCTTAAGGGCTCCCTCAAGACTAAGGATGCCGTCGGCAAGAATGGGAATATCTTTTAGATCCGAAGTATATTTTTCCTGCACATCTTCAATTCTGGTGTGCGTAGTTGCAATGCCGACTATCTTGTCCTTGAGACCCAAAGCAATCAACATCTCTGCCGTTGAGAAAGAGAAGGCTATTACGCGCTCCGGTGCTTTTTTATAGGTTGTGGTGCGCTGCATGCATGTTATGGTAACAGGCTCATAGCTTGTTGCTGTACTTTTCTCATTACTTGTGCCGGTAGCACTGGCGCTGGGTGTGGTTGAGGTCGGGACGCAACCTGCAAGGGAGAACGTCATAACGACTGCGAGGATCATAGATACCAATTTTGTTTTCATAAGTACTCCTATCCGCCACTGTTTTACAGAGCTAATGTTGTTATCGCCATGCGATTTATTTACCATATTCGCCTGATGCTTGCTTTTTATTTTTACATAGTATTCTTCTTTTTACAACCCTACCCGGGGGATATTTTTGAATTTTAGGATTTATTAGGTATATTATTGTTGACATTTGGGAAATCGTGGCTTAACATGTTATTTGCAGGTACTTATTGAAGATGCCTAGCAAAATATAAAGGAGGTGTTCCTATGTCTATCGTCATCACGACCGAGAATTCCCAGAGCACTTCTCCCATCACCTGTAGTCACCACCACGTAATTTGCTGATGATCTTAGCGGCTACTTTCCTTCGCTGTGAAGTGAAGTAGGGGGCGATAGGCGGAAGTCGCTTCGGTGCCTCCCTGCCTAACGCTTTAATTAAATCTATCTTCTTGAGGTGTCATCATGCGTTATGCTTTTATTAAAAGGCTGCGAATCATAAGTGCTCCGTTTGAGCCGCTGACGATGCCCTCCGTCGACGTCGCGACCCTCAAAGCGTGTCTCAATGAGAAGGGGGTTCCAGTTGAAGTTGATGTCCTGTGCCCGAAATATGCGGTTTACATTGGCGACGAACAATACAGTCTGCTTTTAAATTCAATTCTTGGCGATGCTGTGTTCTCTGCCTTGCTGTATCCATCAAATGTTCCTGCTCTAAAGCAGATGCTTGCAGAAGACGGACAATTCGAGGCTGTAGATTTTGATGGATTAGTAGACCGGACAAAACAGTTTTTCCTTACCTATGTTGGCCAGATCCGCTACACCGCCGGCGACCTGATTTTTCTTTATGTGTATAAAAGTCAGCTATTCCCTGCGCTTTATATCGCCAAGCTTATTTATCAGAGCTATAAGCTGCCCGTCTGGATGGCAGGATACCACTGTAGTGGTATTTGTGGTGAAAGCCTGCTTCATCTATTCCCGTTCGTTGAGCGTATCTTTGGTCAGGATATAGAGTGCTCGGTTATCAATGCCGTCCTCGGCTCCGATCCATACGTACATCTTGAGCTAAACGATTTTCCCACCCCCGACTACTCCGACTATATTAACTCGTTGGATTTCCTCCCAGAACCTGTTCGTCAGAAGCTGGCGCCGAACCTTTGGTTACAGGTCGAGTTCAGCAGGGGCTGTTGGTGGAATCAGTGTTCATTTTGTACCTTTCATTGTCCATACTCCGGTTTTCAGCCGAAGAGTATCGATAATATCATCCGTGACTACAAGGCGCTCCAATCAAGATACAAATCGACCCAGATCCTTGTTACAGAATTCAACAGCGATCATAATTGGCGTGAGCTGGTGACTCGTTTGAATGACGATTTTCCCGGTTTGCACGGTACATATTATCTGCTTTTTAAAGTTTCCGCCCTCCAGAACGAGGATGACTGGCGTTTTCTCAAAGAAAACGATATTCCAATTTTGGTCGGCGTAGAGAGCTTTTCTGCGCAGAGTCTCGCACTCATGAATAAGAGTCAAACCGTCATTGAAAGTATCCTACTTATTAAATACGCTGAGCGTTATGGCGTAAAGTGTTGCTATAACCTTATGTGCGGCCTACCCTTTGAAACCGAAGATGATTTTTTGGAGACAGAGCGAATCGTCTCATATATCAAGCACTGCCTACCACCCTTCCACCTCGAGGTGTTCAGATTGACGAATGGCTCGTCAATCCAACAATCCCCTGAAAAATACTGTATAAAGCGAATGGGAATACGCAAGGACATTGAAGGGATACTGATCCCACCGGAATTGCACGATGAATACGCTCCGTTTTTTCTGGACTTTGAATCGACAATCCCCGGGCTGAAAGAGCGCGGGGATCGTTGGCGTGCCTTGATTCAAGAATGGATTGATATTTACTATGGTTATGCAAAGGCAGGACGTCCAAAGCTGCACAGCCTTCTCTATTTACGCAATAACGCTGAAGTGCTGGACGTATATGATGGTCGGGACGGTGCTGGATATGTGGTTCGCAGTCTCACTGGATTGAGTCGAAGCATATATGAATTTTGCGACCAAATTCGCTCTTTTCCTGAGATAGCAAAGGAATATGCGGCCTATTCGGAGCAGGAACTGCTTTCAATCCTTGATGCCTTTGTAAACGACAAACTAATGTTTAAGGAGGATGCCAACTATCTGAGTTTGGCGGTTTAGCTATGAACTACGATAAAAATGGTGTTCCGATTATCAATAGATCTTTCAGTCGACAGGTGTTGAAACAAGGCCGCATCATGACCCGCGCAGATGGAGAGTTCAAGCTAATCCAATGCTCCCCATCAGCTTTGCATGATGTACTAAACTGCATCGACGGTGAAAAAGATTTTGCGCACATTGAAAAAGAACTACAGGAAAAGTACCCGGCTGAAGGAATCCCTCCTTTTTTAAATGCTCTATTGGCAGTACATATCATCGAAGTAAAAGACCGCCCAAGTCCTCAACCCGAAATGGCAATACTGCTCATCGGCGGAGGTGCCTTGGTTCTTCAATTGGAAGAATTGGCAAGAGACTGTTCTATTCGCACACAGTTCGCTTCAATTGAACAGTACCTTTCCTGCCCGGAAGATTTATCTACTTCTTCTGATTTTGCGGTTGTAAGTCCAGCAGAGGCAAACTACGATCAGCTCACAAAAATTAACCGGTGCCTGATAAAATATTCGCTTCCTTACCTACCGTTCTATTTTGATGGAAGCAGTATGGTTCTTGGCCCCGTTATCATTCCTGGCAAGACGGCTTGCTGGGAATGCCTTGTGACACACCGACTCAATACAATCAATGAAAAGCTTCCAGCTTCGCAACATGTTTTTGCATCTGATATCGGTTACCTACAATTTGCATTTAAGCTCGATAACAAATTCAATCGTGCAGAGCGGGCATACTTTTGCGAGATGGTGCTCCAAGAAGCCAAACGATTCATGGTTGATGGTACAAAATTGGAATTCTTGGAACACGAAAAGCACTATGTCGCCAGCTACTCAGCACCAAAACAAGATGTTGTTTTTCTACCGACCACTGCATGTGGTTGTTGCCATGGCTTGAGTCAAAATTACACGCAGTGGGCCGATGGTTTGCAACCCTGCTTAAAAGAAGTGCAATCCACCCAGAAGGAAAAAATCTGTTATACTATCGGGGGAATGCGGTCACGGGGTGACGTAGATGCAAAGCAGTTTATTACGGACGCAATAAAGCGAGCGGGCTTATGTATTGATGTACAGCGTATTCATACTCCTTTTGACCAAATCGTCCCCGTGTTTCGTGCGCAGACCAATGTCTCTCCTAATAACCGGACCCCCTACTACTTTAGGAACATCGTTTCCCGTGGGAAAGGGCTTACTGAAAAACAGGCGTATTTATCCGCCTCTTTTGAAATGGCCGAGAGGCTTAGCGCGAGTTTCTTTGGCGATTTACCTTTGGTAGAAGCACCGTATAAGGCTGTAAAAGATGTGGCGATGGACTTGCTTCCGCTAGCCGCCTCCATCCGCAATCTTAACACCGCATATGAGGCTTTTTCACCCGAATTGCCAATCGACTGGGTATGGGCGAAATCTCTGGTCTCTGGGGACTATAAGCTTGTCCCGGCTTTTATGGTTTTTCTTGGCGGGACAAAATTCAAAGGTCAGTTTCTAAGCGTTGGCTCTTCTGGCCTTTCTGCCGGAGCGACCCTTGAAGACGCTATCCTTCAGGGATTGTTTGAGGTCATTGAGCACGACGCTTGGGTGACCGGGCAATCAAACCGTTTGATCCTTCCTTGTTTGGATTATGGTACCTCCAGCAATGAAAGACTCAAAGAGTGTATCAATATGATCCAGTCAATCGGCTATGATGTTATTACCCGGGATTATTCAAATGATCTTGGGTTCCCTGTTTTTCGTACTTGGATTGTAAATCGAACGGATTACACCCATTACGCATTAAACGGAGTCGGCGCATCGCTTTCCGCAGAAATCGCATTGGAACGGTCTTTTACTGAAGCTGTACAATCGGCTGATATTGTCAACGAGACTTCCAAAACATACTTTGGCGCGTCAAGATCCGAGTCCTTAGCCGCAGCAAAGGATTCAGCCTATAGCTTAGACTACTTTCGCCATAAAGACATCAACAGCGCTGCACCCATTCATACAATTGATGACAGACGGCTTGCGTCTTTTGAAAGCGTCAATGAAGCGATTAAAGTCACAATTGCGCAACTGCAACAAAAGATTCCGAACTGCGATGTGCTCTATGTTAACCTAACGCGTGATATCCTTAATGTACCGGTTGTGCGTGTCATTATTACAGGCGATATTCAAGTCCTGAATTACCCTCTTGTTTGTGTTAGCCCGAGAACATATCAATTTGGAAAGCTTACGGGCTATAGCGATGTAAATACAACCTACGACGATTTATATCTTGGACCGTATCCTCATTAATTAAGATATCTAATTGAGGTGTCGACATGCTAATTGATTTTCAATCCGGCGCTATTTCAGGAACATTCGATGTTGTTGAGAAAAGTTTGAATATAGGCTCGCGGACCCTAAAATTTATACCGAAATGGCAACCGTGCGTTGGACGACTATACCTGATTTTTTCTACAGAATGCAATTTACACTGCGTTTATTGTTTTCAAAATGGGATAGATCGCAAAAAAGTACCATTGAACGAGAAACAAATATGTAAGTTAATCCGATCTTTGCAAAACGACATTCAAGAAATTGTTCTTTTCGGGGGCGAACCATTATTACCAGACAACTTCAGAATCATTAAATCTATTTTTGATGAATTTGATTATCTAAATATTCTCATCTTTTCAAATGGGAATTTTGATGCTGAATATCGTAATCTGCTATTAGACTACAGTTATGCAATCAGCGGTTTGACTATTTCACTCGACGGTCCTGCAAAAATACATAACAGGCGGCGAATCAACCCTGAAAGAGATTCCTATGAAACTATTATTGAGAACTTGATTTCGATCAAAGATTTGGAGCGTAAAATCAACGTTTCTATCAACACTGATATTGCAAATATCAATTACATAGAATCCCTTTTGGATAGCACTATTGTCGGCTTGGGCATGTCGGCGTTCGGATACACCCTGAACCCAGTGAAATATACGCCTCAAGAAGTGGACTTATCGGAAATGTTTGAACAATTCTTTATGCTAAAACGTGAGTTTGGTAACAACATTTCAATCAACAATAGGCTTATATACAATCTTTCCAGCTTGTTTTCTTATCAATATCTCATGAAAAACCGCTGCAATTTGGCGACAATGTATGTACTAAGTTTTTCAGATAACTTGGTATATGCTTGTCCTCAGAGTACGAGCACCCAAATCGGCCATATTGCAGACGATAGTTTGATTTTAAACAAGCAGAAACTGTTTCCCCTGTTTGACCAAGTGTCATATCAAACCAGACCATGCCTTGATTGTGAATTAAACTATATTTGTCCCTTTAACTGCCCGTTTGCGCCTGTTGGAGATGATTGTCAAGAGAAAACGAAGGCGCTACTGCGTTATGCGCTAAACAACATAGATTGCCTCCTCGACCCCCAAATTCTAGTGACAAAATCAGCAATGGGATAACAGAAATGTGACTTAAAAAGCAGTGCAAACGCCTTTTGGAATGTCTGAAACTGCCCGCACTGCGGGCAGTTGTGACTGCGCCGGGGAAGTCCGCGTCCCCCGGTGCTTTTTCCTGCTTACGGCGTCTCGGCCTCCGACGGAAAGAGACGAGGATGCGGAGGCTAAGACTGCACATGCGGCGAACATGGTAGTCACGGGACTGAATCTGCGACTTCAGCAATGTCACAGGCTACCACGCTGCATCTGTTTTCTGCTTTGCCGGACGGAGCGGACGGCGTTTTGCGTTCGATGTACTCCCTCGCAGCGGGAATGTGCTTTTTGCAAAGCGCATCTATGCAGAGCTACAGCTCCTTTTGCGGCCGCAGCATGTGTAACAGTCGAATTTTGCAAAATATCCAGCGCAAAGGCGGGTGTGTGACAGCCATCAAATTCCGGCGTGGCGGTGTAGTGCTCTGTGAAGTCCGGTATTACCTGACCGCGCTCATCCAAAACAAATCCGAGGTCGTTGCCGTCGTGTATGAAGGCCGTGACGCTGCTGTACGGTTCCATGAGGCCTCCGGCAGCATCACTTTGCGTCCAGAATTGCATTTTCCGTTTTTTGAAACACAACATAGCACACTCTGGCGGCAATCACGACCGGAATTTGTGAAGCGTGTCAAATGCACTTATAATGGTAGAATAAAGTGCAAACATTTTTAAGCAAAACGACACAAAACTGTGCCGGTAGACGTTATAAAGGGTGAACCGGTTCCAATATCCGACCTGAAAGGGGAGAGCAAATTGAATGAAACCATCGCGGCAAACCTGTCGGAGACAACACCCGACTGCGAGCAAACGCTTCTGCTGACTGCTCCGCTTGCAAGCGAGGCGCAGCTCGAAGCGCTCGTCTATGCGTACAGTCCCGCGCTGCTCCGTTACTGCCGCGGCATCCTCTGCAGTGAAGCCGACGCAGAAGATGCCGTGCAGCTTACCTTTATTAAGGCATGGCGTGCTCGCGCGTACCTGAAACCGAAGCAGCCGCTACAGCCTTGGCTCTATAAGATCGCCTACCACACGGCGATAGATCTGCTCCGCGCGAGGAAAAGAGAGCAGACGCTGACCATGCCAAGGGCAGTGGAGTCGGGCGGTCTCTCGGAGCAGAGCCTTGCCGCTTTGCAGAGGCTTTCGCCCTTTGACCGTGCGCTGGTACTCGGCCGGGCTGTGGACGAGCTGAGCTATGCCGAGCTTGCTACTGTTTTAGACCGGCCCGAAGCCTATCTGCGCACCCGGTATGCCCGCGCAAAAAAGCGTCTGGCAGCCGCGCTGCGCCCGTGAAAGGAGAAAGATATGAATAATGCTGCAAATACAGGCCGCTTCGATGCCGATGAGCAGTTGATCCGCGAGACCTTCGGCACGATGCCAAAGCCCGGATACGATCTCTGGCCCCGTATCCGAAACGGTATTGCCGCGCAGAAAGCGCCGCGCCGCAGAGCTTCGGGCAAGCTGATCCTCGCCGTATCGCTCGCGACGGCGATACTGTGCCTGATGGGTGCGGGAAAGCTCTTTGGCTGGACGGTTTACACACCCGAAGGCACACGCGTAGAGCTGACACAGGGCGAGGTCTACTCGCCGAAGAACGGCGGAGCGGCAATGGAGGTGCTGCCCAGCGATCCGCCAGCAGATATCTACGATGACCGAGACCACTGGCAGACCGACTGGAACAAGCAGTCGACGGGCGACACGAAGATAGCTGCGTGGCAAAACGGCGGCAGCTACGGGCAGTATTACGCCGCAATAGAAAGAACCTCCGAGAACGGCAGCAGCGGAAGCTGGGGAGCGCTGGATATGAACAGCACCGCGCTCGACGAAATTGTCAAAGCGGCGCGCAATACGAACGAGCCGGTCCTGCTCCCGGAGAGCGTCCCCGAACGTTACCGCTTTGCACATGGCTCGCTGTCCCCCTACCTTACGCCGCTGGATACGAAGAACCTGACACTCCTCAAAGAGAGCGACACCGGGGATTTTGCGGCGAGGCTCTATCAGTTGCCGGAGAGCTTTGTCCGTCAGACGGACAGCGTCAGCCTGTTCTGGTATGCAGATAACGGCGACCGTTTTCGTTTCAACACCTACCTTGCAGATAGCAATGAGATGACTATTACCGGCTCGGAAAAGCTGAAGGTGCAGGAGCTTCGACTTAAGGGTTACGAAAAAGGTCTGTACTACACGGATTACAACGCCGCGCTTAAGCAAAACGAAACGTATATCATGCTCTGGCAAAAGATCGACCCTGTGACCGTCTGTAACGACCCGCTTGTGGGTCAGAGCTGCGAGGAAGACAGCTTGCTGCAAAGGATGCTTATTCCGGACCTGAAGAACGAGACTGATCATTACCGCGTTTATGACTTGTCCGTGACCGGCATGACGGAGAAGGAAATCAATGCGTTGCTCGATTCCCTGCGCTGAGACGGTGCTTGTGCCGCCGCATCTAACCGGTGTGTGCGCCGGGCCTGGCGACGCGGCAATTCACGCATAAAATCGCCGGTTTCAATGCTGGTCATGAATATCTCATGCGGTAATAACGGCGCGGTATATATTAGCGTTGGTTGGCAAAGCAGATACCCCTGAAAGCGTGCTTTCAGGGGTATCTGCTTATGGATGAAAAGGCGAAAAGTAATCTGCTAAAAAACGAATTCGCTGCAAAAACGGTTTTCTAGGGAGCAATTAATTTTGTTTTCGGCGTACAATCTCTTGATCCGCCGAAAATATCCCCCCCTGGGGCTTGTGAGAGTACATTTATTCCATTAGAATAATCGAGTTGTTTGATTTCTGGCCTCCAAAACAAGCCGTTTATTGAGACATAGCCAGCAAATTTGCAAGCAATCCAGAAAAGGACTAGATACATATGCGGCGATTAAAATTCATCCTTAAAAGGGTCATTCAAATCATTCCGATATTATTTGTCGTAACAATCCTTGCTTTTTTTCTAAGCAATGTATCCGCCGGCGATGTAGCCACAATTACACTGCAAAGCGAAGGCATCCAGCCGACCGAGCAAAATATAGCGGCTGTCCGAAACGAACTCGGATTAAATGATTCTCTTCCCGTTCAGTATCTAAATTGGCTGAAAAAAGCAGTGCGCTTTGATTTCGGAGTCTCTTTTCAAACAAAGAAGCCGGTTTCCACTGAGATCATGACTCGATTTCCGGCCACGCTGAAGCTCGCTTTAGCCGCCACGCTGTTTTCTGTATTGTTTTCCATACCCCTCGCTTTGCTTGCCTGCCGGTATAAGGATTCAGCATTGGACAACGCGATACGGATTGGATCGGCTGTGGGCGCAACGATGCCGGACTTTTGGATCGGACTGATGCTTCTCTACCTTTTCGGCGTTGTTCTCAAAATCGTGCCGGTCATTTCCGGCAGCAAGATAAGCAATATTTTTCTTCCGGCCTTCACACTGAGCTTGCCTTACGGCTCTACATATGTTCGCGTTCTTCAGTCGAATCTTGACGAAGAAAAGCGATTTGACTATATAAAAGCCGCGCGCGCAAGAGGCCTAAGCGAAGGCAAAGCGCTCGCAAAACACGGTCTTAAAAATGCAATGCTGCCCATGATAACGCTCGTCGGCATTAATTTCGGAAAGCTGATAAGCGGACAGATCGCCTGTGAGACGATTTTTTCATGGAACGGCATTGGCAAATTCGCTGTTGAAAGCATGAAACAAAAGGATCTTCCCGTCATTCAAGGCTATATTATGATCGTTTCCGTCACATACATTCTAATCAATCTTATTCTGGATGTCGCTTACACCTATATCGATCCCCGAATTCAAATGGAATGAGCAAGGAAATGCACATGAATCAAAACACTTTACAAAAGCTGCTTCACAATAAATCAGCCATGCTTGGCTTTGCTGTAATTCTGTTTATGACATTGCTTGGCGCCTTCGCCGAGCAAGTCTCGCCGCACGATCCATACAAAGTGGACCTGTCCATAAAGCTGATGTCCCCCTGCGCTGCCTATCCGCTGGGAACGGACCAGCTTGGCCGATGCATTCTCTCTCGCATCATATATGGGACACGGACAAGTCTGTACACAGCCGTCATTGTTACGGTGGTTATTCTTGCGATCGGCGTTCCGCTTGGCGTTCTGGCCGGCTACGCAGGCGGCGCAGTTGACAATCTGATCATGCGGCTTGTTGACATTGCATCCACCTTTCCGTCCTCTTTGCTGGCGCTTGCGATCGTCGGTATTTACGGACCAAGCCTGCACAATCTCATGCTTGTTTTTATCTTTCTCTGGTGGGCCCCCTTCGCAAGGATGGTACGCAGCTCAGTCATCAAGCTAAAAGAGACGGAGTTCGTTATGGCTGCCGAAGCCGCCGGAGACAGCCGCATCGCTATCATTATGAAGCACATTCTCCCAAACACGCTCTCACCGATCATTGTATATGCGACCCTGCGAATTTCCGCAGTGATTGTTCACGTCGCAAGCTTTTCCTTCATCGGTCTCGGCTCCCAGGCGCCTACAGCTGATTGGGGCGTGATGCTGAATGACGGAAGGCAGTATATCAGTTCCTACCCGCTGATGCTTGTTTGGCCCGGGCTCGTGATCGTCATGGTCGTTCTGGCTTTTAACCTTTTCGGCGAGGGCCTTAATGATGCGATGATACCCACTTCGGAAGAAAGTGCAATTGTCAAGGAAGCAGGTACCGTTAATGTCTGAAGTGCCCGTTTTACAAGTCGAAGATCTGAAAACATACTTTTATACGTCTCGCGGCGTAGTGAAAGCGGTTGACGGGGCGAGTCTCAACT
>DEMY01000051.1:26166-46669 GCA_002359425.1 Clostridiales bacterium UBA2658
CTGTCTGAAAAGAAAATGAGACAAGTTCGCGGTAAAGAAATCGCCATGGTTTTTCAAGAACCGACCAGGGCCATGAACCCGGTAGTCAAGGTCAAGGATCATCTGTTTGAAGCAGTACATACGCACGACAGGACAGTCAAGATGAAGGACAAGCTTGCAGAATTTCAGGATGTGCTGCTGCGAGTTGGCATTGGCGAGCCGGAGCGGATTCTCGAAAGCTACCCCTTTGAACTTAGCGGCGGAATGTGCCAGCGGGTCATGGTCGCTATGGGTATTGTTACGAATGCGGATGTCCTCATTGCGGATGAACCCACCTCCTCGCTTGACCTCACAACGCAGGCCGCTATTCTGGAGGAGTTGCTCAGAATAAGAGACACGGGGGTGGCGATTCTTTTGATTACGCATGATTTAGGCGTAGTTGCCCAGACTGCGGACGATATGTATGTGATAAAGGACGGCAAAATCGTAGAGGGCGGACCTGTGCGCAGGGTTTTTGCTTCGCCCCAACATCCGTATACGAAATTCCTGATGAGCGCAAGAACGCTTTAGCTGAAATGAGTGACATTGTGAATATTTACGAAGTAGACGGACTCGGCAAGACTTACGAAAAGGGTAAGGCTAGAAGCTATGCGGTTTACAACGTCGGCCTGACCATACAAAAAGGTGAAATTCTTGGTCTCGTCGGCGAATCCGGCTGCGGCAAAAGCACGCTCGGCAGGCTGCTTCTCAGGCTGGAAAGGCCGACCCGAGGGAAAATACGCTTCAATGGCACAGACATTACAAATTATTCCTTCAATGAAATGAACAGCATTCGTCAGAACATGCAAATGGTTTTTCAGGGAAGCTCAAATTCTTTCAACCCCTATTTCACGGTCAAACAAATCGTTCGGGAACCTCTGGATAACTATTTTAAGTTGTCTGATGCGGAGTTGAATGAAAAAATACGTGCAATGCTTGAGCGGGTGGGGCTGGGCAGCGAATATCTTTATAGATACAGCAGCGAGCTTTCCGGCGGGCAGCGGCAGAGAGTTGGAATCGCACGGGCGTTAATTATGAATCCAGAATTCGTCGTGTGCGATGAAGCGGTCTCCAGTGTAGACTACGTTTTAAAAAAGCAAATACTTGCGTTACTGCTCGATCTCAAAAAAAAGAATTCTTTCACCTATTTGTTCATATCGCATGATATAGCCGCCGTCAAAGCAATTTGTGACCGCGTCGCCGTCATGTATCTGGGAAACATCGTCGAGATCCTTCCGCATGCTGATTCCGAAGCGCTGCACCCCTATACGCAAGCGCTGCTTGCGGCCATGCTGATTCCCGATCCTGAAATTAAAAATGAAAAGAAGGTCCTGTTCAAGGAAGGCGGCGAATTAAAAGTTCCGCAGCGCGGGTGCGTATTTCAAAGCAGATGCCTGTATTGCAAGGAAAAATGCCTTGCAGAAAGACCCGGACTGCGTGAAATTTCAAACGGACATTCTGTTGCATGTCATTTCTGTTGACAGAAAAGAAATATAAAGGGGAAATCGAAAAGATGAAAAAGCAGCTGATTCCAGTAATTACCGCAGCATTATGCCTCTCCGTGTCGTTGAGCGCCTGCGGAAGCAGCGCATCGTCGGCTGCTTCAAGCTCTGCAAATGAAAACGGAAATAAATCGGACAAAGAACTAACGGTTGCAATTTATCGGGACGGCGATTTCGACGAGCTGGACGCCGCAACCTATAACGGTCCGCATTTCATTTACAAAATGCTCTATGACGGTCTAACGGAAGATGGCGGAAACGGTAAGATCGAGCCTGCGCTTGCGACCAGCTGGGATATCTCCGAAGATGGTAAAACATACACCTTCCATCTCCGAAAAGGCGTANNACGGACTTTAATGCGGACGCAGTAATCTTTAACATGAAAAGATGGCTCAATAACGACCGCCACGCAACGCTTTCAGCCACTTATGTGGACAGCATGGAAGCCGTTGACGACCACACCGTGAAAATTGTTTATAAAGACGTCGCTTATCCCATTTTGACAGAGCTTACCTATCCGCGCCCTGTCCGTTTCCTCAGCCCCTCTACGATCAAAGACGGCAATTTTACAAAGCCCGTAGGGACAGGCCCGTGGATGCTCGAATCCTATACAAAGGATTCCGAGTTTACGCTTGTTCCCAACCCGTATTATTGGGGTGAGAAGCCCAAAATTCAGCGTCTCCGCTTCAAGGTAATCACAGACGCTCAAGCGAGAGTGCTTGCGCTCCAAAGCGGTGAGGTCGATATGGTTGGCGGCGACCTTGTCGGCAAAATCCCCATGGAAAGTCTGACCGAACTGAAGAAAAATAATGCTTTTCAAGTATTTACAAAGGGCACAATGTGCTCACATTTCATTTCTTTCAATCAAAACAATCCCATTTTTCAGGATAAGAACGTTCGTCTTGCTATGAACTATGCTGTCGACAAAAAAGCGATCGCTGAGAAATTATTTGAAAACAACGGACTTGAAGCAAAAAGCCTTTACCAGAGAGGCGTTCCTTACACCACTGAAGAAAACAATTACGGTTACTCGTATGACAAAGAAAAGGCGAAGCAGCTTCTTGCGCAGGCTGGATATGCGGATTCCGACGGAGACGGTATCCTTGAAAAGGATGGAAAGAAGCTCGAACTGAAGCTGCTTCTTTCAACCGATGAATTTCCGGAATGGAAGCCGCTCTCGGAATTCCTTCAGTCAGAATATGCTGAGGTCGGCATGAAGCTTGATTTGAACATACTCGATAAGAACGGCTATGATGATTCGGCCACAAATACGCGCGACTTTGATCTCATGCTTATGCGTACCTCTTCGGATTCATGGGTTCCGCACGGTTCGCTGCGCGAGCTTTTCTATAATTTGCCCAAGCATGATTACGCCAAAGCATGGACAGACGACAGCTTGAAATTCATGATTGCCGATGCTCTTTCCGATATGGATGAAAAAGACCGACAGGAAAAATATGATAAGGTGTTTTCCTATATCAGTGAAGAAGCTTTGACCATCCCCGTTTATTATCCGATCAGTGCTTTTGCTGTCAACCCGCAGAAAGTAACTGGTTTTGAAATAGGCGTCAACAACTACGCGCCTGTAAAATGGGAAAGGCTCGATGTGAAATGAGAGCAGAGAATACGACAACGACGCAGGAAATGTTACTGGAAAACTGGACGGATAGCTCAATTCAGTACAGTAACAGCATTATTGGCGAGCTTGAAAGCTTCAAACGCCAGGCATGGACAGACTTGATTTTGAATAACGCCGGGGCAGACGGAAAATTGAGTATATTGGACGTCGGTACCGGCCCGGGCTTTTTTGCAATCATCCTTTCGCTCGCAGGCCATGATGTTACTGCCGTAGATTGCACAGAGGCAATGCTCAACGAGGCAAAAGCAAACGCTGCAAAATACGGCGCGCAGGTTGATTTTCGTCTTTCTGACGCGCAGACTCTGTCTTTTCCTGACGCGTCGTTTGATTTGATTGTTAGCAGGAACGTCGTATGGACGATCGTCGACGCTGAAAAGGCCTATCATGAATGGTTGCGTGTTCTTCGCCCCGGCGGCAGACTTCTC
Source organism: Clostridiales bacterium UBA2658 (assembly GCA_002359425.1). Classification (GTDB taxonomy): domain Bacteria; phylum Bacillota; class Clostridia; order Oscillospirales; family Oscillospiraceae; genus UBA2658. Next base: position 29,751 of record DEMY01000051.1, read on the forward strand.
GTATTCGATGCAAACTGGAACATTCGTTTTTTCAGCGAAGAAAAGCTGCGCGAATATGACGCCGACAGAGAAAAGTATAAGGCTCTGTATCCCGATTCGCCGCTGCCGCAGTATTCGCAGGAAATGGAGGATTTCCGAAAGAGTATGCCTCTCTGCGCACAGATACGCCCGCAGTGGGATTTGGATGTTCTCCTCCGTGCAGGTGTCACAAAAATTGTTTGCCAGCCCGATCTGAGAAGCGTGGTCTATGATGAAAAGGAACAGCTGCTAAACAAATCCACGCCCATGTTCATGATTTCAGCGGAGAAGTAATAAAATCCGTTTCCCTGTATCATTTCATCAAAATGCAGATGGCAGCAAGCAAAACGTACGCAAAGAAACTGGAAGCCAGTTTGTCATAGCGGGTAGGGGCCCGCCGAAATGGCTTGATTTTCTGAAAAAGCACTCGAAAGATGGCGCTCCTTGTAAAGCCACAAGTCGCACGGCCAAGGCTCTTTGGCGCTGGATTTTGCCGGAATATTATAGTCTGCCCTTTGCCCCGTAATATAGGCTCGAATCCGTGTAAGAAGGCCCCTATATAAAGCTTTATATAAAAATACCGTCACCGATTTATTATGGTGACGGTATTTTTATATTGTCTCAATTTCAATTATATGCAGAGGCCATTGCATCGGCTTTTGTCCTGTGAACCGCACCTTTTGAATGCTGGGGTGGGGTGTAAAGCGAATATAGTTTCAGAGGAATATTGCCTCTGTGAATCACATTATGCCCTGTCCCGGCAAATAGCCCTGCCGTCGCCCAAACAGCTCTTGATAAGCCCTTCCTGCATGGTGGGACCTGCCATATGCTTTCCCCGCAGCCCGCTGTTAACCGTCCGCAGTTTTTCGGCACTTACCTGAACCTGCGCATTCAAGCTTTTGCTTCTGGGCACGCTTTTCTCTGCGCGGTTTCGGATAACTTGCTGCTTATAACAGAAAGCTATAGATATACTTTTTTTGTGGCGATGTTTTCACAAAAGGAACGATCGTGTTCAACGAACAATATTGTTGGCTTATATGCAAGCAACAGATTCTCTATTTGCATTCTTGAAATTACATCCATAAAATTTAACGGTTCATCCCAAATGAGCAAATGTGCTTTTTCGCAAAGGCTTCTTGCGAGCAATACCTTTTTCTTTTGCCCCCCACTGAAATCACTCATATCTTTTTCAAATTGTATACGGGAAAAATCCAGTTTACGCAAAACAGATTTGAACAAGCTTTCGTCAATGGCATTTTCCAATGCATACTCGGTCAAGCTGCCTTGTAAAAATGAGGTATCTTGTGAAACATAGGACATTTTCAGCTGACTTCCCTTTTCAAATTCCCCGTCAAATGGGATGTTTTCACCGCAAATCAGCTTAATAATACTTGATTTACCACTGCCGTTCCTACCTATAAGCGCAATTCTGTCACCTTGTTCGATAGTGAAGGATATGTTTTTGCACACGGTATTTTGCCCATACGCGATAGAAATGTCTTTTAGAGAAACAAAACGCGCTGAATGGTAAGCAAGCTGTGATATCTTCAGATCTTCGGATGTTTCAAGGTTTTTTAATAGTTTGGATTTTTCTTCAATTGCAGACTGCTGACGCCCTTCAATTGCTTTTGCACGGCTCATCATTTTTGCGGCTTTATGACCGACATATCCCCTGTCCGGACGCAGCCCTGAATTTTTGGTGGCATATTTTTTTGTTTCTTCTCGATCAGACCAACCGGCTTTTTCTCTGGAAGTCTCTTCAAGGCGCTTGATCTCCTTTTTCAATTTCTCATTTTCAACGAGTTCAAAGTGATCCTGTAATTGTTTGTTATGATACCAGCTTGAAAAATTACCTTGGACGACTTCCACATCGTTCTTGTTGATTGCCAAAATATGATCGACACAACCGTCTAAAAAAGATCTGTCGTGGGAAACCAAAATGAATCCTTTTTTATGGCTCAAATAATCGCTTACAAGTTCTCTCCCGCGCAGATCAAGGTGATTCGTCGGTTCGTCTATCAGGAGAAAATTGTTTTCCTTTAAAAAGAGTGCTGACAATAACACTTTGGTTTGCTCTCCGTTTGACAACGTATGAAACGGGCGGTACAAAATCGAATCATCCGCCTCAAGCAAAGATAACTCCCGCAAAAGCTGCCAGTGCATATAGTCTGGACAAATCTGCTCCACAATGCTGATGGTATCCACAGACGTATCCTGCATCTTGAACGGAAAATAGTCAAAGCTGACGGTGTGAGATATCGTGCCTTTATATTCGTATTTTCCGAGCAGCAGATTTAAAAAGGTCGTTTTCCCTCTGCCGTTTCTTCCGATGAAGCCCAATTTCCAATCCGTGTCAATTTTGAAGCTAACGTTTTCAAAAATATTGTCATAGCTTCCCGGATAAGCAAAGGTGAGGTTTTGAATGTTTATTAGTGACAAGGCTTTGTCCTCCTGTAAAAAATAATGGCTGCAAGAAAGTTAACTCTTACAACCACTACATGATGAAGCAAAGCCATGTCTATGACTAAGGTCTATTGTGAGAGTTGAAAATCGCATAACCTTCCTGCACAGGCACGACAAAACTGCGGCTTGAGCCGCTTAATAGCTTTATCATACCTAACTGTCAGCAAGAAGTAATGCGCATTTTTCCAACTCCAATCTTAATAAATTCAATGTTATTTTACAACCCGACGTTATAATAGTCAATGTGTATTATAAAATCTCCTCGTCAAATCAGAATTTATCGGCCCGCCTAACAGAGGGCGCAACATGATTCCTGAAAAAAGCAATCAGATCGAGACGAAATTTCACAATTTCATAAAATCAGACTTGTCTTATATACGAAACCAATAAAAAATACGAATGAAGAAGGAGGCTGACGTGCGCTGCTTACCAACCATGTAAAGACCTTCGCCGGTCTCATGAAACAACACAGGCCACTTAAAAAAAGTGGCCCGTGTTGCCGCATATTAGGCATGTCTGCCTACTTTGCTTGAAACCGCGCTCCATTTACCGCACCGGTCGCCCCAGCATGCTTGCCGTTCGCCATTCGTACTTATTTCGATTATCTCGCACATGTTCGGGCAGCCTTTACATTCCAGACTATGCACATCGAAGTCGTCATTCATGTGATCGAAGCCATGAAAGCGGCTCTCTTTGCCTGTTTGCTCAACCTCTTCTTTTGCCAGAATAGCAGCACCTAATGCCCCCATAACGTCATAATACTGCGGAATCATGATTTTTTTACCGAGTATTTTTTCAAAAGCCGCAGCGATACCTATGTTTGCAGCCACACCGCCCTGAAATACAATGGGACCGCAGATCTCTTTGCCTTTCGCCAGATTGTTCAGATAATTTCTCACCAGCGCTTCGCAAAGTCCGGCGATGATATCCTCGTTGCAGTGTCCGGTCTGCTGTTTGTGTATCATATCCGACTCGGCAAATACCTNNCTTTCAGCGCGTAGCCCCCGAACTCCTCGATCGGAATGTTGAGCCGTGACGCCTGCCTGTCCAAAAAAGAACCAGTGCCCGCAGCGCAGACCGTATTCATGGCGAAGTCATAAACAATACCATCTTTTAAAAATATGATTTTGGAATCCTGACCGCCTATCTCGAGGATCGTCTGCACCTCCGGTACCGCGCTGGACGTTGCGACCGCATGGGCGGTTATCTCGTTTTTTACCACGTCGGCGCCAATGAGTATTCCGGCGAGCTGCCGCCCGCTTCCAGTGGCTCCCACCGCGCCTATTTTGACATTGCCCAGCTTTTCAGCCAGTGTCCCAAGTCCTTCCTTCAACACGTCAACAGGGCGACCGCGGGTTTTTAGGTAGAGCTTTTCGACAACCGCGCAATGGCTGTCCATGATAACAANNCCCTACATCTACCCCCAAATAATAAGTTCCTTCCAAAAAAACGCTCCTCTCGCATAAAATCAGAAACCGACTGTTCTGCCCATACTACCGCGTCGTTTTCTACTTTCCAGCATATCTATAAATGCCTCTATTCTCGTTACATATCCGGCTTCGCCCATGATCTCATCGACGATCAATGTCATTGTGGGAAAATCCTTGTCCATCTGGATCGTTGGGAGGATCGATTTTGCAATGACCTCCGGCATGCATCCAAGGGGAAGAATTTGGATTGCACCGTCCATTCCCTGTTCTTTCCCGAGCACGGCCTCGCCGACGCACTCTTTTCCATGCCCGCCGACGGAGTAGGGCAGGTATTTCCGTGATGCCCTCTTAATGTCGAGAGAATTCAGTTTGAAAGGCTTAAGCATTAGATCCTTTACCCACCAGCTCGGCGTTAGCTTCCGTATGGACGAAACGCCGTAATCCATTAGCTTCTCTTCAATATACAGGTTTGAATATGGGTCGATCACCGTAAATATCTCTCCGATGATCGAAATCTTTATGGGGTCTTTGTCGCGACTGATTTTTACACGGCTCATCTTTCTCTTATAGTCATTCAGAAGCTTGAGCGTTTCCTCGGGGGTCTCACATTCAAGCAATCTGTCTTTATATTCATGTAATATCCGCTTGCACTCGCCGGGGGTTTGCTCGTAACCTGCGAGATAATAGGCGCGCGCGTCAATTTTGTCGCATAGTTCCACCGTTCTGTATGCGTCGCGTATCGCTTTGAACTGGGCGGTTCTGCTGACGGGACTAGCCGCGCCTACTTTTCCGACTCTGCATTTAAACTCCTCCATTCCCACCTCCGAGGACAGGTCGGCGACGACGAAATCGATATCTTCATAGCCAATTTTACGCAATATTTTCATCTGCAGCTCACAGTATTCGCCGAATCTGCACGGACCGCAGCTTCCTGTTGTAAGTATCGTGTCTGCGCCTTTTTCGATACCCTCAATAAAATTGCCCATCATCATCTTGAATGGCAGGCAAATCTCCTCCGGCGAGTATTCGGCGCCGATTTGAAGCGTCCTTTTGTTGTTCTTTGCCGGCATAACATACGGGATTTGCAAGCCCTGACAAAGTGCTCTTGCCGCTGGCGCAATGTTGCCGATATTAGGAAAGGTTACGACCAATCCGGCACCTCCTTTTCAGCATATCAGAAAATGCTTCGATTCTTGTATCAGCTCCTGCCTCACCCGTATGCTCGTCGAGCTTCAACACCATGAATGGAAAATCTCCAATTTCGTTCTGAATGAGCTCGATCACTATGGAATCTATGCCGCAGGAAAACGATGAGAGATATATAATGCCGTCGGCTGCCTGCGTTTTGCTGATCGTAACCGCGGAGCCGTAGAATTCCTGTGCGAAGGTCCAGAAAGGCTTTTTAAAAAGCTTAGCGACCTCCGATTCTATATCCGCCCTGTCAACGCACTCCGCAGTGACGACACCGATTCCGAGCTGGTTCAGTTTTTTTTTGATATCCATATTGATGAAGCTGTCGTATATGTTGTACATATGTCCGACGAGGGCAATTTTCAGCGGGTATTCTGTGTCGTAAAAACCTGGGTCGGAGCCTCTCTGCTTCTGCAAAGCCGTGTCAAGAGCCGCTGCAATCTTGCTTTCGTTGTGGGTAACGCAGCCCCCCGCGCTTCGCGCCCACTCAAACAGCTTTTCATCACTGAGCGATAAAACTGGGGTATCGATCAAAGGGGGTAATTGCGGGATGTCGTTTGATACCACCTCTATGAGCCCGCAGAACATTGGGCAGATATATTCCCGCTCCGCAATGCTGATAAATCGCGGAATCAGAATTGCATCGCATTTGTCCCGCAGCCACGCCGCAAGACCGTGAAAAATTTTCATCGGCAGGCAGGCCTCGTCCACACAGAAATGTACACCCTCGTCCAGTATTTGTTTATTCGTGTCCGGCGATACAAGGATCTCCGCGCCCAGTTCCTCAAAAAAGGTTGTAGCAAAAGTGTGATATTTTGAATACAAAAGGCCCTGTGGAATTCCAATTATCATAATAATACCTCAAATATTCCAAACCAAAATCAACCCTGATTATTTCCAGTAAGCGAGAAAATTATTCAGGGAATGCGCAAAAGAGTAACGCGGCCCGTTGTCCCAGGATTACTGCGCTTATGAAAATAACCTTGCCCGGATGGGCAAGGCCGAATAAAATTCGCGATCTTTTTTGGGAATAATCTGGATTTCGGATATAAAGGCTTGCCTTTCGCAGTTTACGCGAATAACCAGAAATACACCGACGTTTTGCCGGAGCCGTGGTAAAATAAGTCGCAGTACAAAACGGATCGTGATACCAATTGGATACATCTTTGCTTTAAGCTGGCTGGCAGGAGGAAAACTTATGTGGAGAATATTGATTGCGGAGGATGACGAGGCGATCTCCAATCTGATAAGAGTGAGTCTTACGAAAGCGGGCTATCAGTGCACCTGCGCCCTTGACGGGGAGCAGGCGGCAGACCTCATGGAATCCGTGCGCTTCGATCTGGCGCTTTTGGACATTATGATGCCGCTTTTAAGTGGATACGAGCTAATGGATTACGCCGCCAGCATCGATCTGCCGGTCATTTTCATCACTGCAATGGGCGAGACATGCAGAGGGTGAAAGGTCTTAAAATGGGAGCCGAGGATTACATCACGAAGCCCTTCGATATCGTCGAGCTTTTAGCGCGAGTGGAGGTTGTTCTGCGCCGCTATCACAAGCTCGACAACGTCTTCACCATCCGCGACGTTACAATTGATACAGAGTCGCGCCTTGTCATGCAAAACGGCGCGGAAGTCTTGCTCACACTGAAGGAATGCGCCACTGTAACAGATAGTCCGGCATGAGAGCTCTGCGTTCGTTTGACGAAGCACCGTAGAGATACCAGACCTTGTCCCCGTAATGGATTGCGATTGTCCCAGTGATCGGCGTATCGTCCGGCGCAAATGCCATGTAGAGCCGTGCGTGCCCGCCGAGATTATCTAAAAGCGCAGAGAAATATTCCGGCCGCCGTGTCACAAAGCCGTCGCGCAGCCCGGTAGTCCGCATAAGCGTAGCAAAGGTCGGTAACTGCTCCTTTCCGCAGACGAGCACCGTAACGCCCTTCCGTTCGGCGAGCCTAATATTGTAGTGCCATTTTTGTGAAAACCCGCGAGAAGTTCGTCCTCCGTTTTACCCGCGAGGTTCAGACGAAAGACGTAGCGCGGCTGAATGGTTTCAAAGTTTTTGCCGCCTGTACCACGAAAGCCGAAGGAGGCGAGCATCGCGCAAAAATCCTTGTCGGATGATGGAACGTCGGGGTCGAGCCGGATAAGAAAGGCCCGTTTTTTTCGTGCAAGCGCTTTGGCGCCGTTCATAAGCTCCGCGAAGGTCTCGCGGTCGTGTATGTCGCAGACCGGTCCCCGGCAGCCGTACATCAGCGTGCGCTTCATGCCGGGAACCCTTCGCGTTAGAAGCGCGAGCGTTCCTTTGACCGCCACATCCCGCCGCACAAGCACGGCATCCCACTCCCACATAGGCTTCTGATGCGCCCATAGACAGCTTTGTGCGAAGTGCCCTTTCGGGTTTGACTGAACAAATGTCTCGTATTCTAAAAGTGTATCTTCCGTGACAAATTCGAACATGGTTTCCCCGCCTTTTTTATAAAATAACCGCCGTGTAGTCCTAACTTTATACAGCGGTTGTATCATGGACGCAGCGGGATGGTATCCGTCTTGTATCATTTTAAGAAGTAGGAAAAAGAATAGGAGCTGATTTGAAACACTTTTGGGTATTTACGGGATATGCATAGTTCTGAAATATGATAGGTGACGCCTGTCAAGAACACAAAAGAATGTGTTTTTTCGTATGGCGCATACGGTAGCCCAATGGACTCACCTTGCCGTTTTGCACCTCGGCGGTGAAATTGTACGAGCGTACCTTTAGGTTCACCGCATCGTCCGCGCCGTAATATTTCATCAGCCTACGCTCGCTTTCCGCCCGTAAGAGTGCCGAACAGGCCACACGACAATCTTCATATGAATGCAGCATGCGCTGCCCACATTTCGCGGGCAGCGCATCTTTTAGATGTAAATGCTTTTTGATTCGGTAGATTATTTCGAAAACCCATCTTTTATCGTCCGGGCAGCGATCCGCGCCTCGCGCTTGACGGCATAGCTGGCGATGGTGAGCGGCAGTTTCTCATAGGTCACGCCGAAATCATCGCGCACCTTTGTTAGCCTGATCGCCTCCATTTTGCACTGAATGGTGCAAACGCCGCAGCCGATGCACTTGTTTTTGTCCACGCGCGCAGCTCCGCAGGTAAGGCAGCGGGCAGTCTCGGCCTTCACCTGCTCGGCGGTTAGCGTGGCGCGGGTGTCGGAAAAGCTCTTTTCATTTTCGGCTATATACGCTGGCCTCTGGCGCGGGGTGTTGTCGTAATTCGCGATGACCGCGTTTTCCTTGTCGATCTCGAAATATTCGCGGCGGTCGCGGCCGAGCAACAGATCGTGTCCCTGCCAGACCGCGCGGTGCAGCGACTCAGCGCTCTGCTTTCCGGCGGCGATGGCGTCAATGGCAAATTTCGGGCCGGTGCAGCAGTCGCCGCCGACAAAGATGTCCGGCTCGCCGGTCTGATAGGTAAAGCCGTCGGCCTGCGCTCTGCCGCCCGCGCCGACGACGACACCCGTACCCTTGAGCAGCCCGCCCCAGTCAATCGACTGGCCGATGGAGAGCAGGACGAAGTCTGCGGGAACGGTGATGGTATCGTTCTCGTCATATTGCGGGGCAAAGCGGTGGCTCCCGTCAAAAACGGAAAGCACTTTTTTGAACTCGACGCCGGTGACTCTGCCGTTTTCGGTGAGGATACGCTTTGGCCCGAAGCGGTTTTCGATGGCTACTCCCTCAGAATTTGCCTCGGCGATCTCCTCGTCGAGCGCCGGCATTTCTTCGCGGGACTCAAGGCAATACATCGTAAGCGTTTCCGCGCCCAGACGCGCCGCAGTTCTCGCAACATCTATCGCCACGTTGCCGCCGCCGATGACGACGACGTTTCCGTGGAGTTTCGCGGGCGTGCCGAGCGAAACGCTGCGCAGCAGCTCAACGCCCGAAATAACCTCTGGCGCGTCCTCGCCCGCAACGCCGAGCGCTCTGCCGTTCTGCGCGCCGACGGCGAGGTAAAAGCCCTTGTAGCCCTCGCTGCGGAGGCCTTCAATCGTAACGTCCCTGCCGACCTCGACGCCGGTTTTGAATTCTACGCCGAGTGCGCGCAGAACGTCGATCTCCGCATCGACAACGTCCTTTTCCAGCCGGAAGGACGGAATGCCCATTTTCAGCATACCGCCGAGCTGCGCCTGCTTTTCAAAAACGGTGACCTCGTGGCCGTAGAGTGCGAGGAAATAGGCGCAGGACAAACCGGCGGGGCCGGCACCGATTACGGCGATCTTCTTGCCCTCAGAAAAACGTTTTTGGGGAACGAAGCGCGTTTCGGCTTTCATATCCTGCTCGGCGATGAAGCGCTTGACGTCATCGATGGCGACCGGCGCGTCTAAAAGGCCGCGCGTGCAGGCAGCTTCGCATTTGTGTGGGCAGATGCGGCCGCAGATGGCGGGGAAGGGATTTTCACGTTTGATGAGTTCAAGCGCGTCCCGATAGTTGCCTTCGCCCGCAAGCTTCAGATAGCCCTGCACGGGCACGTGGGCGGGACAGGCGGTTTTGCAGGGCGAGGTGCCGGTTTCGGACACGACATTCTGCCGTGTCGTCAAAAAGTCCGGCTGCCATGCCTTTTTTCCGAGGTGCCGGTCGATATTGACAGGCGTTTCGGGGATGACCGTCTCCGTCTTTTCGCAGAGCTTACGTCCGAGCAAAACAGCGTTTTCGGGGCAGACCTCAACGCAGCAGCCGCAGGCGACGCACTTTTCTGCGTCCACGTGCGCTTCAAAATTGGAACGGGAAAAGTTCGGCGCGCCGAGCAGTGTGGAGGTTCGAAGGGCGAGGCAGCTGTCTGGGTTACAGTTGCAGATGAAAACGGACGCGCGCGGGCCGTCAATATTCGACACCTGATGCACATAGCCCCGCTCCTCCGCGCGCGCAGCGATCTCGTGCGCCTCGTCCGCCGTGATTGCGCGCGCCTTGCCGGTCTTTATGACCTGATCTGCAAAATTCCCGAGCGAAATGCACCACTCGCCCTACAAATCCGCTGTTCCGGTCCCGGCCTGCCGGCGCAGCGTCCGGCATTGGCAGTTGCCGACGGCGAGATGCCCGTCGTATTTCTTTATCCAGTATTCGATCTGCTCGATTCCGGCGGTCTTTGGCTCATGTTCCACGGTCTTTCCGACCGGAACAACGGTCATAAGACCGCTGCCGTCCGGGAAAAGCGGGAAGAATTTTTTGCCGAGCCCTGTGATATACTCATCGAAGCACTCGCCCATGTGCGGATATTTTTCCATGTCGGAGCGCTTCATCGCCATGAGTTCGAACATACCGGGAGCAAAGACTGTGAGCTTTGCCCGCCGCTCGGCGCCGTCATAGAGTACTTCTGTAATACCGATCTGCTCCATCTCGTCAAAGATGCGCTGGGCCTCCTCGCGCGGCTTTTTAATCAGCGCGGCGAGCTCCCCGATTGTGTAGGGCCGGCGCAGCTTCATTTTCAGCGCGCAGTCGATGATCTCATCCGACAAAAGCGGGTCGAGGAAGCGGTACTCCGGACTGTTTTCTGTCGGCGCAGGGTTTAACATGTTGCAGTGCTTCACCAGCTTGAGCAAATTTTTTCTGACCATATTGTACCTCCGATATGTGTAAGGCTGTTTTCTATATATGTCGTTGCTTTCTATTCAAGATTGTAAATTATTTAACNNTAACGCGGATGGCAACGAACGAATTTACTTATTCGTTCAATTATGATACGATTACTACAGATTGTTTGAGGGGGCATCGTCATGATCAACCAGACAAAGGAATATATCCTCAGTGTTTTCAATGACATGCTGAAAACAACATCCATGCAAAAGATAACGGTCGAGGGCATCTGCCGCCGTGCGCAGATCGCGAAGTCAACATTTTACAAATATTACCTAGACAAGTTTGACATCATGAACTACAACTATCAGCTCGTGATCGACACGAGCATCAAGTCGCGCGACGATTACACCTGGGAGGAGCTTTTCAAGGCCATTCTGGACTTTATGCAGGCGCACGCGAGTGAAATGCGCAAAAGCTTTGAGACGCAGGGCATAAACAGCTTCAATTGCTTCATGTACAACTACTCCTATAACCTTGTGGAAACGACCTCAAATATTGTCCGTAATGGGTATCTCTCGCCGCAGGAGGCGTTTCAGACAAGCGTGTTTTGCCACGGGGCCGTGGACATGTGTCAGGACTGGCTCGACGAAAAGTTCGACCTCTCTTCGGCGGAGGCGGCGGCTCTGCTCGTGCCCATGCTTCCGCCGAGCCTCATTGTGCTCCCGCCAAGACTTCTGCCCGACAGACAGGCAAATTAAGTGGTACTCCGTAAGCATCAAATCTTTGGATACACAAAGGCCCGCTGAAGTTTAAGCTTCGGCGGGCCTTTGTAGGGACACGGTATTCAGTTGGTGCGTTCCACGGCAGCGGCTTATCCGTTTGTTCCGGATCGTCCGGTAGTCTTATGGACCCAGCTGATATATCAATAAAATCATCTGCGGGATACCATCTATACAACTTTTTTACATAAAAACTATTAGAATGCCTATTCTATCGGCCGCTGATTTAATGGCTGGATAAACCTCGCAAGATATATCAATACCTGCAGGTTGATTAGCTGAATCGACGACAAGCATGTAACACCCTTTTGTCCGCCGAATGCTTCATCCATAAATTAACAGACCGCGCTATATGGTATGCTATTTTACCGATACACCGGATTAATGCACTTTTGCACAGTCAAATACATACATATAAATTAGCATACATTGTGGGTATACAGACGGCACTATGTGAGAGGAGCGTGGTTTCGATTGATTATACATGTAGTAAAGCCGGGGGACAGCGTATATAGAATGTCCCGGGAATATGGAGTCCCAGTTGATACAATCATTGCGGCAAACCGGCTTACAAATCCCGAACAGCTTGTTGTGGGGCAGGCTATCGTAATACCCGGCGATTTTTTTAATTATACGGTTCGGCCCGGGCAGTCAATGTATAGCATAGCCCAGAATTTTGGAATACCGTTAAATACGCTGATCCAGATTAATTCGCAGATTTCCGATCCAAGCAGTATTCGACCGGGACAGACGATAATCATCCCGCTCCAGCCCCCAAAAGGGCGGGAGATACTGGTCAACGGTTTTGTATTTCCAAGCGTTTCCCCGAACGTTTTGCGGGATACTTCCCCATTCCTCGCATATTTGAGCATATTCAGCTATCAGGTCAGGCCTGACGGAAGCCTGAAAACCATTAACGACACGGGACCTGTCACGGCGGCACTGAATATGGGTGTTGCGCCTCTGATGGTCATCACAAATATCGAGGAGGGTTCCGGCTTCAGCAGTGAACTGGCGAACGCTATTCTGACGGATACCCAGGTGCAGAACACTCTGCTCAATAACGTCATTGCCGTTATGAAGGAAAAGAATTATTACGGACTGGTTATTGACTTTGAATATGTCTTCCCTGAGGACAGACAAAACCTTGTGGATTTCATAAGCAGAGCGGTCAACAGGCTGCATCCTCTGGGCTATAAGGTATCGGTTGCGCTGGCTCCGAAAAACAGAGCGAATCAAAAGGGCCTTTTGTATGAGGCGCACGACTATCCGTCGATCGGAGCAATCGCGGACTATGTCATCCTGATGACGTATGAATGGGGGTATCTGCGCGGTCCCGCGATGGCCGTTGCTCCCGTCGATCAGGTACGAAAGGTGCTCGACTACGCAACTGGCGTCATTCCCAGTGAAAAGATTCTGATGGGAATGCCGAACTATGGATATGATTGGACGCTTCCGTTTGTCAAAGGCTCCGCAGCTCGGATTTTGACCAACTACGGCGCAGTTTCGCTGGCCGCAAAAGTCGGCGCCAACATCCAATACGATCCCGTTTCGCAGGCCCCGTTCTTCAATTATTACAGTAGTGAAGGGGAACTGCACGAAGTCTGGTTTGATGATGCGAGAAGCATCGCAGCCAGATTAGAACTTGTGGATGAATATGATCTGGCTGGCGTGAGCTATTGGACGACAAACAATTACTTTGCTCCAAACTGGATTGTTCTTGATTCTATGTATACAGTCAAAAAGGTCATTTAGATTTGTTGATATTACCGTATTTTAGGAACCGTCGATTGTGCCCCAAAGCTGTTCACAACAGGGTATGGGTTATAGCTTTATATTGAAGATTTTGCTCCCGATAGTGCCACGCCTGGACTGATTACTTCCTTAGCGTGAAAGAATGAGCATAAATGTGCGTATATCGCTGCGTTGCGCCTCCTCTTTGCGGCAAAAGTCAGACTTTTGCCGCGAGTACGAAAGAAAGCGCAAATATCTCCAACACGACAGAGCAGCGCTTGGGAATCCGCGTTTTCGGCAACCCCCCTTTTGAAAAAATAAAAAGGGCGTCGGTCAAATCTGCTCATTTGCAACAGCGGGTGTTATGCTCCGGAGGGTTCAAATCCCTACAGCTACCCGTAAACTGCGTTTTGCATCTTCGGAAAAACACAAAAGATTCAGGGTCCTTAAAACCCCGAAAAAACCTGATGCAGCCGGCGTTTGAGCCGACTGCATCTTTTCTCGCCCGTAAGGGTGGAATCGGTGTCGGGCGCCTTGCCGGCGACGAACTTTTTGATCTTATCGATGGCGACGTCCAGCTCGCCGCGCGTACACCGTTTTCACACTTGTGTGGACGGATGCGGTCGCAGATGGCTGGGAACGGGTTTTCCTTCGATGAGCTCAAGCGCGACCGCATAATCTTCTTCAGTGGCCTTGCGGATGTAGCCCTGAACGGCGATATGCGCCGGACAGGTCGTTTTGCAGGGGGGAGGGGCCGGTCTCAACGGCATCTTTGCGGTTTTCCCGGTAATCCGGATTCTATTTTTTTGGTCCCCATTTTAGCTGAGACGCTGGGGCTGATGCGCTGTTTTAGCAGGTTTCTATCTCCTTGATGTTGACTTCGTTGCCCGCGTAAAGCCAGGTTTTGTCGCTGCCACAGTGAGGACAGATATTTCGTACTGCACCGTGGAATAGGTTTTTCCGCAGTTTTCGCAGTACGTTATGGCGTCGATCTGCTAGACGCGCAACTTGCTGCCCTTGAGAAGCTCGGATTTCTCCGCAGCCCACTTCCAGCAGTCCGTCAGGTATGCCGGAACAACGCCGGAAACCTCTCCGATCTCTAGCGTGACGCTCGAGACCTTTGTGAGTTCGTTCTGCTTACCGATATCCTCCACGGATTTGATGATATGAAATACGATTCCTAATTCGTGCATTGCTTCTTATTTTTCCTTATTGAACAGGATTTTGACGCCGCGCTTTGCCATGTAGGGCAGCAGCGTCTTGACCTTGTCTTCAGGAACCACCATTTTGCTGCATTCGGGGTGCTCGCGGTGCAGCTTGATGGCGTCGAATGCGCACTTCGTGGTGCAGACGCCGCAGCCGATGCACTTGTTCGGGTCGACGACGGACGCGCTGCAGCCGAGACAGCGGGCCGTTTCGGCCTTGACCTGTTCCTCGGTAAAGAGCTCGCGTTCGTCATGGAAGCTTTTTGCGACATTCTTTTTCACGCCGGGAATTTGACGTGGGGTCTTGTCGTAGCTGCCGAGGGCGATGGCAACGTTCTGCTTGTCAAGCTCGATAAACTGCCGGCGATTGCGACCAATGAGAAGGTTGCTCTGCGGCTGCACAAAGCGGTGGATAGAGACCGCGCCCTCCTTGCCGGCGGCAATGGCGTCGATGGCAAACTTCGGGCCGGTATAGACGTCGCCGCCGACGAAGATGTCCGGCTCGGTGGTCTGGTAGGTGACGGCGTCGGCAACGGCGCCGTTGCCGCGGCCAAGCTCGACTTTGGTACCCTTGAGCAAATCGCCCCAGAGAATGCTCTGGCCGACGGAGAGCAAAACGTTTTCACACGCGACGGTCTGCGTGTCGTTTTCGTCGTAAAGCGGAGAGAACTTGAGCCCGGGGTCGGTGATGTCCGTGATTTTCAAACCTTCCATAATAACTTCCTCCGATATAAAAATTGTGCCTGCGGCAAATTTTGCTCTGGCTTAAGGGCTATGAAAGCAATTTTTTGGCACATGAAACAAATAAAGATGTTATTGTAAAAGGCGAATTTTGTTGTACTGGGTCAGACGAAACGGTTGTCATAGCCAAGAGAATTACAGCAGATCAGGCAGGTAACCATAATCCCAAGAAGCTTGAGGAACAAACTCAGACTTTTCGCCTTCCAAAATACGAATGCCTCATTGAAAAATGGAGTCAGTATCAAATATCTATAGAGACGGCTTCGTATTTGTAATGCTGTTCATTGCTCAAAACGGCGCGCATCATTCGGCCGCCGGTTCCTCTCCCGCAGGCTTGTCAAAGCGCATGCAGCTTCCGTCGGGATGCCAGCAGATAAAGCCGTGACTGGGATAGGGACAGCCAATGCAGCGTCCGAAGCGGGTGCAGACCGGCTTTTTCGGTGGCTCCGGCGGACAAGAGGGCGCATACATTCGGCTGACGCTGTTTGTACAGATCTCGTCTAATTTCATCGGGATTGTCCTTTCTAAAAAGAGCGCCGGTTTGCGGCTTTACCCGCAAACGGCGCTCTTGAATTACATTGTCTGGTTCATCAAGGCTAGGCACGCTTCTTCGGACTTGGCTGGCGGTTCAGGCAGGACTTGAGCGATTTTGCCGCACAGCGCTTCAATTTCATTCTCATCCTCAAAGCTGCGATTGCCGCACTCCAGCGTTTCTTTCAGGCAGTAACGGACGGTTTCAATGAGCCCCGCGCGAATGACAAAGTCCTGCTTAGCGGCGGCATAATCATTGTCGTCGAAGTAGTGGCCGAACAAGAGCCCGTCGCCGCTGCGCTCCCAGGTTGTAAACTGTGTGCCGAACTCCGTGCTCATACCGCCGAGCACAACGCCGTTGAATTCGGCGAGCAGGCGGTAGGGCGCGCTGAGGCTTGAGGCTATGAGCGGCGGTGCANNATTCGAGGACCTTTGTGGCAATGTCTCCGACACGACGGAGCAGGGCTCCGGCCTCCGCCGTTTGGTAGCACAGCGCAGATTTCGTTGCCGCCGAAACAGACGGGCAGGTGACCGCCGTCCTCCGGCAGATATCTAATACCCTCTGCTTTCAGCCGAAGCGCGAGGTCCGAAAAGAAAGCCGAGCTGTGGTTTTGTTTTCTGTCCATAAAAAACTCATCCTAGTCGTGAAACGCAAAAAGGACATCGGTTTGACCGGCATAATCGCCGACAAACTGATGTCCTGTTTTTTTCCTGTTTATTTTGTTTGATATGTGAAAAAGTGCCCTCTTTGAAAAAATCAAAAGCGGCGTCAGTCAAGCTTGCTTACTCCGACAACAAGGCTGTGCCCGGAGAGTTCGAATCCCTCCAGTTACTCGAAAACCCCGTTTTGCATCTTCGGAAAAANNCCGACTGCATCTTTTCTCGCCAAAAAGGGTGGTGGACCCGAAGGGATTCGAACCCTCGGTCTCCGCGTTGCGAACGCGGCGCTTTACCAGCTAAGCTACGAGCCCATGTCTTTTTTTACGAACCGCTTAATACGACTCGCGAGTGTTATTATAGCACATTTTTTCCGTTTGTCAAAATATTTTTAGCTGGATATTGATATTTTTCGGGTTCTGTAGTAGAATAAACAAACGTGGCCCGTGACAAGGCTGCACTAGTCGGGGAGCCAGCGGTGCCCTATACCTGCAATCCGCTACAGCAGGGATGAATTCCCACCCCCGGATATTTGATGTGTCGTCTGACCCAGGTAAGCGGCGTTGAAGACCCGGTCTTGCGCAACGGAAGCCTGTGAACCATGTCAGGCGGGGAA
>DEMY01000051.1:46724-52140 GCA_002359425.1 Clostridiales bacterium UBA2658
AGCCCACGAAACTATTCTGTCAGTACATAAAATTGTGCAAAAATCGCGGAGGAGGGGACTTTTAATGTATCAGGCACTCTACAGAAAGTGGCGTCCCCGCACCTTCGACGACGTCGTCGGTCAGGAGCACATCACAGAAACGCTCAAAAATCAGGTCAAAACCGGCCGCCTGAGCCATGCCTACCTTTTTGTTGGCACGCGCGGCACCGGCAAGACGACCTGTGCAAAGATTTTGGCCAAGGCTGTCAACTGCGAACACACCATAAATGGAAACCCCTGCAACGAGTGCGTGAGCTGCCGTGGCATTGAAGACGGCTCGATTTTGGATGTCGTGGAGCTTGACGCCGCGTCCAACAACGGCGTTGACAACGTCCGCGCTCTGCGGGACGAGGCGGTCTTTTCGCCGGTCTCGGTCAAAAAGCGCGTGTACATTATTGATGAGGTTCACATGCTCTCGACCTCGGCGTTTAACGCGCTACTAAAAATTTTGGAGGAGCCGCCCGAACACCTTCTGTTTATTCTGGCGACGACGGAGCTGCAAAAGGTCCCCGCGACCATTTTGTCCCGCTGCCAGCGCCACAGCTTTAAGCGCATCGCGCCGGACGCTCTGGCGGGCCGCATCCGCTATGTCGCGGAGCGGGAGGGCATGAAGCTCGAGCCGGACGCTGCCGATCTTTTGGCAAGGCTTGCCGACGGCGCGCTGAGAGACGGACTGTCTCTTCTGGATCAGTGCGCCGGGTATGAGGATATCACAGCGGAAAATGTCCTGTCGGCGATGGGACTCGCGGGCAACCTGCGCATTGCAGAACTGCTAGAAAAAATATCTGATGGGGATACGGAATCAGCACTTTCTATCTTTACAGGCTTGTGGCAGGATGGGAAGGCTCCGGTCTCGCTGTTGCGGGAGCTGTCGGCCTTGCTGCGCGATATCCTCATATGCAAGGTCGCGCCGAAGGGCGGGAACGGGCTGCTGTCCGGCAATTTCTCGCAGGAGACACTGAAAAGCTTTGCCAAGTGCATGAAGGAAGAGGCGCTTATTGCGGACATTGATATCGTGCAGGCGCACATTGCCTCCCTGCGCGACGGACGGGATCCGCGCACGACGGCGGAGCTTTGTATCGTTATGCTCAGCCACCCCGAACTTGGGGACAGTCTGGATGTTCTAAAAGCCCGCGTCGCAAAGCTGGAGGATGCTGTTCAAAACGGAGCGGTGCAAATTTTACACAATGAAATTTATCGGTGCGGAAAACGCACTGACACGGCGAATATAGAAGGTTGCACGCCTTTTGTTTCGAGACCGGAAAACAATGAGCTAAAAATCGCTGAAAAAGATACATTTTCCTCGCTGCCACACGAACGGGAGCGGGAGGAAATGCCTTTTGATTTGGAGGAGTCGCCGGAGTCAAGGCGGGAAGCGTTTGTCCGCGAACCCGAATCAAAACGGGAAGAGCCGCCGCTTGACGACGAGCCGCCTTTCGACTTGGACGAACCTCCAGAGCCGAAGCGGGAAAGACCCGCACGCGAGACGGAACCCGAATTGCCGGGGGAGGAAATGAGCAAGTTTTCGGATGAGGAGACCCTTCCTACTGAGGAAAAAGCCCCGTCATCCACATCCGTTTCGGGTGGAAACGATGCGCTCTGGCCAAAGGTCGTGGCGCTCTTGTCCAAGAAGCTTCAACGTGGGCAGATGGTAATTGTTAAGAATCAGACGAGCGGCAGCTTTGACGGCACGACCCTCACGATTGGGGTTGCCAACGGCTTCGGCAAGGCCCAGCTCGAACAGAGTGCGGTGCTGGAAACGATCCGTGCCGCAGCAGCCGAGGCGGCGGGCCGGGCGGTTCCTGTCAAAATTATTTTGTCCGAGGGCGAGCAGGGAGCTGATACCGGAAAACTGAAAGCGGATCTTTCACAATTTGGAAACGTCAAATTTGAATAAACGAACATAGTAGGAGGATAAATGTATGGCTAAGGGTAATTTTCGCGGCGGTCCCATGGGCGGTGGCGGCGGCATGAACATGAATATGATGAAGCAGGCGCAGAAGATGCAGGCCGACATGATAAAAATGCAGGAGGAGCTTGAAAAAGCAGAGTATTCCGCGACCGCAGGCGGCGGCGTTGTGACCGCAGTTGTAAACGGAAAGCACGAGCTTATGGGCCTCACAATTGAGCCGGACGCTGTTGACCCTGAGGATGTCGAGATGTTGCAGGACCTCATCATCGCTGCCGTGAACGAGGCGTTTCGCCAGGCGGACGTCGCCGCGAACGAGGGCATGTCCAAGCTCACTGGCGGGCTGAATTTAGGCGGACTCGGCCTTTGATCATTAAGAAAAAAGAAAAACTGCCGTCAGCATTCAATCAATGCCGACGGCAGTTTTGTAATATATTTTATAAGAGTATTATTACGAATTACGATTCTATCCGTCGATTATTCCGCAACCTTTCCAAGCGTCACGAGCGCACCGGGGTCGGAGATAATGACGTCGGGGTGGTGGGAGTCTACGGACTGAAGACGCGTACCGCCGACACGGTCGCGCAAACGCTTGAAGTAGGGCAGACCCTCATAGAGAAAAACGCCGATATCCCCATGTGCAAGGCGGGACTGCTGGTGGATCCAGACAATCTGTCCGTCGTGGAAGTCCGGTTCCATGCTGTCTCCGGCGATAACAACGCCGAAGTTTGCGGACATCGGGACTTCGCTGCCGACCTGCATGGGCTTATAGTCTGGCAGATCCAAGAGCTTTCCGCGGCCAGAGGCCGACGTAAGATCATAGACCGGAAGGGTGCGCACGCGGGTACCGCGCGGACCGGTGTAGTTCGGGGCGTCAAAATTGCCGCTGTCACGGAGCATGTCGGCGTATTCAAAGACGCGCGCGCGGCCCTCCTCGTTCAGCCCTGCCATGAGATCATAGCTCTTGCTGAGAAAAATGCCGCTGATATCGACGATTTCGAGAACCTCACAAATCAGCAGAAACTGCGCGGCGTTTGGCATTGAAGCGCCGCTCTCCCATTTGGAGACGGCCTGATTCGTGACCCTGACGCCGCGATTGGATAAAAGAGACGCGAGCTGCCGCTGAGAGACACCTTTTTTCTTTCTACAGGCACAGAGAATTTCGCCCAGATTACTGTCCATTTCGATCACCTCAAGAGAGAGTATAACGTGTAATTATCCAAATTGCAAGTTTTTTCGCAAGATAATGTCTTAATCGGAGAACAATATCAGTGCAATTTTTGCACCGATATGACAAAGCGATGAAGAAAAGGCTTGCGAAAACGGGCATTTCCTGTATAATGTAGTCATCTACCCGGGAAACGGAGAAAGACAATGAAACACAAAAAGAAATTATACATACTCCTTGCCACCGTCTTTCTGGCTGTCGGCCTTATGACGGTTCCCGCGATCGCTGACGCCGGCAATTTCTCCGGCAACTCGAGCTATGGCGGCGGATCCAGCTATTGGNNTTGGCGGCTCGGGCGGCGGAAGCTACGTCTTTTTCGGTGGAAGCGGCGACAACGACGGGAGCGGCGGCGGGGCCGCTGCGATTGTTGCGGCGGTCATTATTATTCTGATCATCGCGCGCATCGTCCGCCAGAGCCAGCTCAACGTCATGCAGGGCGGAACCTATGAGCCGGGGGAGAACGAGGGCGAATTGCAGCCCGTCTCGACCCTTACGGAAAACGACCCGAACTTCCGCGAACAGGCGTTCAAGGAAAAGCTTTCAAATCTCTATGTCCAAATGCAGGCTGCGTGGCAGGCGAAGGACTTTGAACCTTTGCGCCCCTATATGACCGATGCGCTCTACACCCAGTTTGACCGTCAGCTCGACGAGCTGCGCAGAAGCGGCCAGACGAATTATATTGAGCGTATCGCCGTTCTGAGCGTCGTCTTCTCCGGCTGGCGCGAGGACGAGGCGAACGACGCGATTGTTGCCCTCGTGAATACGCGTATTGTTGNNTTGTTGACTATACGCTCGACGACAAGACTGGAAAGCTTGTGACCGGCTCCAAGAGTATGGAAAAATTTATGACCTACGAGTGGACCCTCATCCGCTCCAAGGGCATGAACACCCCGTCCCCAGACGAAACGCACGAGACGGATGCGAAGCGCTGTCCGTCCTGCGGTGCGCCGCTCGATGTGAACCAGAGCGCAAGGTGCCCGTACTGCGGCAGCGTCGTCACCGCCCGCGATTTCGATTGGGCTATCTCTGCCATCAAGGGCATCTCCCAGAGAAACGGCAGGTAACAGGCATAAAAATTCCCGCCAAAGGCGGGAATTTTGATGCAGATGGAAGATGGAGTGAGGAGACAAAAGAGGAACTGCTGTACAACATGATTTTATTATACACGCTTTAACCGCGGCTGCAAGCCACCCCTGGGGATAGAATTTTTCGTATATTTGTGCTATAATATCCCGGACATAACAGAAGAGTAAAAATTCGGAGGGAGCTATGGAGAAAATTTTGGTCGTGGACGACGAAAAGGAGATCGCCGATCTTGTCGAGGTCTGTCTGCGGAACGAAAACTACGAGGTCCGAAAATTCTACAACGCGACGGATGCCCTCGCCTGCATTTCGCGCGAGGATGTCAGTCTCGCGGTGTTGGATGTGATGTTGCCGGACATGGACGGCTTCGCACTGTGCCAGAAAATTCGTGAAAAGCACCTTTTCCCCATCATTATGCTCACGGCGCGCGTGGAGGATATGGACAAAATCATGGGCCTTACACTCGGCGCGGACGACTATATGACAAAGCCGTTCAATCCGTTGGAATTGGTCGCGCGCGTAAAGACCCAGCTTCGCAGAGCAACGCGCTACGACCGGCAGGAAGTCCCGCAGGAGACGGAGGAGTTCGAGTTTTCCGGCCTTTCCATCTGTCGGGACACGCACCGCTGCACGCTCTACGGAGAGGAGCTTTCTTTAACGCCGACAGAATTTTCGATTTTATGGTATCTCTGTGAGCGCAAGGGGAAGGTCGTCTCATCCGAGGAGCTTTTTGAGACCGTCTGGGGCGAAAAATATCTTGACAATAACAACACGGTCATGGCGCACATCGCCCGTTTGCGCGAAAAGCTGCGCGAGCCTGCGCGAAGACCGAAATTTATCAAAACTGTCTGGGGAGTGGGGTACACCATTGAGTAGGAGAGCCAAGGCCGAAAAATCGATCGCGCGTAGTGCAAGCTCGCTGACGGTCGGCCGCCTTGTCGCGGCAGAGGCTGTCTTCACGGTTGTTCTTGTCCTCGTTTTGGTCGGTGGGCAGTGGATTTGCGCGCGCTTTTTCGTCTGGCAGGGGGATGAGTTCATTTACAGGATCGGCACCGGGCTATCGAACAATATGCCGCTGACGCTGATCGCTTTCTGGATCCTCGGGACAATCGTCGTCATCCTCGTCCACGAGCATAAGCTCGCACAGTATTTTCAAA
>DEMY01000051.1:52155-52575 GCA_002359425.1 Clostridiales bacterium UBA2658
GCTGCATGAGGCCGAAGTGCGCCTGAACCTCATAAAGCTTGAGTCTGAGCGCAATGCCCGCGCCGCGAAGGACGCCGAGCAGCGCAAAAACGACCTTGTCGTCTATCTTGCGCACGACCTGAAAACGCCGCTGACCTCGGTTATCGGCTATCTTTCGCTTTTGCGGGAGGAAACCGACATTTCGCCTGAGCTGCGCGATAAATATACCGGAATTGCGCTCGACAAGGCCGAGCGGCTGGAGGAACTCATCAACGAGTTTTTCGAGATCACGCGCTTCAACCTCTCGCACATGGAGCTGGAGACGGAGGATGTGAGTCTCACGCGCATGCTCGAACAGACTGCCTCGGAGTTTGAACCGGTTTTGGCGGAAAAGGGTCTCGTCTGGCAGCTCGCCATTGCACCCGACCTGCGGCTTGTCTG